>NZ_JAUBOY010000047.1:0-53268 GCF_036700465.1 Microcoleus sp. T3_A4 | reverse complement strand
CTGCCACATCTCTTGATGAGATTATTCGCGCTTATTGTGCAACTTAGTGTCTCATTTTTATTTGAAATAACTATAATAACTAAACCCCAGCCGCAGTAAAAGCCGCCCAATAATAAGGATTGGCAAAAGGATAGGGTTTGCGGTTGCGAATTTGCTGCAAAGAAGCCTCCGCAATCAGGCGAGAACTTTGAGAAAGCCGATCGAACATTTGCGAAATTTGAGGTTGAAAATCCGCCAGCAACACCTCCAATTCCTCGCTAGTCAAATCCCGCAGCCACCTTTGAGCGTCCCCCAACGCGATCGCCACATCTCCCACCTGCAACCGAGAAAACCGTCGCAGATTTTCATAAAACTTGCTCGTCAGCAGCAGCGTAGAAACATCGTTCACCTTCCACAGACTGCTAACCACACTAGACGTGCCAGCATACAACAAACCCGCCGACAAACCCACAAAATCTCCTCCAGCACCGCTAACTCCGCCAGCGGCAATTTCACAACCCGATAAAGTAACTAAAAAATATTGTCTAAAATCCAGATTAAAAATTTCCTCCAAACTCAGAGAATCATTCCTCAAAAACACTGCGGATTTCAGAGGACAAGCCAAATTAAGCAAACTAAAACAAGCAAAATGAGCGCATTTTTTCTGCGGCA
Organism: Microcoleus sp. T3_A4; assembly: GCF_036700465.1. Lineage (NCBI taxonomy): Bacteria > Bacillati > Cyanobacteriota > Cyanophyceae > Oscillatoriales > Microcoleaceae > Microcoleus > Microcoleus sp. T3_A4. The sequence goes on along the minus strand of NZ_JAUBOY010000047.1, from coordinate 52,617 downwards.
ACTGCCCTATTTCCTGGGGCAAATTCCCATTATTAGCAGAGATTTCTTGGGAAAAAGCCTCTTTAATTGCCGGCTTATGGCGCACAACTTCTGTAGTGGCAAAATACTGGGAAATAGTGCCGATTTCAATGTTGCTGTAGAACGCATCTCTGGTGAAAGTTGGAATTGCCAAAAGCTGCTGCAAACCTGGTTTGTACCGACCAATAGCCGCTCCGTGTGCACTTTGTCTCAACAGCAATAGCTGACAGCTAGGAGCATAGCGAATTCCTCCGGGAAATCGATCAATCAAAGAAGTAGTAGGCGCTGCAACGTCGCCAAAAGACGAACTTTGAGAAAAATCCGAAAGGCTGTAGGTTTCCACCTCAAAACCGCTGCGATCGCTCCACCCAGACCTAAAAATTCCCCCACCGTCCTCAAACCCGTCTCTCCCCGCCAAAGGCAAAGCGTGGAGTGGCAAAGCGTGCAAAAATCGGTGCGGCACAAAAATCAGCCGATCGCAATTATCAGGAATCAGCGCCACCACTCGATCGATTTCCAGCATCGTAGCCAAGCGTTTGAGGCGAGTCGGGAGATGATTGATCCAGCGACCTTTTTGTTCAGAATAAGCGGTGAGGTACTCCTGGCTCCAACTTTCGGCAGCCAAAGCATTTTCCGGCGAACACAGGTGAACGGCGGGATATTGTGCACTCTTTACCACCACAAAAGCAACCAGCAACTCCCCCAAACTCGCCCACACCACAGCAGCGCAATTGTCATCAGGCAACAATTGGCGAATTTGCTCAAAAGCGATCGGTTCAACTTTGTGAGCGAGGCTGAAGAAAGGGTCGTTTGCCTGCACCTCCCGCGCAATCAACCTATCCAACTGCTTCCACAATTGATTTAAGTGCATGAAGTCCGAGTTCGGCAGCAGAGAACCGCTGTTCAAACCTTGGCTATCGCCCTCAGAAATCAAGGTCGTGTTCGGCTCAGGTTCTCCCTGTTCTTGGTGCCGCTGTTCCCCCGCTATTTCCAGTTGCAGGGACTCCAACTCGCTTCGCACCGCTGCAGGAATTTCGGCTTTCGGAGTCAAGTGACATTTAACCAGCAGTTGTACCAAATTCCGATTTTTGTGGCGTTCGGCGTATTCCAGAGCCTTAGCGTAATATTCAGGTTGGCTGGCGCCGAGTTCGAGGCCAACTTGCACCAGGCATTTATAGAGTCCAGCCCAGGTGCGGGTTAATTTGACTTTTGCGGTACTCGTCCGATCGCCAAAATCGACTGTATCAACCCCAACTTCGCAACGCAAGAATTCCACAGTATCGACCGCAGCAGTAAAAACCCCGTAGGCGCGAAGCAAGTCGCCTCGAATTCGGTAAGCTTGACCCAAATAAAATAAAATTTCAGCCCAGCGGTGGGGATAGGTTTCGCGAGTGTAGACTTGACAGGCGCTGTGATAGCAGCCGATCGCGCTTTCCATGTGGGACAAGTTTTCCGCCTCGGTCAGTTGCGAATAAGCCCTGCCGAGATAAATTTGTAGCATTGCCCAGCGGTTGGGATAGGCTTGCCTGGTGTAGACTTCGCCCGCATTTTGATAGCAGGCGATCGCGCTTTTGAGGTTGCGGTTTTTTTCCCCTTTCACGTGTTCGCAGAAAGCGCGGCCGAGGTAGGCACACAGCATAGCCCAGCGTTCGGGAGATTTTTGGCGGTTGCAAAAGAGCAAAGCATTTTGATAGCAGGCGATCGCCATTTCCATATTGTCGGCTTTTTCCCCTTTCACGCGCCGACTGTATATCCTACCGAGGTAAGTTTGGATCGAAGCCCAGGCTTCGGGAAATTTGATGCGGGTGTAGACTTGTAAAGCATTTTGATAGCAGGCGATCGCCATTTCCATATTTTCCACCGGATCGCCTTTGATGCGATCGACAAACACCCGGCCCAAATTCCTCTGAGTCGTTGCCCACTGCTGCGGAAAAGCTTCCCGAGTCCGCACCTGCAAAGCTCTCTGATAGCACGTAACCGCGTATTCCAGATTTTCGGCTCGGTTGCCCCCCAGCAACTCGCAGTAAGCATTTGCCAAATTATTTTGAGTTGTGGCCCAACGCCGGGGAAACACCTTGCGGTTGTAGACTTGCAAAGCATTTTGGTAGCAAGCGACTGCCAGTTCCAGATTTTGGGCTCGGTTGCCCCGCAGTCGGCGGCTGTAAGCACGGCCGAGATTGTTTTGAGTGCTCGCCCACTCTTCCCCAAAAGTTTCGCGGGTGCGAACTCGCAGTGCGTTTTGATAGCAGGCGATCGCCTGTTCTAGATTGTCTGCCGGAGCTCCCCTGAGACGCTCGCTGTAAGCGTTGCCCAGATTGTTTTGCAGCGTCGCCCACTGTTCCGGGTAATGTTCGGGCGTGCGTACTTGTAGGGCATTTTCAAAGCAAGCGATCGCCTGTTCGATATTTTGAGCCTTATCACCTTTGGGGCGATCGCTATAAGCGTTGCCCAGATTGTTTTGCATCACCGCCCATTCTTGGGGAAAGTCTTTGCGGGTAAACACCTTAGCAACTGTTTCGTAACCGGCAATTTCGATTTCCAAGTTATGAGCCTTGCTGCCGAGGGGAAACCGCCCAATTTTGTTGCTCAGATTGCCGATTAACGCTGCAATGCGCCTAGTCTCCGATTCTTTGGCAGCAGGGAGCACCAAAGTGGCCCAGTGGCGCAGCAGTTGTGCGAAATTCTGGTCGAGTTTGTCTAAATTGTTTCTCAGCAGCGAGTACAGGTGCTGCGAATCAGCGCCGCGCGCCACTGCCTGCAATACTTCTGCTAAAAAAGCCAGATATGCTGCCCCGGTTGCGGGCAATTTATAATTCCCTTTTGCAGATTCTAAGGGTGCGATCGCCCTTTGGAAAAATTTTGCAGCTTTCAGCAAACTTTCTCGCGTCAGTGCCGGTTCTTCCAAATAAAGCGTTTGCACGAACCCAAAGTCGATCGACTTTGGGTTCGTCCTCAAAATCAAATCTATTCCTGAGTCCCCAGGATTTTCCAGCAGCGCTTGGAGCATATTAACATCAGTTTTGCGACGCTGTTCGTCCATCGTGCATTCCGCCAAACTATTAACCATAGGAGCGCTGATTCTGTGCAACCAAGTGAACTACCCACCCCTAAATCGTAGTACCGAATATAGTAGGGGCTTCTGTACTCATAGGCGAGTGCCTTAGCTGAGACTTTCGTCCAACCTTTGGCCTTACCTCGCATCCTAAAGCCGAAACGGCTGAACCTTCCGCCTTTAGTGTTTTGATAGCTTCTGCTTTCATCTTTATCGGTGCATTCCCCTCCCGATCGCGATCGGTAGCACAGTGAGGACAAGTCCATTCCCTCATATCTAATGGCATCTCGGTCATTTGATGGAAACAATTAGAACAAGGTTTGGAACTGGAAACCCCTCTATCAATCTCGACTAAGTTCCCGCCTTTGCGTTCCCAGTTGTAGGCTAAGAAGTTGGTAAAACTTCCCAAAACCTCATCCGATCTTGCTTTCGCCAAATTGGAATTGCGAATCCTGTTCCAGAAATGAAAGTTTTCTACTATGACCGCGAGGCGATCGCTGACCAACTTATAACTAAGTTTATGTAGAAAATCTTGCCACCCATTCCTAAACCCTTCGCATACCTTGGCAACAGCTTTTCTATATTTGTATTCAGAATTACTTTTTTTTTGGTGGCCTGTAAACTTTGGCTGCTTGCGCTTCAAGTTCTTCTGGTGCTTGGCAAAATGCTTGGCATTGTCATATTTAGATACTTTTTCATCATCGGGGACAATAGCAAAGTATTTCAATACTAAATCACTGCCCGCAATCCTACCTTCTTTTGTTCTCTGGTTCTCAGCTTTGATTTCAGTCAGTATAGATGCCAGATATTTCTCTGAATATTTTTTACTAATAATTGAAGTCTGAATTTTACCATCAGTTAATCTATATCTCTTTATTTTTTTCGTCTTAGTTCTTCCCCTATAATCTAAAATTAGAGTACCCACAAAGTTGACGCTTTTAGGATGCTGAAATAACAGTTTTTTGGCTTGAGATGGGAAATTATAAAACCCAGCAACTTCATCAATTTTTTTTTGGTATGCAGTCGTTAGCTTGAGCGTAGTAGCTTGCCCAAATTGGCTGTAATACTGACATAACCCTACACTTTCATCGGATTTTTTGATAACAGGTAAAAGTGTGTTGAGACCGGAGTAGCCAAGTCCTTTACCAGTTTTTTTATATACTTCAATTGATTGATTTTGACCATAATTAGACCACCAACGCGCACCCCCAAAAGTTGAAGCTACTTGTATTTGTTTATTTTGGGTAGGATACAAACGAACTTGGATAGCCTTGTGTAGCAATCAACATCACCTCCTTGGTTCTTCTATTCTCTCACAATATACAGTTGACGATCAAAGCATTACGAAAAAATTTTGTGACGAGGATTACATATTTTCTCTCTTGAAAGCGAGCCCCAAAATTACTTGAGGATGCAATCGTCGTCACCCGCCCTTCCCACTATAACGGTACTCAGTTGAGTTGGAAGGGCCCGAAATAGTTAAATCAGGATTCACAAGTCCCAACAGACACGCAGATAGCGAAATTAGCACCTGCAATGGCTAATAGTATTAGCGTCTTGCCTTGAGTAAAATCCTGGTTCAAAGCGCCGTCAGTCTTTCAGGGCGGGTTTAACAGACAGTTCTAAACTTGAAAAACCCGCCCTGACACACTTGCAGCGGGGCGGGTTTACTTTTACCCCGATCGGACTTACGCTAAGAAACTGGGTTTCTGGGAAAATATTGGGTTTAGTAACGAGAAATCTCGAAAGAAACCCGGTTTCTGAGGAAGAGTGTGTCCTGGACTAAGTGAGTTATCTAGGATATTGCGCGAGTTTCAGCGCTACAGCTAACAAAAATCAACTCACTAAATTTTACTGTACCGCTTGAGAACGCAAGGCTGACTCCACTGCCTGCAGAGCTCGATCGACTTCAGCGGAGGTGACAATCAGCGGCGGGACAAATCTCAGCACTTTCGGCCCTGCAGGAACCAACAGAACTCCTGCGGCGATGGCAGATTTGACGATATCGCCCGATGTCAGTTCGATGTCAGCTTGCAATTCCATCCCGACAATCAAACCCCAGCCGCGCACTTCGGCAATTAAATGCGGATATGTGGCCGCCAACTTGTTGAGGCCTGCTTTCAACTGTTCCCCGCGCTGCTGGACGTTTTCTAGAAGGTTTTCCCGTTCCAAAGTTTGGCAAACGCACAAAGCTACAGCGCAAGCAAAAGGATTGCCGCCGAAAGTGCTGGCGTGACTTCCCGGTTCAAATACATCGCAGAAAGATTTGCACAGCATAGCGCCGATCGGGATACCGCCGCCCAATCCTTTGGCAGATGTAAAGATATCCGGTTCAATGCCGAGGTTTTCGTAGCCCCAGTATTTGCCGCTGCGTCCCATCCCGACTTGCACTTCGTCGAGAATGAGCAAAATACCTTTTTCGTCGCAAATTTCCCGAATGCGCTGGAAGTAGGCGATATCTCCGGGGCGAACTCCGCCTTCACCTTGCAGCGCTTCCAGCATAATTGCAGCTACTTGGCGTTCGTCTTTGTCGAGTTCCTCGATCGCACTTTCGATCGCACTAATATCGTTGTAGGGCACATAGTGAAATCCGGGAACCAAAGGGCTAAAACCCTTCTGGTATTTAGGCTGTCCCGTTGCCGTAATTGTCGCCAAAGTCCGCCCGTGGAAACTCGCAACAGCGGTAATGATTGTCGGATTCGAGATATTTAATTTTTCGTGGGCGTATTTGCGGGCGAGTTTAATTGCCGCTTCATTAGCTTCCGCGCCGGAGTTGCAAAAGAAGGCTCTGTCAGCGCAAGAATGGTCTACAAGCCACTTCGCCAGCTCGCCCTGTACGGGGATGTAATAAAGGTTAGAAACGTGGTGCAGGGTCTGAATTTGCTTAGTTACCGCTGCAATCATTGCCGGGTGGGCGTGTCCCAGAGTGCAGGTAGCAATACCAGCCACAAAATCGAGATATTCGCGGCCCTCGGTATCCCAAACGCGGCAGCCGAGGCCCCGTTCTAGGGCGATCGCAAAACGCCCGTAAGTCGTCATTACATAGCTGTCGAAGCTCTCAGAACTGAAGGGACTGGCTTCGGCTTGCACGCTTGGTTCTTTTAGTAAGGTTTCTGGACTCACGAATCGCTCCTTAACACATAATATTCAGACCTCGATTGTACGGTAAAAATCCAGGTTAGCGGTGCAGGCTGTTAGTTTTGTCATAAAATCATAACAGTAACAACAATTAATCCCTCACAAATCTACTGATGAGTTATTACATTTCTCCTAACTTTCTCGATAAAGTTGCGGTGCACGTCACTAAGAACTTTTTAAATTTACCTGGGGTAAGAGTTCCCCTAATTTTGGGAATTCACGGCCGCAAAGGAGAAGGCAAAACTTTTCAAACCGAACTGGTTTTTCGGCGGATGGGCTTTGAACCGGTGATGATATCTGGTGGGGAATTAGAAAGCCCGGATGCCGGAGATCCGGCGCGTTTAATTCGCCTGCGCTACCGGGAAGCGGCGGAGCAAATTAGGGTGCGGGGCGAGATGTGCGCCATCTTTATTAACGATTTGGATGCTGGTGCTGGCAGGTTCGATACTACTACTCAATATACTGTCAATACTCAGATGGTCAATGCCACTCTGATGAATATTGCTGATAATCCAACTAACGTGCAGTTACCGGGAAGTTATGACAGTACGCCACTGCACCGAGTGCCGATTATTGTCACCGGAAATGATTTTTCTACGCTGTACGCGCCGCTGATTCGCGACGGGCGGATGGAAAAGTTTTATTGGGAACCCAGCCGGGATGATAAAATTGGCATTGTTGGGGGAATTTTTGAGTCTGACAAATTGTCAAAAACCGATATTGTGGCGTTAGTCGATAATTTTGCCGATCAGGCGATCGACTTTTTTAGCGCTTTGCGATCGCGCATTTATGACGAACAAATCCGCGAATTCATTCACAAAGTAGGAATCGAGCGAGTTTCCAAGCGTTTGGTAAACACTTTGGAAGCAGCGCCAGATTTCCAGAACCCGAATTTCAGCCTCGCTCATTTAATAGAAATGGGCAGTTTGATGGTGGGTCAACAAAAGCGGATTCAGGAAATGCGCTTAGTAGATGAATACAACCAATCGCGCCTTTTCAACGTTCAAGGAACCCCCAATGCCCCTGCTGCTGCTGCGCCCACGCAAAGTGAATTAAACGACCCGTCATCCAAATATTATAAGGCTTACGTTGAGCCAAGTTCTGAAGCGGGTAACGGTCATGCGGCGCGGCTGAGTTCCGAGGTATTGGAACAAGTAAAGCAGTTATTAGCAAGAGGCTGCAAAATTGGCATGGAATATGCAGATAATCGCCGATTTAAAACTGGTTCTTGGCAAAGTTGCGCGACGATTAAAACTGCACAGGAAAAAGATGTGGTTGCATCTTTAGAAACTTGTTTGGCGGAACACGGCGGCGAATACGTGCGGCTAATTGGTATCGATCCAAAAGTCAAGCGGCGGGTAGTTGAAACAATTATTCAGCGGCCGAATGGTTAAAGTTAAAGCAGTCCGCCAGGGAATGAATTCCCTGTCTAATAGCTAAAGTCCTCTGAAGTGGACTAATGAGTTTAAAAATTTTTATTCTCATACAGCGTATTCCAGGTTTATGAAGTACACCCCAAAAACCAGGTTTCTTTACAGTTCTCGCATCCTTACTGATTCTGTTCAAAAAACCCGGTTTCTCGCAATCTACATCTACATGGAATATGCTGTATCATGTCCGGTCGAGCGATCGCGCTTTTTGTATGGGAGGGTTCGCCAACAAGACCTGCCAATAATTGACCATCTCAAAAACCCGCCCCGACCGGGATATTATGGTTAATCGATCGGACATGATATAATGAGTTTAAAAATTTTTATTCTCAGTCCTCTTGAGAGGACTTTAGCTTTGAGGCAGGGGTTTCAACCCCTGTCGGACTGTCGGACTATCGGTTTAATGTTAAGTTGATACCAATGAAGACAGTTGTGTCCCTACAGGCAATATCTTCTTTATCTCGCCCTCAACTACAGGACAGACAGAGATTATGCAAACCAGCGGCGAATTAGCTTTACAAGTTAAAGTAGGGTGCGCCTTCGGCACCTGACAAATTCAAATTAAATTCTGCAAAAATTTATCAAAGGTTGCCCGATCGCACATAGCACCTTGAGCACCCACTTTAGTTGTGCACAGAGCGCCCGCTGCTGCGCCCCACCGCACCGCCTCTGACAAGGACAGACCGGCATCTAATGCAGAGGCCAAACCGCCGTTAAAAGCATCGCCAGCAGCCACAGTGTCGATCGCCTCTACAGCAAAAGCCGGTACAAAAAAGGTTTCATCCGCAGTAACAGCAACAGCCCCGCGATCGCCCAATTTGACAATAACATTCTTGACGCCGCGCTCCTGCAAGTGTTTGGCAGCTACAATCGCTGTTTCCGTGTCATTCACCCGAAAACCGACTAACTGGCCCGCTTCCACTTCATTCGGCGTCATAATGTCAATTAGCGGATAAAGTTCCACTGGCAAATCCGCCCTAGCCGGTGCTGGATCGAGAATAACTCGCACCCCCGCTTGACGAGCAGCTTTCGCAGCTTTTTGGACAACTTCCAGGGGAATTTCTAACTGTAACAGCAAAGATGTAGCTGTTGTTAACACTTTTTTGAGACGTTCTATATCTGCTTCACCGACATTGTTATTCGCGCCCGGAATCACAATAATATTATTTTGACCTGTCTCGTCTACCGCGATAATTGCCACTCCTGAATGAGTATTTTGGTCTATTAATACATTGTCTGTACTTAAACCATAAGATTGTAAATTTGTCAATAATTCCTCAGCAAATTTATCGTTGCCGACGCGACCGATGATGTGGGTGGAAGTGCCGAGACGGGCGGCGGCGACGGCTTGATTTGCCCCTTTGCCGCCGCCGGCTGTGAAAAAATTGCTACCGATGATAGTTTCCCCTGGCTGCGGCAACCGGGGAGTTTTTGCTGCTAGGTCGATGTTGATACTGCCGAATACGATAATGGTCATAAATTATTCAATTTGGTAATTGGTAAGCTGTAGCGCATTTAATTTGTAAGCTACTTTTTACTTAAACTCTTGTGGCGCGGGCAAGATAGCGCGGGACGATCGAGCTTCAATTTAAATGCCAAATAGTTTAATTGGTAATTGGTAATTCTCCCACTCTCCCATTCTCCCCCTCTCTCCCTCTCCCTCTCTCCCTCTCTTCCTTAAGACGTGCTAGAACAGGTATGGTCTTCACAGGTCAATTCAATGGCTGCAATTACTCTCGATCGCAATCCCTGTGTCCTGCTAGTTGAAACAGACGAAGTTCTCGCCGGACACTTGAGTCTCGATTTAAAATCCTCCGGCTATGAACCGGTAGTAGCTTCTAACACCGCCACAGGCCAACATTTAGCCCGTGAATTGCAGCCAGCTTTGATTGTAATCGATCGGATACTTGGCCCTGAGTCGGGGCTGTCACTGTGTTCTTACCTCAGAAGTATTGGCAATCGGGTGCCGGTGCTGCTATTGGTCGGTCGTGATACAGTTGACGATCGCGTAGCTTGTCTGGAAGCTGGGGCGGATGATTATTTTCTCAAACCTTACCGCACTGAGGAGTTTTTGCAGTTGGTGCGCTTGTATTTGCAGCCGGATAACAGCAGCAACGAACAATTGAGGTTTGGCGATTTAGTTTTGGATTTGGCATCTAGGCGGGCCCTACGCAATGGACGGGCGATCGACCTGACGATGAAGGAATTTGAGCTGTTAAAGTATTTGATGGAACATCCCCGCGAGGTTTTGACTCGGGAACAAATTCTGGAAAATGTTTGGGGTTACGACTTTTTGGGCGAGTCTAATGTGATTGAGGTTTACATCCGCTATCTGCGGCTCAAAATTGAAGATGAGGGTGAAAAGCGTTTGATTCAGACGGTACGCGGTGTTGGCTATGTGATGCGGGAAGCTTGAAGAAGTCAGTTGACAGTTGTCACTTGTCAGTTGTCAGTGGTCAGTGGTCATTAGTCATTAGTCAACAATGCCCATGCCCCATGCCCTATGCCCCATGCCCCATGCCCTATGCCCAATCTAAAATCTAAAATCTAAAATCTAAAATCAATATGAATTATTTAACTAATTTGCTCGGTATTGGAGTAAGTATATTTTTGCTGGGATGTTCACCGACTTTACCGATCGCGAATGCTGGTGCTACTGGTATTTTGGCGGATCAGTCTCCTACGGCGACAACATCGGGTCAAGTGCTACCTGTTTCTGCTAGAGCTCGGATAGGCGATCGCCCAATCGAACTCGAAGTGGCGAAAACACCGGAACAACAGGCTATGGGTTTAATGTACAGAACTTCTTTGCCGGATGACAGAGGAATGCTGTTTGAGTTTAAACCGGCGCGGGGGGTCAATTTTTGGATGAAAAATTGCAAGATTTCTCTGGATATGATTTTTATCCGGGATGGGGTGGTTGAGGCGATCGAAGTTTCTGCACCTCCTTGTACTGCAGATCCTTGTCCTACCTACGGGCCCAATACCGCTGTCGATCAAGTCATTGAACTCCGGGGTGGGCGAGCTGCTGAACTCGGTGTCAAAGTGGGCGATCGTATTGAAATCGAGTTTTTCCAGTAAAACTTCGGACTGTTTCAGTAAGTAAAACCTCTAGACAGACAAAATCCCCCGGTTTGCATCGCCCAGAGCTCCCCCTACCTTCGGAATACCGACGAAAATTTAGAAACTTTACAAAAATTGATTAAATTTGTTAAGATATTAATGTAAGATTCAGTACAAACACCCAAAGATTTGCTACGATGTCGATCTCAGTCAGTCAGGACTTGAGCTTGTTTCCGGAAGCTGTAGATTCTTGGTCGCAGGTATGAGACGAGTCAGCGACTCGTTACCAATCCTGAGAGACGATACTCAGCCTCAAGGTGTAGCAACACGAAAAGAAATTCTCTGGAAGTTCTGGCGATCGAGCTAAATCTACTAAACCTATCTAAAGTAATATGCTACGAGCCAAGTTAATTGGCGGTAATTGGCAAACTTAACTTCTGGTAGCAGTTTCGGGTTTGATCGAAATATCTAACTAATTTTCCCGAAGTAGATTTGCGGATTCTGCATTTCGGCAGATGAAGTTAAACTCTGAACTTGGTTTAGTAGTTTTAGGTAGCAGAATTTATTCTGATTCGCGCTCCAAAGATGCCGAGGTATTCAGTTTAGGTTGGATCGCGATCGCAAGTCGATCGGGCCGACATCAGGAAAATGGCAAAACCTTTCACTTTTTGGGAAAGGTTAGCTTTACAGTAGCACTCAGCATTACGTTTGGCAGTTCAACCGCTAATAGCGTTTTAAAAGCTATCAACGGTAACAAGACAAATTTAAAACTGGCTTATTACTCATCAAAAACATCAGGTTCACATCAGAAAATGGTGTCCTATACTTAGAGGTGAAATCACATGGCACCCGCTAAATACACTCGATTAATTCGCTTTTTACAAGAAGATTTGGCAATTTCGCCCGCGTCAATTGCTGTCGCCGAACGTGTCGGCGATAACAAACAGCGGCAGCGTGATCAAGACCCGAATTCCTTGCCGATGGTTCTGTGGCAATACGGTTTAGTCACTCTCGAACAGTTGGATAAAATCTTTGATTGGTTATCCGAAGCATATTAAAAGGATTTTAGATTTTAGAAAGAATCCAAAATCCAAAATCCTTTAATAACTTGGATTAGGATTCAGCCAAGAATTTGGCAGCAGCGGCAACGCCGGCACCAGGAGTGTAGCCTTCATGACCCAATTCTTGCAACACGACTTCTAAAGAGGAAATTGCTGCTAGAATATCGCGATCGCACACAAAGCCCAAATGACCGATTCGGAAGATTTTACCTTTCAAATGGTCTTGTCCGTCGGCGAGAGCAATGTCAAATCTCTTTCTCATCAAAGTCCGCACTTTTTGAGCATCTACGGATTCTGGCGGCATAACCGAAGTAATCGCAGGGCTGGCGGCATCGTCAGCAGCAAACAACGGCAAACCTAAAGCTTTGACAGCAGCGCGAGTAGTTGTCATCAACCGTTTGTGCCGCGCGAAAACATTTTCCAACCCTTCTGTTTTCATCATCTGCAGCGATGCTTGCAGGGCGAAAAACATATTGACAGGGGGAGTAAAAGGAGTGGTATTTTTGGCAGCGTCTTTGCTATATTTGCCCAAATCCAAATAATAGCGGGGCAGTTTCGCAGTTTTGTAAGCTTCCCAAGCTTTGGGACTGACGGCCACAAAACCCAAACCTGGAGGAATCATGTAAGCTTTCTGAGAACCCGAAGCAATGACATCGATGCCCCAAGCGTCCATCGGAATATTGACCGCACCTAAGCTAGTGACAGCATCGACCATAATTAAAGCTTCACCGTGGGCTTTAACGTGGCGGTTGATAGTTTCGAGGTCGTTGAGGACGCCGGTAGAGGTTTCCGAGTGGGTGATGATGACAGCTTTGATTTGCTTCTCTGTATCTGCTTCGAGTTTTTCGCGGAAGTTTTCGGGGTCTAAAGGTTGACCCCACTCAGCTTTAATAATTTCGGCGTTTAAACCGTAAGCTTCGGCGACTTCCGCCCAACGTTCACCAAATTTGCCGTTGCATCCGACTAAAACTCGATCGCCCGCACTCAAGAAATTAATTATCCCAGCTTCCATCGCGCCGGTACCAGAAACCGTTAAACTCAGCACGTCACTTTTAGTTTGGTGCAGCCATTTGAGGTTTTCGGTACATTCTGCAAAAATCGCGTCAAATTCCTTGCTGCGGTGGCCCATCGGGTGTTTTGCCATCGCTAACAATGCCGCTTCAGGCACCGGCGTCGGGCCGGGAATCATCAGCATTAATTTGTTGTCCATGATATTGTCCTAAGTTTTTCTGTGGGAGTTATATAGAATAAATCAAATACGATACGTCACGTCGCGTCGATACTCTAAGTTTTTTAACTTTTAACTCCCTTGTGGTTAATTTCATTTAGAGACCAGCGATGTTCTACCGCTAAGTTCGATCGCTCGCAGCTTTGTTCTAATTGCTTTTGAATGGCAAGGGCTTTACGCAGGGTAATAATAAGTTGGTGCACTTGTTGCTGCTGCGGCGATTGTGGACTGACAGCAAACATCGTTTTGCGTTCTAACAATTGAAGTAGCAATTCATAATGAATGTACGAAGGAAGGGGGATTGGCTCCATGAAAGCTAACATACCTCAGCGAACCGACACCCCATTGCAATTGCATGAGGCATCACAGGTGAACATTAGATGCCCGATTTTTTATTTGTTTTCTAACCGTACAATAACCCCTGCTTTGCCGATCGAATATTCGGGGCTGGGTGCGTGGGACACGCTAAATTTTGCGATCGACAGGCTTACAGAATAGATTTAATTGCTTTCTGGCAAAATATTTCTATGCAATATAGCTTTCAGTGCTATTTCTTTTTTACAGTAGCGCTTGAGTCGATGCAGGCTAGAAATTCTCATTATTTACCTACTTAATCATTTTTTATCAGAATTAAGGGTGGTTTGTCAAGCGGTCTCGCCTTTCACAGGCTGGGAGGGCGATCGGCAAGGGAGGCTAAAGCGGCGCCCGGATCTGGCTGCTTGACCAGAGATTCGCCGATGAGAACGGCTTCGGCTCCGGCGGTGGCAAGTTTAGCGAGGTCGGCGGGAGTGTGGATTCCTGACTCGCTGACGATGAGGATGCCTTTTGCTTGGATCTCGGTTTGGCGGGAGGCTAATAGTTGACTGGTGGTTTCTAGGCTGACGGAAAAGTCTGCTAGGTTACGGTTGTTGATACCGATCAGGTTGACGCCTTCTAGGGTTAATACTCGATCGAGTTCTTCGAGAGTGTGAACTTCTATTAAAGCTGTCATGCCCAAAGTCTTGACAATTTTCACAAAATATTGTAAGTCTTTGTCAGATAGAATGGCGGCGATTAAAAGTACAGCATCGGCACCGTGAATGCGGGCGAGATAAATTTGGTAGGGATAGATAATAAACTCTTTGCAAAGTAAGGGTAAATCGACTGCCGCACGGATTTTAGCGAGGTTGTCGAAGCTACCTTGAAAAAACTTTTCATCGGTGAGTACGGAGATGCAGCTAGCGCCGTTTTGTTGGTAAGCTAGGGCGATCGCCACCGGATCGAAATCTTCGCGAATTACGCCTTTGCTGGGGGAAGCTTTTTTAACTTCGGCGATGATAGCGGGTGTGGTTTTGCCGTTTTTAAGGGCGGCAAGAAAGTCGCGAGTTGGCGGTGCGAAGGGGAGTTTTTTGTGAAGTTCGGATAAGGGAGTGCGATCGCGTTTTTGGGCGACTTCAGCTTCTTTTTCCCAGACGATTTCTTCGAGGATGTGCTGGGGTTCGGCGTCGGGTACGGCGATTTGGTAGCTGAGGTAGAGGACGGAGACGGATGTGCTGGGGGGACGACGGCGGATTTGAAGCATGATAGGGGGATAAAGGGCGATCGTAAACAAGTTTCTATTATATAAGGTCGATCGCCCTTTTCAATTTATGATTAAATGCGCTTAACTAAGTATTCGGAGATACACCGATGCAATTAGAAGACTATTTTGAATTTCTAGACCCTGATGACATCCGCATAAAAGGACATCGGATCGGCATTGACGACGTGATTAAATATTACTTGGATGGATATTCGCCCGACCAAATTCTGGAAGAATTACCAAGTTTGAATTTAGAGAAAATTTACGCGACGCTAACTTATTATCTGCAAAATCGGAGGCAGATGGATGCTTATATGTTGCGGCTGGCGAAGTGGCGGGAAGAACGCTATCAGGAATGGTTGGCTAATCCATCTCCTCTAGCATTGCGTTTGAGAGCAATCAAAGCACAGCGAGAACAGGAGTTACTTAACTAAGCGTGAAAATTCGTTTTTTAGTCGATGAAAATTTGCCTCCTAAGCTCAAAAGTGCTGTTTTAAACCTCGATCCGGAGATAGATATTTTGCGGGTGGGTGATTCAAATGCGCCGCCATTATGCACCTTAGATCCAGAGATTCTAATTTATTTGGAATCATCGAAACGACTATTAGTGACGGATAATCGCAAAAGTATTAGCGGACATTTGGAGTAACATTGGGCCGCAGGGGGACAAAGTTGGGGATTAGTTTAGGTGCGTCCAAGTGGAAGTATCGGCAGATGGGCAGAAACAATTCATTTTATTTGGGAAACTACTGAAGCTGAAGAATGGCTCGATAAGTTAGATTGGATTCCATATTAGAGAATGATGTGGATAAAGTACGCGCGTGCGTAGGCTTTAAGTCGGGGAGTTTTTCCATTCCTTGATCTAATGTCTATCTTGTCTTCTTGTCAAGGGGGTTGAGCAATTACTATTTTACTACAGGACTAGATATAAAATATAAAAGGACGATCGCCCTGGCGATCGTCCTTTTATTTGCTGCACGTACTATCAGCTTTGCAGCGTGTCTGAATCCAAGATTATTTACGGTTGTTGAGCCATTTAGCCGCAACTATTCCCAAAATACCAGCAACAACTGGATTGCCTAAAAACTTCATCAAACTCGGCTGTTCGGCTAGCACTTCTTGGAAAATATCCGGGTGATTGTGATAGGTGAACGAGGCCAACTTGGTAACATCGTCAGCATTCATGCGGCTGGCGTGGTGGGTAGAAAGTCCTAGCTGCTTTTCCAATTGGCGATCGTTCAATCCTCTCTTGCCCAAATGCTTGAAGAATTCCCGTGCTACATCGTCGCGTTCATTTGGCTTAATTTGGGCGATCGCCTTTTGCAATTCCGGTTCCAACTGAGCCGGCGGGAGGGAGTCGTGATTCAGGGAACGCCCGAATAATTGTTTGCGCTGAGCAGGGGAAGTTCTCTGAGCAAAATCGTCAAAGTTTTCGTAATCTTCACCCGTTGTCTCCGGCATCATTTCTCGATCGCCCTGGGCTAAATCGTTCATGATTTGACGCTTGTAATTATCGCTGCTACTCATGGTAACTCTCTTCCAATCTACACAACATTTCAGTCTTAAATTGAGATGATTTAGCCTTTGAAAAACTGCGGAATATTAAACCGCCACGCGGCTATCATTTAAGCTTGCTAACTCGGTCAAGACTTGTATTCAATCTGATTTGATTGCTGGTCGTACTTAGCAGTCAAAATCAACTTTTTGTCAGGAGCGTAAACCAAAACACTTACATCCTGATTTGGGAAATTGCGGTGAAAACCTTGTGCTAAAGATTTCGCCAAATCTTTCACTTCAGTCGGGCGGACTTGCGGGGTAATTACAACTCCCAATTTGTTATTGTCGCGCACATAAGCATCCTGAACCAAGCCCTTAGCCGTCTTTGTTACCCATTGACCAAAATCTTGACCTGCGGCGGTATTGCCACGTTCTAGCTGCGCGTAATAACCCTGACTGCCACCAATTGCTACAGGTACATCAGTCGGTTTTTGGGCGGAAACGCTGGGCGCGCAGGCAGTAGTAACTGCCAGCATTAATACCAAAAGTACGCCCGCAATTATTTTGCGACTCTGCTGCAATAAACTCACCTTTTTTCCTCCGTTCCTAAAACATTTGGAATACTTGAAAGGGTCAGGTTGCTCGACCCTCTCAATGCCTATAGTATTAGGCTTAGTCTAGTTTCTTTTTGAGCTCATCTTTTACATCTTCGATCGCGTGACCAGCTTCAGCTTTTGCCTGCTTGGCTTTGCCTTCTGCTTTATCTTTCGGGTCGCCAGTAACATTACCTAGGGCTTCTTGAGCTTTGCCTGCGATGTTGTTGCCAGTTGCCTTTGCTCTATCTTCAGTGCTCATGGTTTTCTCCCTATCTGTATCTAATCAGACATTTTCTACTTAATAAACTCATCATAGGTAACTAGGAGCTGCGTTGCACTCTACCTCTAGGAAGAAAGAATGAATAACAAATGAAGATGGAAGATGGAAAAGTTATTTTTCTGTCTTGGACAGCCTGCCACTTTCATACTTATAGGTTTTTTTTCACCGTTTCTGGTGGCTGCAACGAAGTATTTGTGTAAAAAAGCTGGTGGATGGTCAACCCCGCTTCCCGGAGTTTTTTTTTTCATACCCAAAATAATTTAAAACTATAAATTTTTATTTAATTCTGCCTTCTGCCTTCTGCCTTCCCAAAGCGAGTGTGGGCAAGATTGCATCTTACCCACACCGAAAAAAATCCGTATTAGTTTTAATCTACCTTGTGATGACATTCTTCATCTATTTTGTGCTGAAGTTCTTCTTTCAACTGTTCGACAGCGCGCATAGTTTGAGCATCTTCTTTTTTTTGCTGACCGAGGGCTTTTTCTGTTTCCTCGCCGAGCAATATTTCCCTGGATTTTGGTAGGGTGACTTGATTTTCGGTGGCCGTGTGGGTCGCGTTTTCTTGACTATTCATTAGTTTTTCCCCTATTGTTTGCAAAATTTATTTTTAACCAGGGTACTTAGAAGTTAACCTTATACTTAAGATAACGGAAATCACGAAGACTTCCATCTACCTGAAGGGAGATAGGGGCTGGTGAATAATTTTGAGTTTTATAGTTAAGATAAATTACGGAAACTTCCCTTAGCCCCAAAAGAGATAGGGGAAGGGGAATAGTGGGTGAGATTGCTTGGTGGGTCGCAAGTCGCGGGCAGTGAATGAGTTGGGAAAAGGGGAGGAGGGGGGAGAATTTTTCTGCGGCGCGAGCGATGGCATTAAGTGTCGAATGTTGTGGTATGAGGCTCTTTGGACTTCGGTAAAAGATGAAGAGAGAAATGGGAGGCAGTTTAGTGCAGACTTAAGTCTATGCTGAGAGTTGGAAAGTTAAAATCTGTAGGGTGCAGCAATTCCCAAGTTTGGTGGCGATCGGGTTAAATAATCTGCTAAACAAGAGTTAGCCTCAAGGCTAACTTCCAGCAGGATCGAACTAAAATTTCTGTTATTAGTAAAAATTATCTAAAACCCTATGGGAGCAAGGAGCAGTAACCCCCTCGAAGCAGCCGGCCCGACTCGTGAGCCGATCAAAATAGGTGTGTTGCATTCGCTGACGGGCACGATGTCCATCAGCGAAATTTCTGTTAAAGATGCGACGCTGTTGGCGGTTGAGGAAATTAATGCGGCCGGAGGGGTGCTCGGACGCCCCTTGGAAGCGGTTATAGAAGATGGAGCCAGCGATTTGCAGACTTTTGCTCAAAAAGCTAAGCAATTGCTCTTAGAAGCGCAGGTGGCGGTGGTATTTGGCTGTTGGACTTCGGCGAGCCGCAAAGCTGTACTGCCTGCTTTCGAGCACGGCAACGGGTTGCTGTTCTATCCGGTGCAGTATGAAGGGCTAGAACAGTGTCCGAATATTTTCTACACTGGTGCTGCCCCGAACCAACAGATTGTGCCTGGGGTGAATTACTTGCTGACACAGGGAAAGCGGAAAATTTTCCTGTTGGGTTCGGACTATCTCTTTCCCCGCACGGCAAATCGGATTGTGAAAGCTCAACTGGCGGCACTGGGGGGAGAGTTGGCGGGGGAAGTGTATCTGCCGCTGGGATCGAGGGAAGTGGGCGAGGCGATCGCACATATCTTAGCAGTGAAACCAGATGCTATTCTCAACACTCTCAACGGCGATAGCAATGTGGCTTTTTTCCAAAAGTTGCGGGAAGCTGGCGTGAACCCCGAGGATTTGCCGGTGATGTCGGTTAGCGTAGCAGAAGAGGAAGTGCGGGCGATCGGGCCGTCCAATCTTGCTGGACATTGGGTGGTTTGGAACTATTTTCAAACGGTGGACACACCAGAAAATCGGAAATTTGTCAAGGCTTATAAAGCCCGATACGGGGAAAATCGAGTCACGGATGACCCGATCGCAGCAGCTTATTTGGGCGTTTACCTGTGGAAGCAAGCAGTAGAAAAAGCTGGTTCGACAGATGTGGTTAAAGTCAGGGCTGCTGCTAAAAATATTGAGTTTGCAGCGCCATCGGGCAAGGTAAAAATAGATGCCCAAACGCAGCATATCTGGAAAACAGTGCGGATTGGTAAGGTGCGGTCGGACGGTCAAATTGAGGAGATTTGGAATTCGGGCGCACCGGTTCCGCCAGATCCTTTTCTCAAAACCTATCCTTGGGCGGCGGCACTTGCTCCGAGGCCGATTTCTCTAGGAACTCGGGCGTCTTTGAGCGGGCTGTTTGTCATCTTGGTACTGATAACTTGGATGGCGGTGGGAGTCGGGTGGATGGGTTCTGTGGAGATGAAGAACTATTTGCTGACAATAAAAGCTGCCTCAACTCCGGCGGGGGTTTCTGAGGCAGCAATGGCGGTGCTGGTGCAGCAAACTCTGGCAGTGGCGAGCCGCACTCAGCACTGGCTGCTGGGGGCTTCAGTTTTGAGTTTGATCGCGGGGATAGTGGCTTTTGTGTCGGTGTCGGCAATTATTCGGAATCTCGGCTTGCTGCGGGAAACTGCGGAACTGATGGCCAGCGGTGATTTTACGGCTCGATCGCCTGTGGTTTCTAATGATGCGATCGGGGTGCTATCTTCTACTCTCAATACAATGGCTCAGCAAATTAGCAGTTTGCTCAACGGTTTGGAAGTGCGGCAGCGGCAGCTAGAGGAACGATCGGAGGAATTGGAAGTCGCTAAGAATGCTGCGGAAGCTGCCAACCGGGCGAAAAGCACTTTTTTGGCAAATATGACTCACGAGTTGCGGACGCCTTTGAATGCGATTATCGGCTACAGCGAGCTGCTGCAAGAAGAGGCTCTGGAACTCGGCGAAGAAGAGTTTGTGATGGATTTGGCAAGCATTAATATGGCAGGCAAGCAGTTGCTCAACATTATTAGTGACATCCTGGATATTTCTAAAATTGAAGCAGGAAAGATGACTCTTTTCTTGGAGACTTTTGAGGTGTGGGATTTGATCGAGCAGGTTGTCACTACTGTTCAACCGACGCTAGGGAAAAATGGCAATACTTTGATCGTCAATTGCGATCGCAATATTGGCACGATATACGCTGATTCGGGGAAGCTGGGACAAGCGCTGTTAAATTTGGCGAGCAATGCTGCTAAGTTTACAGATCAAGGCAAAATTACGATTAATGTTTGGAAAGAAGAAGGGGAGGTTTTGCCGATCGACAATTCCGCAGAACTCTGGGCAGATCCTTCTCGGTGTCAACAGCCTTTGATCGTGTTTCAAGTAACCGATACCGGCATCGGCATGACTGAGGATCAGGTGTCGAGGCTATTCGGAGCTTTCGCTCAAGCGGACGATTCTACTACGCGCAAATACGGCGGCACCGGTTTGGGGCTGACAATTAGCCGGAGATTTTGCCAGATGATGGGCGGAGACATTACCGTTGAGAGCGAGTTTGGCTGCGGTTCTAGTTTTACGATCCGGTTGCCGATTGCGGTTAAAAACCCGAAAGAAGCGCGGGAAGATCCAGAAATCCAAGAAATTCAGGCCGAGTCTTCCCAGGAGTTAGACACGAGTGCAGCGGCGACTGAAGCGAAGCAAAAAGAACTGCGATCACAACCGCTGGATTTGCCCGATGCTGCTACTGTGCTGGTGATTGACGACGATCCAGACGCGCGAGACTTGATGACCCGCTGCTTGTCGAAACAGGGATTTCGGGTGCGATCGTCGGCTAGCGGTCAAGGGGGGCTTCTGTTGGCTAAGGAGTTGCTGCCCGACGCGATTATTCTGGACGTGATGATGCCGAGTATGGACGGCTGGGCGGTGCTGTCGGCGTTGAAAGCAGATCAAGATTTGGTTGATATTCCAGTGATTATGATAACTTTTTTGGACGACCAAAATCAGGGGTTGGAATTGGGAGCGGCGGAGTATGTGAGGAAGCCTGTGGATTACAAGCGCTTTGCTGCTTTATTGAGCAAATATCAGGGTATCGAGAAGTAGTTATTAGTCATATCAATTCTGGTTGCACGACCAAGGTATTGTTGACTGTTAACTGTTGCCTGTTGACTAAAATTATGCTTTCGGAACAACTGACTGTTTAGACATTTAAACAATAACGATGCCACCGGAAGCGATATCAGTAGTCATTAGCCCTTGAACTCTGAAATGTGAAAGATGAACTCTTAAATGTTGTGAACTATTAACAGTTATATCATGGTCAATCGACCGGACATGATATTAAACCCAAATTTTTGATAAATCAGCAACGCCACTCTGGCATTGGTTGGGGCATTGTTCCAGTGAAGGTAGGTTACGAGGGTTGATCGCCTGCATCACTTGCCAGAGTTGCATCGGGTGCTGCCGATTCTAGGTCCGGTGGCAGATGATTGGTAATGAAGGAACTCCAATGAGCTATCCCACCCGAATCAAATTCCATCTGCAAAATTGACGCATTTGGTACTGGAAAGCCTCGCGAAAATCCCAAAAGCCGAGTCATCGCAACGGCATCAATTACCGTTGGGTTAGCCAAAATCTGCCACAGCATTGCTTTGATAAAAAATCCATGTGAAAAGACAACTACAAAACCGGATTGTTGTTGTAACTGGTTTAGGAAAGTTCGGACTCGTTCCATCAGTTGAACCAACGATTCGGCGTTGGTTCCATCGACATATTCAGGGTCGCAGCGGTCCCAGTAAGCTTTGCTCAGAGGTTTGCGAGCCTGGGTTGTGGTTGGTTGGTCGAACTGTAGGCCCAGATAGGTAAATTCCTGAACTTGCCAAACCTCAACGGGTGTATGTGGAAATTTTTCAATCAATGGTTGAGCAGTGAGTTGTGTTCTCAAATAAGGTGAAGTCACAATCAAGTCGGGAGTTTGTTTAACGGCGGTTGGAATACATCTTGATTGTCGATCGCCCAATTCACTTAAGGCATTTTCATGCGGTCCAATAGTTGCCAACCCTGCATTGGATTGACTTTGACCATGACGAATAATCCAAATGGACACAGTTTGATATTCCCTCTCATTTAATGGGTAAAAATCACTTGGCGTTGCTGAATCACGGTAGGAAAATAGATAAGTTGGAAATTCCGAAGATGTTCTGACGCGCTTGTTTCATTATTTTGCAGATTGAGTTGTTCATACCATAAATCCGCAACGCCGATTGTTAAAATTGGCAGGGTTAAATAAATAACTTGAGACGATTCAATTGGTTGATCCGGTTCCTCAATAACTTGTATAAAAAAGTTTAATTAGTCATTAGTTAACAGCGAAAAACTAATAACTAATGACCAATGACTAATTAATCTAAGAAGCCCATTAATGTTGAGCTATCGTCAATTTCGTTTGAGGCAATTGGCCGATTTCCTCCCATTGTGGAGTAAACTTCATCAATGTGAAGAGTGCTGATTGCAATAGGGCGAGCACCGGACATACTGAACATTTCACTGACTTGCATGGCGCTGGAGCCGATCGGGCGATTGCCGATTGTAGCAACCACTTCAAAGTCGCTGGATTCTACCGGGCGATTGCCTACAATGCCGTAGGTTTCGCTGAGGTGCAGGGTGCTAATGCCGATCGGGCGGTTCCCCGACATCGAGACGGTCTCGCTGATGGTAAAATCGTCTGGGCCGACAGGGCGGTTGTCATGCATGAGTTGCGGCCGATAAAGTTGGATTCCTGTTGCTTTGGCATCCGTGGGTGGTGTCGGTTGGCTTTTGGAACTGCCTTTACCGCGACGGGCGATCGCTTTGCCTTTGCTTGTACCTGTACTGCTCGTATCCATAATTCTTTTCCTCGCTTATTTTTGGACGTTGATTGCTGGGTGCGGACAACTGCTTTTCTTGGCTTTCTGCTTGCTATTTCGGCCGATGATTAAAATAATATTACAAAGTCTAACTATTTTTTTAACGAAATTGCCGAATCTCTGCATTTTTGTTAAGATTTATGGGTAATAGCTACATTTTCCTATGGTAACTGCGGCAGCATCTTTTCAATTGCAAGCGCCCTTCCAGCCCACAGGCGACCAACCGCTAGCGATTAAGCAACTCGTCAAAGGCATCGAAGCGGGCGATCGATTTCAAACCTTACTCGGTGCCACAGGTACGGGCAAAACCTTCTCCATTGCCTCGGTGATTGAAAAAGTCGGCAGACCCACCTTAGTCTTAGCACACAACAAAACCCTAGCAGCTCAACTGTGCAACGAACTGCGAAATTTTTTCCCGAACAATGCAGTCGAATACTTTGTCAGTTATTACGACTACTACCAACCTGAAGCATACATCGCAGTCACCGATACTTTCATTGAGAAGACGGCAGCAATTAACGACGAGATCGATATGTTGCGGCACTCAGCCACGCGATCGCTCTTTGAACGCCGCGACGTAATTGTAGTTGCTTCAATTAGCTGCATCTACGGTTTGGGAATGCCCGCAGAATACCTGAAAGCGGCTATTCCTTTGCGAGTAGGAATGGAAGTAAACCAGCGGCAAGTTTTGCGTGATTTAGTTAACGTCCAATACAGCCGCAACGATATAGATTTAGGCCGAGGCAAATTTCGCGTCAAAGGCGATGTTTTGGAAATTGGCCCCGCTTACGAAGATAGAATTATTCGCGTTGAATTCTTCGGTGACGAAATCGATGCCATCCGCTACGTTGACCCCGTAACTGGTAAAATTATCCAAAGTACAACCGCTTTAAATATTTATCCAGCGCGCCACTTTGTCACGGCAGAAGATAAATTAGAGGCAGCTTGCCAAGGGATAGAACTCGAATTAGAAGACCGACTGGTAGAATTTGAAAAACAGGGTAAACTATTAGAAGCTCAGCGGTTGGAACAGCGCACGCGCTACGATTTAGAAATGCTGCGCGAGGTAGGTTACTGCAACGGAGTCGAAAATTATTCGCGACATTTAGCAGGGAGAAATGCGGGGGAACCGCCAGAATGTTTGATAGATTATTTCCCCAAAGATTGGATGTTGGTGATAGATGAATCTCACGTCACAGTGCCGCAAATTAGGGGGATGTACAACGGCGACCAAGCGCGGAAAAGAGTATTGATTGAACATGGTTTTCGCTTGCCCAGCGCGGCAGATAACCGCCCTTTAAAAGCAGAGGAATTCTGGGCAAAAGAGAATCAGTGCATCTTTGTTTCTGCTACGCCTGGGGATTGGGAAATGGAAATATCGGAAGGCAGAGTTGCAGAGCAAGTAATTCGCCCTACCGGAGTAATAGATCCGACTATTTTTGTGCGTCCGACGGAAGGACAAATTGATGATTTGTTGGGGGAAATTAAGGAGAGAGTAAGTCGGGATGAGCGAGTTTTGGTGACGACTTTAACGAAGCGGATGGCGGAAGATTTAACCGAATATTTGCAGGAGAGGGCGATTAAAGTCCGGTATTTGCACTCGGAAATTCAGTCGATTCAACGCATCGAAATTATCCAAGATTTGCAGGAGGGTAAGTTTGATGTATTGATTGGTGTTAACTTGCTGCGGGAAGGTTTGGATTTGCCGGAAGTGTCGCTGGTGGTAATTTTGGATGCGGATAAAGAGGGGTTTTTGCGATCGGGACGTTCGTTGATTCAAACGATTGGAAGGGCGGCGCGGCACGTTCAGGGACAGGCTATTTTGTACGCGGATAATTTGACGGATAGTATGGTTAAGGCGATCGACGAAACGGATCGACGCCGGGGGATTCAGGTAGCGTACAATAAGATGCACGGGATTACGCCACAGCCGATCGCGAAAAAGCGATCGAGTAATGCGATTTTGGCATTTTTGGATGTGTCGCGCAAGCTGAATTCTCAGCAGTTGGAGGAGGTTTACGAACAGGTGAACGAGTTATCTTTGGATGAGATTCCTCAGTTAATCGGGCGCTTGGAAGCGCAGATGAAGGCGGCGGCTAAGAAGTTGGAGTTTGAGGAGGCGGGTAAATTGCGCGATCGGATTAAGCATTTGCGGGATAAGCTATTGGGACATTAAGCTTTTTGGCAGAGAATTGAGGGGAGTTTTTAACCGCAGATGCACGCAGATAAACGCTGATGAAGGGAGAATTTAAAAGCTAAACATGGCTTTTAGTCCATTGGCGATCGGCTGATACTCTTCTGCGGTTAAACTGCCAAGATAGCGCAATACTCGCCGGATATCTACAGCGCGTACTTGATCCAGCAATACTATCGAGTCGGCCGTTAGATTTCCAACTCCTGCCCGAAGACTTGGGTATAAAATTGGATTTTGTGAAGTCCAATCTCCTGATTGTCTGGTAATCGGCACAACAATCACAAGCTCAAAACGTATCATACCTGTGTTGCTTGGCCTCCCCACTACTACAGCAGGGCGAATTCCTTGTTGTTCGTGCAATGCAGGCGTTTGAGGAGGGAAATCAACCAGTAAAATATCGCGGATGGTGAATCTATTAGCCACGCTTATTGCTATACCCTTTCGTCTTCAAGAATAACAGCACCTACTCCCGGTATATAGCGCACGGGTTGACCAAGTTTCATCGGGTCTACATCTCCCCAATCATAGGGAGGAATTTCATTATCGACGAGGTAAAGTTGACGCCAAGGCGATTTTGCCAATGCTTCCTCGGAAATGTCAGGAAAAAATATTAGCACTTCTGCGATGCCGACTGGAAAACCATTGAGTTTGCTCAAGCCATCTATAATGGCGGCTAGGACGGATAAATCTAGATGGTTGAGGTTTTCGGCTTTTTCTATCAGTTGGTATACGGTTTCAGGATTGAGTGTTTCGCCCACAGCTTCGACTAAGTTTTCGGGGGTGAAACCTCGACATTTCAAGTATTCGGCTAGTTGTAAGCGAATTGTACTCATGGGTTTAGTTGAGAAAGATTTTAGGGTGAAGTGCGATCGCCCTTTACCATTGTCCTATTTTTTGGATGGGAAGGGCGATCGAGGTTTCTATGAGATTCCTAGTCTATCCGTAACATCTTCGCGATCGTGACATTATGCAGTTGGATGAACCATCGTTTTCGCAGTAATTTGGCTGACAATCAAGTTCGCGCTTCAAGTCATCTATTTCCTGTCGCTGTTCTTCAATCGTTTCATCCTGTGCTTCTTTTTCCTCAAGCAGACTGCGGTGCGACTCCGCCAAAGCCCGGTGCGACTCCGCCAAAGCGTGGTACGACTTCGCCAAAGCAGAGAGAGCGATCCTAGCCCGCCGAAGGTTGGCAAACAATAGTCCGTCTTGTGGGTTACAGTTGTGGAACATATATTTCAAAGTAGTTGGGTTTACTTGTGTTGGTTTGACCTCTTAACTTCAGACCAACTGAGCTACCTAGCGAAAGCGAGGGCACTGTCTGAATTTGTACTTCAGGCGGGCCTTTTCCGTTTTTAGTGACTGGGTATCCTCATCAATAATTATAGATCAGTGTTTAGACTTGTAGCTAGCATGACTTGACATTTTTTTGATTGTGGGCTATCCTGTTAATAGGAACAGCAAACTGGTTGCCCTACTCTGGGCAAACAGCGCTCCCTATTAGGGATTGAAATATGCTTGCTACAAGTCAAGTTTGCTATTCCAAGCCCTCCTATTTAAACTCCATGTTTTTTAGGAGGGTAAATCCCTATCAGGGAAACTTAATAGAACGTTTACTTTAAAAGTCTTGTTGACCATGATTGGGGCTTTGCGAAACGAGGAAAATAGATTACTCACTTCAGGATAGTACGGGCTCGCTCGCTCCTCTCTCCCATTTCCTCTGCGTCAAGAACAATCGCCCAAAACATCCTCTTTCATTGTGGTACGGGCGTCTCGCCCGTAGATGATTTGTGATACGGGCGTCTCGCCCGTACATCATCTGCAGTTAAAATATCCATGGGTGCGATCGCCTCTTCCCAGCGCTGGGAATGGATGTTAAACAAGGTTAAAATATTAATTGACAACAAAAAGATCGATCGCCCAAAACACCACCAAAACAAACTACTTGCTCAATACCGCAGCATCCGTACTGCTAGCAAAAGCCGGACGAATAAATTCCTCCTTCTCTTCCAGCCTGATGTAACCCTTATCTACAGCTAGCTGCATCACTTCCTGAAGAAAACCTCTGAGCACATCTAATACTTGAGTGCGATCGAATTAAAAATGCTTTTCCTAGCCAGTGATAAGTTGGGCGAAGTGAAACCTAGGGTTCGTTACCTCAACCCAACCTACTAATATCAAATCCGGGTTAAATTTACCCTCTATCTCTTAGTCCGCGCAGGCGGACTTTGTGTGTATAGAAGCGGTTTCAACCGCCGAGACATCTTACGGTGTCGGATTCGGATACTTAGCGTGCACCGCATCGATTTCCGCTATAATCTCCCGATCCAAATTCACCTCCAAACTACCGATATTTTCCTCCAACTGTTCGAGACTTGTTGCACCGATAATTGTGCTAGTTACAAACCAGCGCGATCGCACATACGCCAAAGCCATCTGCGCCGGACTTATCCCATGTTTCCCCGCAATCTCAACATACGCTTTCACCGCATCATTCAGATTAGTTTTATCGTAACGCTGACCAAATCCCGCAAATAAAGCCAACCTTGAATTTTCGGGAATTCCATTCAAGTATTTACCCGTTAACAGCCCAAACCCCAAAGGACTGTAAGCCATCAATCCCACATTCTTAAAACGGCAAGTTTCTGCTAAATTTAGGTGAAATGTCCGATTGCTCAAACTGAAAGCATTCTGAATCGAAACAACTTTCGGCAATCCGTGTTTTTCCGCCAAGGTGCAGAACTCGCAAACTCCCCAAGGCGTCTCGTTACTCAAACCCAAATAGCGGATTTTCCCAGCTTTAATTAAGTCAGCAAATACCTCTAACTGTTCCAAAATCGGTACAGTTTCGTGCTCTTGGGCGATGTCGTAATCCGGCGCGCCAAATAGCGGCACGTAGCGATCGGGCCAGTGGATCTGATACAGGTCAATGTAGTCAGTTTGCAAGCGCTTCAGGCTGTCATTCAGGGCTTTTTCGACATTTGGGCGATCGATCTGATTTTTCCCTTCCCGAATCCACTTTAATCGAGTGCTTCTGCCCGCCACTTTAGTCGCTATAATGACTTTATCCCGCTGCTGTTTCGCCAACCATTCGCCGATATATTCCTCTGTTTTTCCCTGAGTTTCCGCCTTTCCAGGGACAGGATACATTTCTGCCGTATCGATAAAGTTGATTCCTCTATCGATCGCCAAATCGAGCTGTTGGGCCGCTTCTGCAACGGTGTTCTGCTGGCCGTAAGTCATCGTACCCAAACAGATTTCAGATACTGATAAGTCGCTGTCGCCGAGTTTTTTGTATTCCATGATTTCGGTTGCTTTCTGCAAAATTCTCTGCTTCTATATTACAGAAAAAGTTTCATTTAGTTGCTCACTCAAAAAAAACGAGGTGAGGCGCAGCTCTTCTGTAAAAAATATCCATTTTCCCTCTGCTACTCTGCGCCCTCTGCGGTTAAAATATTTTAAAAGCTATCTGCAATAAAATGTTAATATAAATAATTACGCCCCGATAGTTTATGAGTAACCGCCAGCCAAAAGTTCCGTTTGTAAATCTCTCCCTGCAACATCAGCCAATCCAATCCAAAATAGCAGAAGCAATTAGAAAAATTATCCAGGAAGGAGACTTTATTTTAGGTCAAGCCCTCGCGGAATTTGAAACAGCATTTGCTGCAGCTTCTGGAGTAAAATACGGCGTAGGAGTGGCTTGCGGAACTGATGCGATCGCTCTGGGACTCCAAGCTTGTGGTATTAATCCGGGCGACGAAATTATCATACCCGCTAACACTTTTATCGCCACCGCGATCGCCGTCCTCCAAGCCAAAGCTATACCTATTCTTGTAGATTGCGACCCGGAAACCGCCCTGATTGACCTCACAGCAGCCTCCACAGCAGTTACCTCGAAAACTAAAGCAATTATCCCCGTACACCTCTACGGTCAAATGGTATCGCCCGGGCAGCTTTTAGATTTTGCGAACCGCCACAATTTAATCATATTTGAAGATGCCGCCCAAGCGCACTTAGCCCACAGAGAAGGATACCGCGCGGGTTCCTTTGGAAAAGCAGCAGCATTCAGCTTTTATCCCAGCAAAAACCTCGGTTCTTTTGGCGACGGCGGGATGTTAATTACTAACGATGCAGAGCTCGCAGACAAAATGCGAACTCTCCGCAATTACGGAGCACCCAGTAAATATTTGCACACAGAAATCGGTAGCAACAGCCGCCTCGACAATTTGCAAGCCGCCGTGCTCAATGTTAAATTGCCTTATTTAGAAAAATGGAATCGCGATCGCACCGACGCTGCTCAACACTACAATACTCTACTAGCACCATTGAAACACAAAGGCATTGTACCGATCGCCAACCATAGCAGCAGCGGTCACATTTATCACCTGTATGTTATCAAAATTACTGAGGAAAGCTCGTTAGCGAAGCCCTCGAAGAGGATCGACCGCAACACCCTTCAGGAAAAACTCTGCCAACACGGCATTCAAACAGGCATACACTATCCCATACCTTGTCACCTGCAACCCGCCTACCAAAACTTAGGCAATCCGGGCGACTTCCCCCACGCAGAAACCCTGTGCCAACAGATTTTATCATTGCCAATGTATCCCGGATTGAGCAATACTCAGATCGAGCAAGTTGTTCGGGCGATCGTACTATCATTGAATTGCTAATTGTTCATAAAACTTATGCTGCAGGTGATTCAAGCAGTAGGGTGCGGTTCTCACAGCGTTTTTGTGGGGAATTAACAAATCTTTAACTGACAGTTCAAAAGCCCAAAGCGTTGCGAATCCAGCGCGGCAATCTTAAAACTTCTCAAACCATGCACATCCAGCGCAAAATTCGCATTGTTTTCAAGCGATACCTCCTGGCGGAAGGTATCACGGTGCTCCTAGTGCTGCTGTACGCCCCCCTGCTAGTACACTGGTACAACGGCTGGCTCAACAAAAACATCAGCATCGAACACGAATATTTCAGCCACGGACTAATTGGTTTGCCCTACGCAGCTTATATTGCTTGGATGAACCGAAAGTGCTGGCGCAGCTTGCCCAACTCACCGCATCCTTTGGGAGGCTTTTTGCTGGTACTAGCCACGCTTTTTTATCTGAGTCGCTTGAGCGATTTAGTAAATTTATCCCTCCCCGTAATGCTGGCCAGCATTTGCTTATCTTTAAAAGGAATTCCCGGCTTGAAATTGCAGGTGATGCCGCTTTTGTTCGTATTTCTGGCCTCGCCGAACCACATTCCTTACCTCATAGAACCCTACGCCTTGCCCTTACAGCAATTCATTGCTGAAGCATCAGGCTGGATATTAATTAAGATTGGTATCAACGTGAGAGTGGAAGAAATTTATCTGTACGTAAACGAGCGCATTGTAGAAGTTGCTCCCCACTGTGCAGGCTTAAAAATGCTGTTTACCAGTCTTTACGTCAGCTTAATTCTGCTGGATTGGACGGGAGTTTGGAACTCTCGCAAAAAAAGTCTTTTGTTTTTAGTGATTACATCCATTATTAGCATCACTTCCAACATTTTTCGCAATACTTTGCTAACTTACTTTCACGGAACCGGCAGAGAGGCGCTTTTTAATTGGCTACACGCCGGATGGGGCGGAGATTTATATTCTGCTTGTATACTAGGGTTATTGGTACTTCTCCTCAACGGGATGGAAAAGTATTTCCCAAGTCAGTCTGGCAATTAATGAAACAGATGATTTCAGCACAGAAACTAATGCAGCGGTATCAATTATCTAAAATTATGGTACTGGTGTTTTTGCTGGTATTAGTTGGAGCAGTAGCAATTCCCGGCTACGCGACGGGAAGGTGGCCTTGGACAAACCCGCCAACCCTTGCCAACCTCAAGCAATTAAGAAGTGTGCGCCAAAACGGGCTAAAAATTCCTGGGTGGCAGGTTATAGCCGTTCAGAATAACGTCCAAATTGGCGCTCACAGATGGTTAGTTCAAGAAATTAAAAAAGATAAAACAATTGCCATTTTATTGCTGTTACCTCAAAATTACCCCAAAAACCAGCCCCAAGTCGAATGGCTAGATATCGATGGATTTCACCGGTGGCAAACCGATTCTCATCGCACTTTGAGGTTTACAGTTAAATTAGCACCAATACCCGGCCAGCCACCGCCTAATGTCGAGGCGAGGTTTTTCCGAAGCTGGACTCGCCAACAAACTTTTGCTGTCGTGCAATGGTACGCTTG
This sequence comes from Microcoleus sp. T3_A4, assembly GCF_036700465.1. NCBI lineage: Bacteria > Bacillati > Cyanobacteriota > Cyanophyceae > Oscillatoriales > Microcoleaceae > Microcoleus > Microcoleus sp. T3_A4. The sequence continues at coordinate 21,442 of NZ_JAUBOY010000047.1, read as the reverse complement.
GCCTAACGGGGGTTCTCCAACAACCAGCCGCTGGTTTTGGGAAGATAGTATTGCTAGACTGTCGAACCGCCGCGCCTCTTGGGTTGCTGTCAGTATTATCCTTCCCATTCAACCGCAGGGCGACATTAAGATAGCTCAACCCTTGCTCGAATCTCTCGGTGAAAGTGTTCAGGCTAAATTAATTACAGAAACTTTTCGGTTTGAGTAAGCAGGTAGGTGCAAATAAATCAGCCTAGAGGGTGGGGAGGTTTTGCCAAAATCAACTGATTCCTAGTAAATATCCGGGTTCAACTCGCCCCGAAAATATCTTATTGTTTTTTCTCGTCGCTATATTTAGATGAAACTTACAAGTCAGACCATTATTCAAAATATTACTTTTTTAAATCCTCTGAAAATGCGGCAAAAATCCACTATTAAAAATCGCCTCGCTTTTTACTTGGCAGGCCTGCATTCAACTGCTTGGACTCTATCTTTTGCTGCTGTATTCTGGGGTTTTAATAGCAAAAATTTTTCGGAAACGGCTTTAGCTCAATCTGTTGTTCCTGGTTCCGAGCGCCTCGTGGCGCCACCGCCATTGCGTTTACCGCCACCGCCCCCTGCCAATTTCAACCGGGATATTAACCCAGCTTTTCGGAATCGGCCCTACCGCCTCGGGCCGGGAGACCAGATTTCTGTTCAAGTTCAACGCTTCCCAGAGCTAGGTTTTACGGGTCCAATCAGCCCTGAAGGCGTAATTGTACTGCCGCTAATCGGAACAGTAAATGTGCGTGGTCTTACTGTCGAAGAATCACAGCAGCGCCTCCGGGAGCGCTTTGGCCAATTTATCAAAAATCCTCAAGTCTCGGCTGCTTTGCTGGTTCAGCGCCCCGTAGTGGTGACGGTGACGGGGGAAGTTGCTAGACCGGGTTTTTATCCGCTGCAAACCCCCCAGCTTCCTGCTGCTTTGGCGGCTGCTGCTGGGACTAATCCTACGGCGGAACTGCGGGCGGTGCGGGTGCGGCGGACTCTGCCGGGAGGTGCTGTGGCGGAGCAAGTTGTTGATATTTTGACACCGTTGCAAACTGGTATTGCTCCACCGGATTTGCGTTTGGAAGATGGAGATGCGATCGTCGTACCGTATAAACAGGTTACGCCCGATCGCAAATCCGATCAAGATTTAGCATCCAGGTACAGCCTCGCTGCTGCTGCTGTCCCCGTCCAAATCACTGTCACCGGAGAAGTAAGCAAACCTGGTTTTTACACGCTTCCGGCGGGTTCGGGTCGAATTTCGGCTGCTTTGGTGATTGCGGGGGGAGTCACGGGAAAAGCCGATTTGCGGGAGGTGCGAGTGCGGCGGACGCTGATGAACGGCTCCTCGGTGGAGGAACCAATCGACCTCTACACTCCCCTAGCAAACGGTAACGATTTGTTCGATTTTCCTTTGGCATCGGGAGATGTGATTGTCATCCCGGAATTGGACGCTAGTACCAAAAACCTAGACTACGACAAAGCTCTGGTTTCGCGGTCTACTTTGATTAAGCCCAGGATCTACGTTCGAGTTTTGAGTTACGCTAGTGGTGGTTTGACCTCGTTCTACATAGAAAATGGCAGCAGGTTTTTGGATGCTCTCAACAACTTGCCTGTTAATCTTGCTGACTTGCGGAAAATAGCCCTGATTCGGTTCGACGAAAAGCAAGGTAGAGCAATCAACCGTTCGATAGATGCTAAAGCTGCTTTGGAGGGCAATGTTTCTCAGAACCCGATGCTCGAAGATAATGATGTGATTGTGATTGGTAGGAATTTGGTAGAGCGCATTGGTTATGTAATCAATACTTTTACTCGACCATTCCGGGATACTTTGGGATTTATTCTGTTCTTTGAGCAGTTGAGAAATGGAGTAACAGATTTGTTCGGCCCGTCACGTAATGATAGGTAGTCATACCATTTTAGATTTTAGATTTTAGATTTAAGATGGGGAATGACTTAGGCGATATGGGTTTTAATCACAGACCGAAAGTTCTAAGGTTTTTGGGGGATTTGTAGAATTAGTCAGCAGTCATTAGTTATCGTTAAGAATTAGCAATCTAAAATCTAAAATCGTCATGACTTTATCCGTTGTTAAACGTTATTTAATTGCTTTTGACCAATACAAGTGGGTGGGACTGGCTACTCTCGCGGTGACTGTGGGCGTGTCGGGAGTAGTGGCCATGCAGCCAAAGGCGGCGCCAGTTTACGTTGCCATAGGTACGCTGGCTTACGACAGACCGAGCGTGATTTTTTCATCGACTACTACTAAAATTCAACAGGAAGGACAAGAAATAACTAAAGATATGCTGCTGGATACAAGGGTGGTTGAACCAGCAGCAAAAAAACTCATCAAACCCGAAGGAAAATTAAACAAAGAAGAAGCGGAAAAAGTACAAGCTTTGGCTGACAAGCTGGGAAAAGATGTGCAAATAAAGATGCCCAGTAAGAATAATGACCCCAGCGCTTTGATTCAAATATTGTACAAAAATGCCGATCGTAAACAAGCAGAAGCGGTAGTAAAGACGCTGATGAACGAAATGGTGGAACACAGCAAAAATATTAATACTTCTAGACTGCGAGAAACGATCACCCAAATCAACCAGCGTTTGCCGAAAGTAACTCAGGAACTCAGAGAGACGGAAGCAAAACTTGAAGCCTACGAAAAACGAGAAGGAACTTCAATTTTAGCAGCTCAGAGCGGTGCTTTGCCGCAAGCGATTACCAGCATCCAACAGCAGCAGCGGCAACTCCGCGTGCAGTTGGGAGGAATTGAAGCTCAAATTAACAGTTTGCAGGATCGCTTGGGATTGAATGTGGAGCAAGCTTACGTCGCTCAAGCACTCTCTGCCGATCCAATTATTGCCCAACTGCGAGTGCAATTGTTTTCGATCGAATCTCAGCTCAAAATTCTCCGCAGCGACTTGCAGGAGGAACACCCGAAAATTGTAGAATTGCTTAAACAAAAACTTGCTTTTGAGCAGCAGTTGCAGCAGCGCCAGTCTGAGGTACTCGGCGGTAACGGGGTGGCGGCTCCGCTCAGAAGTGCCGATCGAATTCGGGTAGACTCTTCTTTAGATCCGGCCAGACAGCAGTTAGCTCAAACTTTGATTGCTTTGCAAACGCAGCGGGATACGGTGCAACAGCAACTCCAAGGAATCGAGAAAACTGAACAAGAATTGCGTCGAGAACACGCGACAATCCCCAACAAGCAGTTAGAACAAGCCCGTTTAGCCCAGCAAGTGGCGTTCAAAAAAGCTCTCTACGACAAGATGCTGTCGGCTTTGGTAGATGCTGAGGCGGCGGTAGCTGAGACAACGGGGAGTTTGAGAATCGCCCAATCTCCGCAAACTGATGACGTTGAGTCAAACAAAAGAGGTTTGCACGTGATGCTGGCGGTGGGAGGATTTGTGGGATTGCTGCTGGGCGGCGGGTTGATATTTTTGTTGGGGATGCTCAACGGCAAGTTTTACAGTTGGGAAGAAGTGCGGGCGGCCTTGGTGGAAAAAGAGGTGCCGATACTGGCAGTTTTGCCTGAAGTGACGGTGTTTGATTCTTACGCCGATGAAATGCCTCTGGCCCTGGAGGCAAATTCTCCCTATTTGGAATTTTACGAGCGGTTGCGTACTAATTTGCGCCGGATCGGGAACAAACCGGTGAAGGTGGTGTTGCTGACTTCGGCGGCGCCTTTGGAGGGGAAAAGTTTTAGTGCTTACAATTTGGCAATTGCATCGGCTCGATCGGGTAAACGGACTTTGCTAATTGAAGCAGATTTGCGATCGCCTTCTAACGTTGAATCTTTGAAAATTGCTGCTGATCCTCTGGCGACGGTGGAACCTTTGCACTATTACGGCAATATTAGCGAGTGCGTCCTTTTGGTTCCAGAGGTAGAGAACCTATACGTCGTGCCGAGTCCCGGCTTTTTGCGACAGGCCTCCGCCGTACTAGAATCAAGCGAAATGCGGAGATTGTTTGAGGATGTTCGCAACCGCTTTGATTTTGTGGTTGTGGATTCTCCGGCATTGAGCGAGTGCAACGACGCGCTGACGCTGGAACCGTACACGGACGGTATGATTTTGGTGGCGCGGCCTGGTTACACTTTGTCTAGTATGTTGTCTGAGGCTGCAGATCAGTTGCTGGAATCTGAGGATGACGAGTCGCATAAATCTGGGCCGCGGCTGTTGGGAGCGATTATTAACGGTGCTGATATTCCGGTGAAGTTCCGCAATGATATTGATATTGATGAATGGGAGTTGCCTGTGAGTGCGATCGGCGATCGGGCGATCGAAGTGCGATCGAGGCAATTACCGCAGCACTCAAAACCTAAAAATAAGGCTATTAATAGTAAATTGAGCTAATTTATGTGGCTTGATTCTTGTAAACCAATCCTCCAGCAAATGTGAATGTTTTGTAGGTGCAACCTAAGCAGGTTAAGCCGAAAGCACCGTTAACAGCCCGTCGATTTTAGATTTGGAATTGATACAAATTCTGGTTGCTTTGGAATGATTAAACCGCAGAGGACACAGAGATCACAGAGTCAGAGAACAGAGAGATGAATCATTTCTATGCTATTAGATTTTAGATTTTAGATTTTAGATTGATATCAATTCTGGTTGCTTTGGCCTGATTAAACCGCAGAGGACACAGAGTCAGAGAACAGAGAGATGAATAATTCCTATGCTACCGAATTTCACATTAAAAATTGACTCCACAGATTCATCTGGGAGCGTAAACATTAATCTAAAATTTTTCACTTGTCAACAGTCAACAGTCAACAGTCATTACTTGAAAATGTATCATCGCACTATTGATTCGATTCCGGGCGTTTCTGGTGTTTGCTCTGGATAAACTGTTCCAAATCGGCGATCGCATCTTCAAAATCCGACAAATTAATTTTCGCAGGTCTAGTCTTCTTCGGCAAACTCGAAGACTGACTCGAAGACTTAGCCGGAGGCGGTGGAGATTTCGGTTGTGCAGCTTGAGTGCTGTTCGATTCTATAGAATCGAACAATTCATCCAGGGACTCAAAAAATGATTGAGCCGAGGCCCGGCGTAAATCTTTCTGGTCGTCGTCATCCGTCATAAGCCACTCCATAGACTCTAAAAGTTGCCAGCAAACTCTGCCCGCCCCCAAGGCGTGCAGACATGAAAACCCGACTAAAACAAGCAAGCGGACACAATTTAACCGGACGGTGGAATGCCTGCTGCTGAACTTGCTGCCCCTTATAAAACCTGTAGCGGGCATTGTCAGCCTTCAAACTATATTTAACTCTACACCCGCCTACTGAGTGATTTGAGACTTGGTGCAGACCCAGCTCAAAATCATTGACCCTGAAAAAATCTCAGTTACGGCTCTTTCGTTGTCTAATTAACCCTAGTCTAGTCGAGAATAAGGAGACAGGACTTATGCAACTATTACCGCTGTTCAAGGGTTGCGATGGCAACGCGCCACCCGGAAAGGACCCAGAGACGGTGTTTTTTGCTTGAGTCCTAAGATTTCAAAGGCATTAGGAGATTTTAAGGTGACTCAGGGATTTGATTACGATTTAGCAATTATCGGCGCTGGCGTGGGCGGACACGGCGCGGCGATACACGCGGTTAGCTGCGGGCTGAAAGTGGCAATTATCGAAGCGGGCGACATGGGCGGGACTTGCGTCAACCGCGGCTGCATTCCCTCGAAGGCGCTGTTGGCGGCTTCCGGGCGAGTGCGAGATTTGCGGAATGCCCACCACCTAAAGACTTTGGGTATTCAATTGGGCAGTGTGGATTTCGATCGCGGGGCGATCGCCAATCACGCTAATACTATTGTTAGCAAACTTCGCGGCGACTTGACTAACAGCCTCAAACGTTTGAACGTCGATGTCATCCAAGGTTGGGGCAAAATTGCCAGTGCTCAAAAAATTACCGTCGAAACCGATAAAGGCGAGAAAACTATTACCGCCAAGGATATTATTCTCGCTCCCGGTTCGGTTCCCTTCGTCCCCCCTGGGATAGAAATTGACGGCAAAACTGTATTTACCAGCGATGATGCTGTCAGGTTGGAATCGCTGCCGAAGTGGATCGCAATTATTGGCAGTGGCTATATCGGTTTGGAGTTTTCGGATATTTACACAGCCCTGGGCTGCGAAATTACGATGATTGAAGCTCTAGACCAATTGATGCCGACTTTTGACCCGGATATTGCTAAATTAGCAGAACGAGTGTTAATTGCACCCCGCGATATTGAAACAAAAGTAGGTGTTTTGGCCAAGAAGATTATTCCTGGTTCGCCGGTAATTATTGAATTAGCTGATTTCAAAACTAAGGAAGTTGTCGAAGTTTTGGAAGTTGACGCTTGTTTGGTAGCAACTGGTCGGGTGCCGGTGAGCAAGAATTTGGGGTTAGAAACTGTTGGCGTGGAAACGATGCGCGGTTATATCCCAGTTAACGATAAGATGCAGGTTTTGGCGGCGGGAGAACCGGTGCAAAATTTGTGGGCGATCGGCGATGTTAATGGCAAGATGATGTTAGCGCATTCTGCGTCTGCTCAGGGAATTGCCGCAGTGGAAAATATTTGTGGCCGTGCGCGCGAAGTTGACTATTTGAGTATCCCGGCGGCGGCGTTTACTCACCCGGAAATTAGCTATGTGGGGATGACTGAACCTGCGGCGAAGGAGTTAGGAAAAACTGAAGGGTTTGAGGTCGGTTCTGTCAAGAGTTATTTTAAAGGAAATTCTAAGGCTATTGCGGAGGGTGAAACCGACGGTATGGCTAAGGTGATTTACCGGAAAGATACTGGGGAGTTGTTGGGAGTTCACATTTTCGGTTTGCACGCTTCGGATTTGATTCAGGAGGCGGCAAATGCGATCGCCCAGCGCGATTCTGTTAACACTTTGGCATTCCGAGTGCACACGCACCCGACGCTTTCGGAAGTGTTGGATGAGGCGTTTAAACGGGCGGCTGGAGCGGGTAGTCATTAATCTGTAGGGGCTGTTTTCTTGTTTTAGATCCCCGGCTTCTTGAAGAAGTCGGGGATTTAACTATTCTGTTTGAGGGCGGTGGTAGACTAAGTTAAAGGAGATGAAAATGCTCGCAATTGCAATCTTTTAGTATTCTCCAGAACCGCCAAGATGCCTGTTCCACAAAGAGTAAGTTTTTTTGTGGGGTGGGCATCCTGCCCGCCCGTCAAAGGCTTATTAAGAAATGACATTCCCTCTTGGCGAATATTCCTCAATAAAGGCTCGTTGTAATGTATAAATCGCTGTTCGTCCATAAACAGACAGCTAATTACTTCATTTCACTTGCTTCCGCTTGTAAGTTGTACAGTATTTAAATTGTATATTTCGATGACCCGATCGAAAATCGTCAAATTCTCTCCCCATCAAACTCTCTCCCCATCTCTCGAACACCATAGACAATCTAGATGCACAAAATCTTAATGATATGGTTGCAGTTATTTCCACTTTAGCTAAGCGATCGGGTTAACTTAGAATTGAGAGTTTTTAGGAGTTGAAGTGGGAGCTATATTTCCGCGCTCTCGCCATAGCAACAACGGAATGCTTAACGTTCCTAAAATCATTACAACTCCAGTCAGAATCCAAACTAGCACACGATTTGGGCGATAATCACCTCGCTCAATTTGCCAGAAAACTCGATTATAACGCCATGCGGCCAAGGCAATGACCGCAATTCCAAAAACGACCAGACTCAGCCCTAAAGTTTCTGAGTTGAAGAAGGGAGGGGAGGAAACTTCTTGCTGAGTCACTGTAGCTTGAAATTGACGGAGAAATAAACTGAACCGACTGATTGCAAACCCAAAACCAATTAAAGCGAGTGAAGTTCGTAACCATGCCAGAAAGGTGCGTTCATTTGCCTGATGTTCCCGCTGCCGGTCTATTTTAGCACCCTTGTTCATCAACCCTACCTTTATAAAATATTTTAAGCTTTCCCTCGTTGATTATTGTTTCAGTTGAGATTGCCGAGGGAAGTATCGCTATGGCGATCGTGATTCATTATCACCAAAAAATATAGTACAGTAAATCGACAAAAAGCGATCGCTTCCCTCTCATACCAACAGAAAATAAGAGGACACAGCATTGCTGTGTCCCTACAAATACTGCGGTTAAAGCCCAGTTTAAAAAGACTTAGCTGCACTGCCGGAGTGAGCCTTTTTCTCCAACCAATCCTTACCCAATCTAATTGTCACGTCGGACTGCAAAGAACCGGTACTCTCAACCAGCACATCTCCAAAACCCAAAAACTGGCGAATCGCTTGAGCACCTTTAATATCGCCCTGTTGAGCTACTAGAGTAGTTACTTCCAGCGGTTCCGGCCAAGCTTTATAAACCTGAACATTCCGATAACCGGCTTGAGTCAAATTATTGACAAAATCTTCAACAGCCGATGGATCTCCGGTACTATCTTGAATCGCCACATTCAGAAAAGTCGAATCAGCATTCTCAATTGTCCAAGTATTTTGGCCGAAGTCAAAATGTTCCGCCACCATAGTTTCGATGGCATATTGGTCGGGCAACCAAAAACTTGCCTTGTAGTCCTTAGAATCGCTAAATTTGCCGGGAACCATCAACATCTGCACGCCAGTGCGATCGGTTTGAGTAGCAAAACCAGCCAAAGCTACCAATTCTTCTATACTCAAATTCGTGTCAAGGTGAGACTGAACCACCGACAAAATCTTCGGTAGTCGAGACAGCAAACCTACATTTACTTCCTGTTCCACAAAAGCCCGCATCAACAATTGCTGGCGCTGCACCCGCCCGATGTCGCCCAAATCGTCGTGCCGATAAAGCAAATATTGCACGATTTGTTCGCCGTTGAGTTTTTGCTTACCAGCCTTTAAATCTATATATAAATGCTGGCTGTTATCGGTATACTTCATGTCTTTAGGGACATTAATAGTAATGCCACCCAGGGCATCGACCAAACTTTTTATGCCATGAATATTAACTGTGACGTAGCGGTCAATTCCCACACCGCCAAGGAGTCCGCTGACTGACTTCGCTGACGAAGCCGGGCCACCGTAGTAATTAGCTTCGTTGATTTTCACGACCCCCCTGCCTTCAACATAGGTGCGGGTGTCTCGCGGAATGGAAAGCACGCTTAACTTTTTATTTTGAGGGTCAAACCTAACCAACAGCATGGTATCGGTTAAGCCCTTAAATGAGTTTTCCCAAACCTCGTATCCGACATCTTTGTTGACACCTCCTTCGATGTCAGAGGTCAGAACTTTAAGTCCTAAAACTAAAATATTAACTGGGCGAGTCAGCTCCGGCATCTTCATGTTGAGCTTTGCCATGTCGCCTTGAGAAAATACTGCTGCTTCTTCAGGGCTCAACTTTTGTTGCTGAAGCGGCGTTGTAGAAAGGGAGACGGCTAGCAATGCTCCGGCTGTGGCTGAGAGCATTGCTACTCCAGCCAAACCAAAACCAAAACCCAGCCAGCGACCTCGATGGGGCTGGGAAGCTTTTTTGGTTGCAGGTTGAGCAGTGGATTGTTGGATAGGGTCTTGATTAGGAATTTTTTGAGCTGGCACTGGCTTCCTCACACACAACAAAAATAAAAAAGATAATGGCAATATGTAGTATCAAGCTGAAGACGCACTCAATCAATAGGGTAGGGGCTTAAAAGAACCCTAAATTATGATAAATGTTTGCCTACTACTTGCTCGGCTAAGCGACTAATTCCGGGCAACCATAGTGGTTGACGCTTCCAGAGGCGAACCATCAGTCCCAGAGCAACGATGAAATAGCTGGTTGTTAGCAGGCTACTCATTAATAACATGGGAAGTGTCGGAGATTCCGCAGAAATCGCTCCAGCTTCTAAAAGAATATGTCCTAAGAGCCAACTAAAAGCAAGGGCAATTGCCAAGCGGCTGATGGCTTTGCGTTCGGGACTACCCTGACGGCGGTAAAGAGTCCACAGGGCGGGGAAAAAGCCGATGACTGGGATCATTAATACAAACAGACTGGCACGATCGAGTTCAGGATTTTCTAAGGGATCTGTTCTTTTCATAATTCGGTACTCAAAATTTGCAGAAGGTCAGATTTTGCACACAAGTTATTTGTTAGAGGGAAAATTTATATCCTAAACCAAAATTCCCAGAGCTGGGGTGGTGCGCGATCGCCCAACTTGTCTGTCAGAGGCAAAATTTTTCTGCCCTCCCCATCTCGCGACCGATCGTTGGCAACTTTTCGACCCGGAGACCCGTATTTTGATAAACTGGATACAGCACAGCAGACAGGAGAACAGACTTAGCCATGACCCAATCCCAAAAACCCATCGTTATTGCTCCATCCATATTATCAGCCGATTTTAGCCGTCTTGGAGAAGAGATTCAGGCTGTCGATCGAGCTGGGGCTGACTGGATTCACGTAGATGTGATGGACGGTCGCTTTGTTCCTAATATTACTATCGGGCCGCTGATTGTTGAGGCAATTCGCCCCGTTACTACCAAGGTGATCGATGTCCACTTGATGATTGTGGAGCCGGAGAAGTACGTCGAGGACTTCGCTAAGGCTGGTGCTGACATTATTTCGGTTCACGCGGAACACAATGCTTCGCCTCACTTGCACCGCACCCTCGGCCAAATTCGGGAATTGGGCAAAATGGCTGGTGTGGTTCTGAATCCTTCGACGCCGCTGGAGTTGATCGAGTACGTGCTGGAACTTTGCGATTTGGTGCTGATTATGAGCGTCAATCCGGGCTTTGGTGGTCAAAGTTTTATCCCGGCTGTTTTGCCGAAAATTCGCCAGTTGCGTAAAATGTGCGACGACAAGGGCCTCGATCCTTGGATTGAGGTAGATGGCGGTTTGAAGGGGAACAATACTTGGCAGGTTCTGGAAGCCGGCGCAAATGCGATCGTCGCTGGTTCTGCTGTGTTTAAGGCGAATGATTACGCAGCCGCGATCGAGGGTATCCGCCACAGCAAGCGTCCGACTCCTGAGTTGGCTGCGGTTTAATCAAAGATTTTTCGAGTTTTTCTGGTTTTTCTCGTTCCCAGCCAACGCAGGCTGGGAACGCATTTTTAGACTCGGTTTCTAAGAGTCAGGAATTACTTATTTCGAGACAGAGGCGAGAATGCTTTCCATCTCAGAAAGCTCGATCGCCCCGGAGAAAGTTTTGCCGTTCATAATAAAGAAGGGAGTGCCTTCAATGCCTAGTTGTTGAGCGAGTTGCACGTCTTTGGCAATGGCGGCTTCTGCAGCGGGGCTGTTGCGATCGGTGTTAAATTTATCTAATTTTAGATTGAGCTTTTGGGCGATCGATGCGTACAAGGGCTCGCCTAAATCTTTCTGCCCTTCAAACAAAGCGCTGTAATATTCCCAGAATTTGCCCTGCTGGCCCGCCGCCCAAGCTGCTTTAGCTGCTGGCAGCGCTTGAGGGTGAATAGAAGTCAAGGGAAAATGCTTGTAAGCTAAAGTAACTTTGTCCTGGTGTTTTGCCATAAACTGCTTGACAGTATCGTGAGCGCGCGCGCAAAACGGACATTGAAAGTCAGAGAATTCTAAAAGTACAATCTGCTGCGAAGCTGAACCCGTGGTGGGAGAATCCCCTATCGAAGATTTGGGATTAGTTTTCATCTCCTGCAAAAATGACTGCTGCGCTGCTTTGAGAGACTGCTGCTGTTGTTGCTGGTACGCTTGTACCGACTCTAAAATTGCTTGGGGATTTTCGCGGATAACCTGCAAGACTTGCTCTTTCAACTTGGGATCGACTGAATTGCCAGCCGTTGACTGTGCGGGGGAACAACCGATAAATACCAGGCAACCTGCCAGGAGTACAGCCAAGCAGAAGGCTTGCTGGCTGCGGAGTTTTCGCCAAATAGTGGATAAGTTCATCTTTTTTTTCTGATTCACGGCAACACTTAATCCTACATTTAATTTTGCGGAGTGTCAGGTATACCGCAGTTTACTGCTGTGCAGTTGTTTTTATCTGTGACCAATATTTATTCAGTGGCGATCGGTAATTCGTAGTCGGTAATTAGGAAAGGTTGTGAATCACACGAACACCGACTAACCTAATAATTAATATTTAAATCATGGGAATTTATTATAATATAATGTCGCTTCAACAATACTCCGGACAGTTTTTAAAGAGGGAGGCGATCGCTTTGGCAGCAGAGAAGTGAAAAAAGTGAGTGCAATCTGAACCCAAAATCAACAGAAAACAAGGCACTCTTTTCGGTTAAGCTATAAAAACACACAAGCTCAACAGATTGCCTTATGAAAATCATTGAATCCATCTTACAACAAATGCCAGGGATTAGTCAACCCCAAAAGAAGTTTTTAATCACTTTATTCTCAACTATCTTGCTGGCTTATGGCTAGGTCAACTTCACAAATCTCAGTCGTTATAGTTGTTTGAGCGAAAAAACCTAGCGTCGTCACTTTCTCAAAAGCTTTAATTTTCCACAATTTAATAATCAATATTTCCTCGAACAAGCTTTAAATCCTGAACACACAGTCATTGCTGTTATTGATTGTTATTTTTTAATAAAAAGTGGCCGAAAAACTGACGGAAAGGCTTATTTTTATAATGGTGTAGCTGGTAAATCGGAACAGGGATTGGAAATTTATGTGATTTCTATTGTCGAAATTGAGACTCGTTTATCTTATAGCTTAAGCGTGCAACAGACTCCATCACGTCCTCAAATAAAGCCCCTGAAAAAACTGCAACAAAAACCGAAGAATAGCTGGTCAAAAAAATCTAGCAAAAAACAGGAATTTCAAAGCTCAAAGCTTGATATCACAAGAGTTTATGACAAGGTTGACTGCCAAGATCTGAGTCGTATTAAGTTTGTTAAATAAATAAAACCGGGAGTTTCATTATATACATTAGTAGAAAGCGATTTGTTGTTTAAATTGCCAAATTAGCTGGGCTTGTATTTCTGAGGTTCCAGCCAATGGTCAAATCAAAAATACTTTATTATTTAGCACTGATATTCATCTACCACCTGAGCAAATTGTTGAATATTATCAGGCTCGTTTTCAAATCGAATTTATTTTTCGTGATGCTAAACACTTTACGGGATTGTCTGATTATCAAGCTCGTCATTTACCACCGCTTGATTTTCATTTTAATGCCAGTCTGATTGCCTTAAATCTAGCCAAATATGAACTCTCTAGTTGTCATTCATCTGCCAAATATTTTGTGTTTTCGTAAGGATTCAGGTCAAAAAAGACTTAAGTGTCAAAAGCTGGTAAAATAAACAAATGAAAAAGCCCGCAGCCACCAGACAGAAAGAAAAAACCGAAATCGAGCAGTGGAGCCAAGCTGAACTGGTAGAAATGGTACTGGGGCTGCAAAAAATCATTGCACAATTGCAAGAAAAACTAGCGATTGCTACGGGCAAAAGTCGAACCACCAGTCAGACTTCATCCAAACCCCCATCAACGGATCTACTCCAAAAACCAGAGAAACCAACAGTCAAACCAGAAGCAGACCCAAAAAAGAAACCAGGCGGACAACCGGGTCATCAGGGAAAAACCCGAAAAGGGTTTGGACGAGTAGACAGAACAGAAATTAGCTCACCCAACATCTGTCAAAATTGTGGTAGTCAAGAATTAAGTGAAGTAATTAACATCCACAGACCGCAAGTAGCAAGTCTAGTAGCAAAACCAATTGAAGTCGTCGAATATCAGACACAATCGTGTAAATGCCTAGAATGTGGTGCAGTAGTCAGAGGAGAACCACCCCGCTTGAATAGTTCCTTGACTTGACTTGAGCATTAATCTCCAAGCACTCTTAGTCTGGCTTGGCAATTATGGGCATCTTTCCTACTCCAAGCTGACGCTCGTTATTGTGGGAACTCGGCAGGATTGAAGTAGGAGTAGGAACACTCCAAAAAACCAATCAACGAGTAGCAGCAGCAGTCAAACCAGCGCTCAAAGCACTGTGGGAATGGACACCTCTACAATCAAACGTTCATGTAGATGAAACGCCCCCGGTGTGTGATGGGGGTTAAAGAATGGCTATGGACGGCTAGTGGAGAAGGATTCTGTTTATTTCATGCCGCAGATACCAGGGGCCGTGTGGAACTAGAAACCATGCTGGGTAAAGAATTTGCTGGAGTCTTAAGCTCAGATGATTTCAGCGTTTATAATGGTGGGAAAGTCTCCGCCCAACAGAAGTGTCTGGCTCATTTACGGCGGCATTTCAAGAAAGTGCTGGGACTTCCGGGTCACAATAATAATGCAGCAGTCGCTCAAATATTTCTGTCATTAATTGATGAAGCTTTTAGATCCCATGAGTCCTGGCGAAAGACGAAGGAGCAACTTATCTACGACTCCTGGGCTGAGGATTTCAAAATACGATTGAATAAAGCCCTTGCCACTTGGTTGAACCAAGTTGGTTATGCGGCAGGTTTGTTACTCAAATCCTTGCGGGATAAGGCAAAACAGTGGTGGTATTTTCTGGATGACCCCTCGGTGCCTCCTGATAATAATTTAGCAGAACGTTCCCTACGGCTAGCTGTCACGAAACGGAAAGTTTCTGGCGGCTCTCGTTGGATGAAACGATTTGAGGAAACGGCTAATCTGCTGAGTGTGATTCAAACCTGTCGTTTTCAAGCTCGTTCAGTAATGGCTTTTTTCCGTGAGGCTCTAGAGGCCCATTCTTGTGACTTGGCTCGGCCTGAGCTTATTCCCTTCTTTCAGACCTGAATCCTTACAAGATTTCGCATTCGGGGAGTTTGGGCAGGGCGGGGCGGGTTGGGGTTTTGGTTTGGGTTTTTAGTAATGTTAGGGGTGAGGAAGTTCACAGCCTCAGTGGCTGCGGTTGACATCTCTCAATCACGAGGAAAAGGGGATGGATCAGGCAACTTTAAGGCAAATGGCGATGGCTACGCTTTCACAAGTTGGCATTCAATTTGATGAAGCTAACGTAAAGGCGGAGATTGACGATAACTGGTTTCTTGGTGGTCTTGAGCCAACCAATCAACTTTACTTTGTGCATTTGCTAGTTGACGGACAAGGGCGGGAAGAACCGGGGCGACATGGTTGGGTAGAGTTCAATTGGAAAGGAGAGGTGCTCCCGTTGGACTCTGGAGGAACAGGATGAATATGGTAAGCAAGAAATTGCCAGCAGCAATGATGGGATTGAGTACGATCGCATGAATCCCCCTATCCGTAAGCCCATGCCCATTCGCTATCGACCGCTCTTACCCCCTGCCAGCCGCACACCATAAGGGCGGTAGTTAGTGCATATCGCCCTGCCCCAGCGAGTCTCCATCACCCACCATTTCTGAGAGAAATGTCAGGGGATTGCTCATATCAGCAGCGAAACCAAGGATGGCGCGATCTCGATGTTCGTAGACTAAATCTCCCTCAGCATTAAACAAGAAAGTTGCGCCTCGTTGAGTGAGATAAGCAGCATTTGGAACATAGGTTTTCCAATGACTCAGCACTTCTCCCATATTCCGCAGCCGTAAAGTTGCCAATTCAAATGGACGCTGGAAACCTTTGCCACCTGCCCACCGGAAAGTGGAGCCTTTGAGGGGTGGAAGAGGGAAAGCCTGAATAATTTCATCATCACCAATTAATTGAGGTGCTCTTGCGTCGCCTCGATATCCTCTCCATACTTCTGCCAGAGTGCCAGGGCTACCAATCCCGGAACACATGAACAATAGATTGAGGTAAGCATTCATAGCAGCCGATAAACCGGGTAGTTTTAACGATAAACCTGGATACAGGTCAAGTTTTTGGTGCAGTTGGGCACTGGGATCTACAAACAAACAGTCGGCAGGAAATCCTGTATAGCCACAGAATCGCTGACCCGATGAGCGTGAGCCAATTCCCACAGCTCGGATTGCTATCCCTTGTGTTTCCAGCCGTTGAGCGTCCCGCTGCAACCACCAAGCATATTCAAGGCTGTCGAAATCTCCCAATTGTGGCAAGAACAGCACCAATTGCCTCATAGAGGAATCGCAACCGTTCAAGATGGGTAAAACGGCTCCATCGCTTACCCGTTGGCGTTCGGTTTGGCTCAAGAGGGTATGGATATTCATTGGCTAATTATCGATTAAGGAATTGGGAAAGTAGAAAATAATCAGTTGTTGGACAGATGCTTTACTCACATCAAATCGGGCCGCTTTTCGGAATTGATGTATCACCTGGTTGAGACGCTTTAACTATTGCGCTTGAGCTGGCAGGGTCTGTCTAGCTGTGCTACTTTACCACAGATAAGCTGATGCTGTCCGGCGATCGCCAATGCTCTCTCTGCGAGAGCAGACTCAATAAAATTGGTGCCGACAAGCGTGAAATATTTTGACAGACTAACTGGAATCAGCGTCAGTTCACGGCATTTGTAGCTAACTTTTCGCTCGGCTTTTTTACATAAAGAATACCGAGAGCAATGGTCGCTCCCGGTATCAACTTTTCCAGTTCCGTTGTTGTTAGATAAATCCAATCAGGCTCAATGAAAGGAAAATTGACCTCACTCAATTAAGCACAGCCTTTCTGCGTACTGAGTTCACCACTAAACACGCTTACCCCATCGTTATTGGTTAGCCTGTTCCAAAGCGGGAGTCGCTGGAGTTCCAGCAATTTCGGCTAAGTTAATCTTGACGACTTTATTGCGAGCTTCAGTCACTTTGGGCAGGGTTAGCGTTAGAATGCCATCTTTGTACTCAGCTTGCACAGAGTCGTTTTGAATGTGTGCGGGCAAGGGAAGCACCCGGTGGAATTTGCCATAGCGGAATTCTGAGCGGACGTAGCCAGATTTTTCGTCTGTGTTTTCGTAACGACGTTCGCCAGAGATAGAAATTGCTTCGCGAGTGACTTGAACGTCAATGTCTTTGGGGTCAATTCCAGGCAGTTGCGCTTTTAATAGGAAATTGTCCCCAGCATCAACCAATTCTAGAGCTGGCATCCAAGTGGCTTCTGAGTTATCTCTCGTTGCTGTCCGTTGGTCAAATACTTTATCTAGTTGCTCGCGGATGGTTTCAATTTCTGTGAAGGGTTGCCAGTAGCGCATCAACATAATGTGTCACCTCAAAGGTAATGCTTTATAAGAAATGTTTGGGTTGAAGCTCATTGCTTACAGTTATCATGATGCCGCTTTCTAAGTGGGAGGAACAGTCAGGATAACCCCACTTGGTTAGTCGTATTTGCCAGAATTAGTGCGAAACAATCGGGATACTTCGCATTGAAGAAAACCGTACAAAGCTATTCCTAGAAACCGAAAATGCTCTGGCAACGCCATGATGAGCTTGCCGAGTGAACTCTGCTGGCGTGTGAGCGTCGGGGGAAGTATCGGCGGTGTTGCCAACCGTACCAAAATGCGGTGCGGGTGATGTGTAGCAGGGTAAGGACGTGATTTGTCGGCGATCGCTGCTTTCCTATAGTCATCGCTCGCGCTCATGAGGGATCTCGAATAATCGCCCTCTTAAAAACAAAGTATCGAATGTGTGGCGAGAAAACCTAAACATTAAAGTCAGCTTTGTGAAAGAAAAATCCCCGAAATAAAATTTCGAGGATTCTCAAGAAAATCAAAAATTTGACCACAATCCTGAAGCTAAAAAACCAGATTTAGCCTTCAGTGGGATAAGGTTTTTCCTGACTTGGTAGACTGGGAGTGCGGAAAATCGCAATAATCGCTCGCACCACGAAGATAAACATTGCCAACGCCCCAACAGAAAAGATCACATCACCAGGAACCCTTGTCCAAACCGTCCAGTGCATCCATTGGGAACCCATCACCGTTTCACCCCGTGCATACCAAGTTCCGTAATTGATCGACTGGGTAAGCTGGTAAAAACCATTCGGAATCGGCCCAAATAGCAGCATCACCACCAAACCAATATTCAGGAACCAGAACGAGAACTTTAGCTGCTTCTCATTCCATACCGATTCCGGCGTAAATTCGCGCAGGGCAAACAACATTAGTGCTAACGCCAGCGACCCATACACCCCAAACAACGCTCCATGCGCGTGAATAGCGGTTGTATTCAAGCCTTGGGAGTAATAGAGAATACTCGGCGGGTTGATCAGGAAACCAAACACCCCTGCCCCCACCAAATTCCAAACGCAGGTAGCAATAAAGAACCGTAGGGGCCAGCGATAGAAACCTTCCGCCTCCCGTGAAAGCTTCAGCGTTTGCAACACCTCAAAGCCAATCAAGGTGAGGGGAATCACCTCCAGGGCAGAAAACACCGACCCAATTGCCGCAATAAACACCGGAGTCCCCGAAAAATACAGGTGGTGCAGCGTTCCCACAACACCACTACCCAAGTAGAGGATTGTGGTCAGATAAGTTGCCCGTAATGCTGAGGACTTTTTCAAGAAGCCTAACTCACTACATAAGTAGGCAATCACCACCGTGGCGAACACTTCAAAAAAGCCTTCTACCCACAGATGCACCACCCACCAGCGCCAGTATTCGGCAATACTCAACGGAGTCCGGTTTGTGTAGAACAGTCCCACCGAGTAGAACAGGGGAATCGTAATCGCACTGTAGAGGAAAAAGTGACTTAATCCTGTCGGGCTTTTCTCCTGTTGTAAAGCCGGACGGAAGGCACGGTACATCAGGAATAGCCAGAACACCATCGCTACAATCAGGAGAACTTGCCAGACCCGCCCTAACTCAATATACTCATAGCCTTGATGCCCCCACATAAAGCTATCTTCAACGCCAAGAATCCCTTGAATGGCAGCCCATGACCCCACAAGGGAACCCACGACTACAACGGTCAAAGCACCTAACAACACCAGGTTTCCCACCGCCTGACCTTTCGGTTCAATGCCTCCAAAGCGTGGCGCAAAGTAAAGTCCTGCAGCTAACCAGCAGGTAGCAATCCAAAATATCGCCAGTTGCACGTGCCAAGTGCGGGATGCCGCATAGGGAAGAAATTGTGCTAGGGGAATGCCATAAAAACTATCGCCTTCAACGGCATAGTGTGCCGTTACCATTCCCATCGCCATTTGCACCATGAATAGTGCCATTGCCACACCAAAAAAGAGTGAGGTGGTTTTCTGGCTGGCCGTCGGGATTCGCACGGTGGGACGAGTGGTGACCGACTGGAGATCGTCTACACTTTCACGAGTCAAGTAAAGCAGTAGAAATCCACCGGTTCCGGCAATCAGCAGCACCACGGAAATGATTGACCACAGAATGAATTGTCCGGGTTGTTCATTTCCAATCAGGGGGTCGTGGGGCCAATTGGCGGTGTAGGAAAAAGTCGCGTTGGGGCGATTGGCGGCAGCGGCCCAGGCAGTCCAGGCAAAGAACGCCGTGACATCATGAATCTGGGATGGCTCTTTAAACCAGCCATGCGGAATCGAGTGGATGACGGAACCGTAGGTCAGCAGGTGTTCATAGTCCGCAAAGACTTGTTTTAGTCCTTGTGTCTGAGCATCGGTCAGCAGCAATTCATGGGTGTTCGGGTCATAACGATTGGTTTTGAATTGCTCACTGATTCTCGCTTGTAAAGCCGCCCGTTCTGGTGCAGGCAATGCTTCTAAATCACTCTGGCTCATCGCTGGGTCATTGTGGTGCAAAACCCCGGCGGTGGCTAATCCCCAGCGATGCAATACATCTGCTGTCCAGTCGGGGGCGAGGTAGCTACCATGTCCCCAAATACTGCCGATGTGCTGACCACCCCTTGCTAGGTAGGTGGCTTGACCATCCTGAATCTGTGCTTTTGTGATCACAATCTCCTGTTTTGGAGACTGGATCACATCGGGTAAAGGGGGAGCATTTTTCCAGATGGCAGCCCCTGCTGCCAGTAGCGCGGTAAAAGCAATGATACAGATTAGCACCAGCCACGCCGGAAGACCCAGGGCTAATCGTCTATGAGGAGGTGCCAGTATTTCAGGACTGGCTATCTGAGAATCTGTCATCTCTTTCACCTTAAAAACAATATTAAATAGGCAAGGATATTCTTCGCTTTTTGAGCATCGGCTCTGACCACAGAGCCGACCTACTACAAGAGTAAGATAAGATTTTGGTGATGGAAAAAAAATTGATCAACTAAAATAGTTTCGCAATAAAATTTATTACTTCCGAAGCTGCCTGTTCAATTCCTTTGCCGGCGACCAAGGTAATCGCAAGGGTGGAAGTAAAACTAGATTCAAAGCGGATCTAACATAAATAATCTTTTTTAAAACCTTTAAGTTTTAGTCATCTATCTTAAGAGTGAAGTGTGATAGGGAAAGTCCAAAGTAAAGTTTTTGTACCGATGCTTTACTCTTGCTGTCGCAGCTATGAAAGTAACAACCGAACAGTTCGCATTGAACCCAGTGTGTGCTCAACTGCAACCAGATCGTCGGCTAGCAGAGTTCCGGTAAACGAATACGGGATTCGCTATCTTGAAGACTTAGACGCTTGGAAAGCTGCTCCAAATCTTGTAGCGATTGCTAACCTTATCCAGTTTGATGAACCTGCCACAAGCCCTTATAGTTCTGTGACGATGCGTAACTGCTGCAAGGTTTAGTCACAGGCGTGAGCACAAGGTGAGAACACCCAACTCAACATCACTCAACACTTTTGTTTCCATCTCATACAAATCGTTCAGCACAAGCTTGACGTTCGGAAACACAAAATACTCCGTCAGCTTGCCAATGCGGTAATTAAACGCTTTGTAGCGGTGTTTGAAGTACAGTTCCACATTACCCCGGTGTTCCCACAACCCTAGCAAATTGACAACCACATCCGAGTAATGCGCTTTCACATCTCGCTGCACTTCCGCGATTCTCTCCTCGATCAATCGAGTGGTAATCCCAATTTTGTAGAACGTGTTCCCGTCGGCTTTGACCTCTAAAAAGTAGAGCGCGTTCACCAGAATTCGCCTGGGAGCGTGTCACTTATGTTATGAGTATAAATACTGATAAAGACTACAATCACTTTTTTACCTATCATCAGTAAAATAGGCGATAATTATGCTCTCTTCCCACGGATCAGTTGAGATAGAATCATGACACCCGAACAACAACAGGCGATTAAAACACATCTAGATGCTATTTCTGCCATCCTTTATGCTGATTCTAATCCTGATGCCTTCCAGACATTAGAAGATATTGAACTTGCAGTGAGAGACCAAGTTTTGACTCATGTGACGCCACATATCGGCTTTTTTTTATCTGCTCAGCTACCGGTACAAAAGCCGGAAGAATCAAGACACTAAAAAGCACTCTCGGTAATTTAAGTATCACCCAGAAGCAAGCAGATAGACTAGGCATAGGTAGCCGTAGTCGGTTGAGTCCACATTTAGAAAACTGTTGCTTAAGACTGAGTGCCAATGTCTCTTATCAGCATGCAGCCCTAGATATTAAGTATCTAACGGGAGTGACTGTTCCGTCTAAAACACAACGCCAGATTAGTACATTATCAAGACTTCCATCAGCCCATCGCCAGAGCAGATATTTTGGAGCTAAGTGCAGATGGTGGAAAAGTACGACTCAGGAGACCTCAAGGAGAAAAGTCTGAATGGAAAGACTATAAAGCAATT
>NZ_JAUBOY010000046.1:0-59120 GCF_036700465.1 Microcoleus sp. T3_A4 | reverse complement strand
TCTATCAATGGCTAAGTTTTAGTCTGAGATAACAAAAAGCGCTCCTAGTAATAGGGGCGCTTTTTGTTTGGGGAAAATATATTTTTAGAGACCTGCTTCAATCCGTTAAATCCCTTAAATCCGTTACCCCCCTTACCTCCGTTGCCTTCCTTCTTGCTTTTTACTTATTGTTTCTTCCTTTATTCTTTAATTTTTTATGATTACTATAGAATATAGCCACTAGGCCGATCGAGATACTGTGACATACTCCACGGGCGAAATCTTATATTATGGTCTAGGATTCCAATAGTCGGATTCAGAATATGTTGGGCTTGCTATAAAGTGTTCGCTAGCAGCAATGCAATTGTGTCAATTCCAGAATCTAACCATAGACAAATGTAGCTGATCGGGAGTCGCTCCTCACCGTCCCAAGCGCTCTATTTCTAAAGAGGATTTGTATTATGAAAGATGGACAAGAAGTACGCCGCGTCTCCACAGCCGTCATTGCCGGTGTTTGCGGGTTGGCTTTACTGACGGGAGGGGGCATTGCCTGGTGGACTGCGAACCGTTCGCCAACCCCCGCAGATACGCCGTCTTCTGCTCAGACTACCGCTCCGCCGCTGTCCCCAAGTCCAGCGGAATCTCCTGCTGTAGTTATCCCCGTACCCCCTCCAAATCCTGTACAAGTGCCACAGGTTCAGACGCCACAGGTTCAGACGCCGCAGGTTCAGACGCCTAACGCTCTGATCCCAAAATCGCCGCAGCCAAAGCCTTTGCCGCAGACTGATGTCCAGACAGTGCAAGTCTACTGGGTTAAAGATGCCAGCGGCAAATTTGAGGGAGTTCCTACGAAAGTAGCTGTCAAACAAGCTGACAAGCCTGATGCAGCTTTACAAGCTGCTTTTAACAGTTTGTTGGCTGGGCCGAAGGATGGAACTGTTTCTAGCGAAATTCCTAATGGGACAAAACTCAGGGGTTTGAGTGTTAAGAATGACGGAGTTTATGTCGATTTGTCGGCCGAATTTACTTCGGGGGGAGGGAGCAATTCGATGACTGGCCGGTTAGGGCAAGTTATCTATACGGCTACGAGTTTACAACCGAATACCAAGGTTTGGATTTCGGTGGAAGGCAAGCCTTTAGAACTTTTGGGTGGCGAAGGTTTGGAGGTGGCTCAGCCGAGTACACGCCAAAGTTTTGACAAAAATTTTCCCCTTTAGTAATGATGAGTCATTAGTTACAAGTGATTAGTCATCGGTCTGAAGGCCGAGAATAGGAATTGATAACTGATGACTCATGACTGAGGATTGAGGATTGAGGACTGGCAACTAATTTTCAGTGCTTCGTAGTTAGGCTAAATGCCCGAAAGTGTAGGGCTTGCTGTTCGATCCGGCTGGCAAGCCGATCGCACACCATATTACACAGCTCAAAAATTAACTCGTCTTGCACCTTATAATAAGCTGAAGTCCCTTCACTCCGGCGAGTGAGGATACCAGCTTGGAGCATGAGTTTTAGGTGCTTAGAAACATTGGCTTGACTCGTTTGAGTAGCTTCCACCAATTCTTGCACGCATTTTTCGCCGTCGCGAAGCAAGTTCAAAATTCGTAAACGCATAGGTTCGCTCAAAATACTGAAATACTCAGCAACTTGTTGCACGACCTCTTGCGGGACAGGCTGGGATGACTTCATCAAACTCACCGGAGAGAAGTGATCGGGAAATATTAGCATTTATTCTGTCCATAACAATAAAGTAATCCTTCAATCCGGATTAATTCGCATCAACACTTGACCGTATTCGACAGGTTCGCCATTTTGAACTAAAATTTCCATCACTTGACCGGAGACTTCATCAGCATCGATCTCGTTCATCAGCTTCATCGCTTCGATAATACAGACTGTCTGGCCGACCTTGATGCGATCGCCCACATTGACAAAAGGTGGCTCATCAGGAGCAGCAGCGCGATAAAAGGTTCCTACCATCGGCGAGATAATTGGCACCCATTTCGTATCGACAGAAGCAGGTACGGCAGCAGGTACGGCGACAGGGGCGACGGGTACAGGTGCAGCCAGATCCGCTGCTAAATTTTGGTCAACAGCAGGAGGTGACGCTAAGGTGGGGCTAGCAACAGCGCCCAACAGGCTCGGAGCGACACTCGCCACAGCAGCAGGGAGCGCAGCAGAGGTGCCTGGTGAACTTGCCAGAATGCCTTTGCGTACTGTCAGTTCGATATCCCCACTTTTTAAGGTGAGTTCCGAAATGCCAGTTTTGTCTAATACAGTTAGCAGGTCACAAAGCTGGTTTAAGTCTAGTTGCACAGCAGATTCAAGGGTAATTGAGAATTGAAAATTGAGAATTGAAAATTGAAAATTCAGAATCAGGCGAAGCTAGGAGCATCAACGACTTTGGAGGAAAAAGGGATAGTTTTTAAGCTGTGAGCGATGAGTATTGAATTGGGAATTCTTTAACTCATAACTCAGAACTAAAAACTAAAAACTCCCTTTTATTCCCTCGTTTCTATTCTCGGCCGAGGTACTTGTCTTCACGAGTATCAATCCGAATCCGTTCTCCAATGGAAATAAATAGAGGCACCATAACCTGAGCTCCGGTGGAGACGATCGCGGGTTTGCTGCCACCGGTGGCAGTATCTCCTTTGACTCCGGGATCGGTTTGCAGCACTTCCAAGACAACAGAGTTGGGCAGTTCCACTTCCATGATTTGGTCGTTCCAGCGGAGGATGCTGACTTCCATCCCTTCACTGAGGTACTTGACTCGATCGCCTATTTGCTTAGCATTGAGGCGACTTTCCTCGTAAGTTTCCATATCCATAAAGACGAAATCGTCGCCCTCTTTATAGGTATGCTGCATCACACTCTTTTCCAGGTTGGCTTGAGGCATAGTCTCGCCCGCCCGGAAGGTTTGTTCTACTACGTTTCCGGTTTGGACGTTTTTTAATTTTGTCCGCACGAAAGCCGAGCCTTTTCCTGGCTTGACGTGGAGGAATTCGATAACCCGCCACACGCCGTTATTCCATTCAATTGAAACACCTGGTCGAAAGTCGTTACTGGAGATCATATAAATTTTTGCGGGCAATCCCGTCGCCTTGAGGCACGGGGGAACTAAAGTCAGTCGATTTTAGATTTTAGATTTTAGATTTTAGATTTACTCCACAGATGAATTTGGGAGATTGAACCTTGGTCTAAAATTTTGATCTCTCCACGACAGGAGTCTGGGGATTGTATCCGTTTTTGAGCGGCTCAGGTTAAAGCCGCAGTCTAGCTGACGGCATCAAAAAGCAATTGGCATTTTATTTTACCGTTCAAAGGGAGCAAGTGCTTTACTGAAATGTTAATGGCAGTGGGCAGTGGGCTGTTGTCAGTTGACTGTTGACTGTTGTTAGTGGGCAACTCCTCCCGGGCCAAACCAACAGGCACTTTAGATGGGTAGCAGCTTAGAGGGCGGGCAGCGCTGTGGGAAGATAAGAGAGGCAATAAAAGTTAAAGTTATGTTGCATTGGCCTAATTTCTCGATCGATACGTGCAAGCGCTGGGTCAAAACCGTCGCTTTAGCACTCTTGCTGTTCACTCTCTCCCTGAGTTTCAGTGCAGTCTCCCATGCGAAACGCCCCAGCAGCAGTATGCCTGCAGGGAATGCGATTACGGACGGGCGGGCGCTGCTGCGCTTCGCTTTACCTATTGACAATCAGACTGTACGAGAGTTGCAAATTAGTCTCGAAGACATTGGCAACCACATACGGTCTAAACGTTGGGGACCTATTAGCAGCGATGTCAGCAAGGCTTCCAGGATTCTCAACCTTCGGGAATCTGACCTTTTAGAGAGTATTCCCGACGCCAAAAAGCCGGAAGCGGAGGCGCTAGTTGCAGGAGTCAAGGAGAAAGTTGCTCAACTGGAAAAGGCTGTTGAGGCTAAAGACAGGGACAAAGTGATGGACTTGAAAGCCACAATCCTAGGTTCGGTAGGCGAAATCGAAGAGTTGATGGTGACAAAGTTTCCGTTTGAAGTGCCTGCCAAGTATGCTAATCTGCCTCAACTGAAAGGCCGCGCTACTGTGGCTGTACAAACTGAAAAAGGGGAAATTACTGTTGTGGTTGACGGCTACAGCGCCCCGGTTACGGCTGGTAACTTTGTGGATTTAGTCGATCGAGGTTTTTATGACGGTTTGCCGTTTATTCGATCGGAAGAATCCTACGTTTTGCAAACGGGAGACCCCGAAGGCAAGGAAGAGGGTTTTATTGACCCAGCTACTGGCAAATACCGGAATATACCGCTAGAAGTGCTCGTCAGGGAGGAAAAAGAACCTATCTACGGGATTACTCTAGAAGATGCGGGGCGTTATCGCGACGAACCTGTTTTGCCTTTTTCTGCTTTCGGTACTGTGGCTATGGCCCGTACAGAAACTGACCCAGATAGCGCTTCTTCTCAGTTTTTCTTTTTCTTGTTTGAACCTGAACTCACGCCCGCTGGCCTGAATCTGTTGGACGGCCGCTATGCTGTTTTTGGTTACATGATTGAAGGAAAAGAAGTTTTGGAGCAACTGAAGCAGGGAGACAAGATTGTTTCTGCTAAGGTAGTTAAAGGAATCGAAAATTTGGTGCGACCTCAAGTTTAATTAATGACGGCGATTGAAATCGCTTCTACACCAAAGTGACGGCGATTGAAATCGCTTTTACACAAACAAAGCCCGCCTGCGCGGGCTGAAAAAATCAATAGTGACAGGCATTGAAATTTTTTCTAAATAAAGGTAACGGCGATTGAAATCACTTTTATACAGACAAAGCCCGCCGCAATCAGGCTGGAAGAAGAGATAATTTTTATAGTTTCGTTATTGAAATTAGGAATTCAATCGAAAATATGGCTATTTTACAATTTTTATTGGTAATGGGTTTGGGCGGATTTGCAGGCTTGTTGATTGTAAAAAATGTGAATGAAAACAAGCAAAAGCAGCGGTTAGATGAGGCTTTTTATCAGTTGTTAGAAACTCAAAACAGTCAAATTTCGCTGATTCAACTGGCGGCTAGTGCTAGGGTTGAGGCTGAAGTTGCTCAGCAGTATTTAACTCGGCAAGTTAAGATTTTTTCGGCGATTTTAGAGGTAGATGATGAAGGAGATACTTTTTATAGGTTTCCTAGGTTGCGCTTGCCGCCAAGTTCGGGTAAGGAATGGTGAAGTGAGAAAGTGCGATCGACTAATTCAAAATTATGCAAGTTAAAGATATCGGTGAACAAGGTCTTTTAAGAATATTGCAAAAATTCTGCCCCGCAGAGATAGTGGGTGATGATTGCGCTGTCATGGCTACAAATCCCAACCAATCTCTTGCTATCACTACAGATATGTTGGTGGATGGAGTGCATTTTAGCGATCGCACTACGGGGCCTTATTACGCAGGATGGCGCGCAGCAGCGGCAAATTTGTCGGATCTGGCTGCGATGGGAGCAACGCCTCTGGCGGTGACTGTAGCCCTCGCTGTGGCGGCGGATACGGCTGTGGAGTGGGTTGAAGAGTTTTATCGGGGGATGACGGCTTGCTTGCAAGAATATGATACGCCGATCGTCGGTGGCGATGTTGTGCGATCGCCTGTTGTGACTGTGGCAATTACGGCTTTTGGACAAGTTGAGTGCGATCGTACCATTAGTCGGTCAAATGCGCGATCGGGCTGGGCGATTATCGCCACGGGTGTTCATGGAGCCTCCCGTGCGGGATTAGAATTGCTGTTAAATCCCGAATTCGGGCCAAATCTGGAAAAGGTCGATCAAGCTTCTTTAATTCTCGCTCACCAGTGCCCTAAACCAAGGCTGGATGTGTTGCAGATTATTAGGGAAATTTTAGATTCTGCGGGTGAGTTTTCCATCGCCGGAATGGATAGCAGCGACGGTTTAGCAGATGCGATTATTCAAATTTGTCGGGCTAGCGGTGTTGGCGCAAAAGTCGATCGCACAAAAATACCAATTCCCGATATTTTCAGCGACATCCTATCAACCGAAAAAGCTTTAGATTGGGCATTATACGGCGGCGAAGACTTCGAGTTAGTGCTGTTTTTGTCAATAACAAGCGCTCAGTTATTGGTAAAAAAAATAGGAAATGGAGCCGCGATTGTGGGAATCGCTACCGAGAACACCGATATCTGGTTGACTGATAGCAGCGGCATTTATCCTGATACTGTATTAAAGATCGATCGAGGATTTCAACACTTCTGAATCGTCTCTTAGTGCGCGGAGGCGGACGAGAGTATGTGTAAAGGCGGTTTCAACCGCTTGGTTTCTGCTGTTTGGTTTGTATCTTCTGGTTTTTCTCGGTTAATGTAGTCTAGTTTTGCCCGATAAGCCCAGCCCAAGTTATTCCAGGTTAGTACATTATTGAACGGGAACTCCTCAAGGGTACGAACTGTTAAAGCCACCTCAGTAAAGCCGAGCGAGTTTTTTGGGGGAATTGTCGGTTGACTCGGCGAGGTAGCCGACGATCACCCTGGTGCTAGTTAAGTAGGGTTGCTAAACTTGGAGGCTAGATACTATCCTATTGAATAGATAATGTTTGGTGGACATTCAAAATGACTATTTTTTTACCTTGGTTACAATTTAATAACTTGACAGGACTAGGTTTATTCGCGACACTATGCCACAGCCCTAATCAAAGTGAGTTTATGCTCATTGTTGCCGCAGTAATAGGAATGGTCGGAGCGCTGGTAGTTTTGGTTCCAGCTAGTGCAGTTACAATGATATTTATGGCAACCACAATCGTACAGATGATTATGGCTGGTGCAACACTTGAATCCATAGCCGCTGCAATAGCAGCACAGTTAGGGGCTGTTGGTATTTCCTTGGGATTGGTGTCACAGCTTGTAGAGCAGATTAAAGGGATTATGGGATGCTAGACAATTTTGTAAGGAGTGTAATATGCGCTCGCTATTTGGATATTCTTAGCTTTCTCTCGCCTGATTCTGTTACCATACGCAACTGCCAGATTATTTTGTGTCGTTGGCCATTGTTCGGAAAAGCATCGCGGGTGCGGACTTCTAATACCGCCGTGTAAAAGCCGATCGCCTGTTACAGATTTTCCGCCAGCGAACCGTTGACTCTGTTATTGTAGGCAGTAGCCAGATTATTTTGGGTTCGCGTCCATTTTTCACTACCGGGTTCGCGATTATTTAAAACTATTTGATAACCAGTAATGGCAATTTCAATATTATTCGCTCTATTGCCACTGGGAAAGTCACTAATATGAATACTCAAATTTTCAATAAGCCCGATAATTGAGCTAATTGTTTCTGAGTTTTCGCCAGCAATTAACTTCTGCG
Source organism: Microcoleus sp. T3_A4 (assembly GCF_036700465.1). Taxonomy (NCBI): domain Bacteria; kingdom Bacillati; phylum Cyanobacteriota; class Cyanophyceae; order Oscillatoriales; family Microcoleaceae; genus Microcoleus; species Microcoleus sp. T3_A4. The sequence continues at coordinate 51,834 of NZ_JAUBOY010000046.1, read as the reverse complement.
CCACTTGCTGTAAAGTCTCGGCAAAACTGGCATTAAGGAGGTGTTGGCGCCCTTCCAGCAGGGGGTAAATTACTGCTATATCCCCGTTGCTATCTTGTTCTGCTTGCAATAATTCTAGGAAAAAATTTGCATACTCTTGGAAATTTTCATTGACCGATTTATTGCTATCTAGGTCATCGTTCATATCGATGAGCGGCGCTAGGTAACTAGCTAGATGTCGGAGGAATTTAGCGCCATTTTCCCCTCCTTGTTCTGCTAAGGTTGATGCGACTAACTCGCAAGTTTCCAGAAATCCGCGATCGAGTAATTCTGAGTGATCCTGTAATATTTGCGCTTCGTCTCCGCTGGGGGCATTCAACAGGGTGTGAATTAATTGTAGATAGGCTTGGGCGCGGTTTTCTTCCATTTTGGGGAGTTGTGAATAACACCGGGATTTATTTTATCATAATTGGGGGTGGGTTTTTGGGCTTGTTTCTGATTTTTGATGATTTTGACCAAGAATTTATTGATGGTACAAGCCCCCGGATTTATCCGTGGAATCAACCCAAAATCTAAAATCTAAAATCTAAAATCGAATGACCGCAGATGTTGGCGGATGTACGCGGATGGACGCGGATAAATAGGGTTATCTGGGTTTGCAGCAGTTAATGTTAACGTCTAGATAATGCTACCTTGGGCATTAATCTATCCAAAATTTGCTCGATCGCAATTACTGTCCAATCAATATCAGCTTCTGTGGTTTCTCGCCCTAGAGTCAATCGAATTCCACCAACTGCACCGATTTCGTCATATCCCATTGCTAATAATATCGGACTGGGAGTTAGTTTGCCACTGCTACAAGCAGAACCGGAACTAATGCCAATTCCTGCTAAATTTAGCTGCCGCACCAAAGTTTTGCCTGTGATTCGCTGTGTATCTCTCTGTTGATAAGGGCGGGAGGAAGGGGAGACGATGCAAAAACTGACGTGGTGCGGGAGCCGACAATATCGATCGCCAGTTGGTACTAAACTGGGTACGTGGGATAATCGGTCAAAAAGCCGATCGCGCAATGCAATTAACCTCGGCGTTTCCACATCTATTTCCTGCAATGCTAACTCCGCCGCCACCCCAAAACCGACGATTGTCGGCAGCGCTTGTGTCCCGGAACGCATTTTCAATTCTTGGCCACCACCGCCTAACATTGGCACTAATTCTACTCCCGGACGCACGTAAAGCGCCCCTGCACCTTGTGGCCCGTAAAGTTTGTGACTGGAAACCGAAAGCAAGTCTACGGGCAGTTTCTGCACGTCAACTTGCAGCTTGCCGGCAACTTGAACTGCATCGGTATGAAACATGATATTGCGATCGCGCGCAATTTGTCCTAATGCCTCAATTGGTTGCAGCGTGCCAACTTCGCTTTGTCCGTAAATGATTGAAATTAACACTGTATTCGATCGCAGCGACTCTTGCAAATCCAAAGGGTGAATGCGCCCAAATTTATCCACTGGTAGGCGCGTCACTTCCCATCCCAACTGTTCGAGTTGTCGCGCCGGTTCTGCTACTGCGGAGTGCTCTACGCTGGAGATAATAATATGCTGCGGCTTTGTATAAAGACGGGCAATTCCCATAATTGCCAAATTGTCCGCTTCAGTGCCGCCACTGGTAAAAATTATCGATTCCGGTAGCGCGTTAATCAAGCTAGCAACCTGCATTCTTGCTAATTCTAAAGCTGTCGCCGCCCTTTGTCCCCACTCGTGCAAACTGGAAGGATTACCCCACTGCTGAGTCAGGGCTTTTTGCATGGCTTGAATCGCTTCTGGGCGTGCGGGTGTTGTGGCGCTATAGTCGAGGTAAATTTGCATGATAAATAACTAATTAATGACTGTTGACTGTTGACTGTTGACTGCTAACTGTTGACTGTTGACTGTTGTGAGTGGCTACCAATAACCAATAACCAATAACTGATGACTAACTTCCTGGTTTGCAGACGTTATAGTCTTCGTGCGACAAAACTTTTTGGGGAATTAAGAAAGTGCCGCAATCTTCACAAAGCATTCTGTAGTTGCGAGTTACAGGAATACTGATTATTAAACGGTTGTGACGCAGGCGTTTGCCGCCGAAATCTCTGTAATTCTTATTTTCGCCCAAAGCTGCTATAATTGACCGGGCTTTAGTGACTACGTGGTCGGGCAGACCTCTGAGATCGATGATATCTCTAGCAAATGATGCTTCCCTCTCTTGTTTTTTGGTTTGTTTTTGTGTCAGCACTTCAACGTAATGCTGCTGCGCCACCAACTCTTGCGTGCAGCGATGGCACGCTTTACCATATCCTTTGTGACCGCACGGAAAAATTCTTTTTCTTTTAGCCATAAAGCAGCGGTATAGGGTTTGACCCACGCCCCTGAATGCTGCTACCCTACGAGTGATGCTTCCGGCATCGAGGCAGTTCTACAAGACGTAAAATCTGTTCCCTTGCATAAATTTAATAGGTTGTAACTTTACTTGATCCAATAGCTTTGAACTGTGAGAAGGCTAATAACCTCTATATTTATTAAAATTTTGTGGCTGTATTTTATTATCATTTACTCGGTTTCTGTTGTGCTGGGCTGGTGGCGATCAATCTGGCGGGCTGCGGACAAACAAAGCAAGACGTGCAGAATTTACCTCTCAGTCTGGCTCCATTACCTCAAGACCCCTTGTTGCAAGTATACTTCAATCAGTCGATCGCTTCGAGTTATACAGAGCCTTACCGCCAGCAAACTAGACCTGGAGATGATTTAGAAAATTTGATCACTGTGGCGATCGCCAGTGCGGGATCGACGGTAGATGTAGCAGTTCAGGAGTTTCGATTGCCCGGTATTGCGAGGGTTTTGGCCGATCGACAGCGATCGGGAATTAAAGTGAGATTAATTGTCGAACATATCTATAGTCGCCCTTGGAGCGATTTTACAGCGCAGGAGTTAGCGAAATTACCCGAAAGAGAGCGCGATCGTTATACCGAGTTTGTGCAACTTGCCGATCGCAATAAAGACGGTAAATTAACGGCCGAGGAAATCAAGCAAAATGATGCTTTGGTAATTGTCAAGGATGCGGGAATTCCTGTAATTGACGATACTGCTGACGGCAGTAAAGGCAGCGGTTTGATGCACCACAAATTTGTGGTAATTGATGGCAAAACCGTAATCGTCACTTCTGCTAATTTTACCACAAGCGATATACATGGCGATTTCAAGACAGCCGCAAGTCGCGGCAATGCGAACAATTTACTGAAAATAGAAAATGCTCAATTAGCGCAACTGTTTACTCAAGAATTTAACATCATGTGGGGCGACGGGCCCGGAGGAAAACCGGACAGCAAGTTTGGCATCAAAAAGCCGTTTCGTCAAGTGCAAAAAGTAAGAGTAGGGAATTCGACAGTTGCGGTGCAATTTTCGCCGACTTCCCAGACTTTGCCTTGGGAAAAAAGCGTTAACAGTTTGATAAATCGAACTTTGGGTAGTGCGAAAAAGTCGGTCGATTTGGCATTGTTTGTATTTTCGGCTCAGCGGTTGTCAAATACTTTGGAAATTGAAGCTAGCCGGGGAGTTGCGGTGCGAGCTTTAATTGACTCTAATTTTATTTATCGCTCTTACAGTGAAGGGTTGGATATGATGGGGGCGACTTTGATGCAAGATTGCGGGTTAGAAACTAACAATCGCCCTTGGAGAAAGCCGCTGACTACGGTGGGAGTCCCGCTGTTACCAATGGGCGATCGCCTGCACCACAAATTCGGCGTTGTGGACGGCAAAACGGTGCTTACAGGTTCCCACAACTGGAGTGAGGCGGCAAATCACGGGAATGACGAGACGCTGCTGGCGATCGAGAGTCCCGTAGTTGCAGCCCATTTTGAGCGGGAGTTCGATCGGCTTTACAAAGGTGCAATTTTGGGAATTCCCGCCCGAATCAAACAGAGAATTGATGCTAAGAAAAAAGAATGCGATTCACTACAAGCAGCATCAAAATTGCCGAGTGCTAAACCTCAAATTGCTGCGGGAAAAAAGTTAGTTAATTTGAATGCCGCGACTCAGGAAGAATTAGAAACTTTGCCTGGGGTTGGCCCGAAGTTAGCCGAGAGAATTATTGCAGCGCGACAACAGCAACCTTTCACCTCTTTGGACGACGTGGCGCGGGTTCAGGGCATTGGGGACAAGCTTTTAGAGAGATGGCGCGATCGAGTAACTTGGTAGTTAAGTTCGTACTCAGGACTTCATTCCTGACTCCACAAAGTTCGCACGCACTCAGGAGTTCAGTTTTCCCTTTCGCAACTCAGGATCAAAGACTCAAGTCCTCACTAGAAACCTATTGGATCTACTTTGACAACACATCAGCTCTCAAGTTAAAATAACTTCTAAACAAAATGCTATCTATTCACCTGAGAGGTAGAGAGAGATGGAACACGCCAGATTTGTTACGGGGAGGCCACAAATCAAATTTCTAGCTATTTTTCTGGGGGCAATTTTTTTGACGCTAGCAGCTTTCACAGTTAGCGCCCAGCAGAGTAGCGAAGCACAATTTAGGGTCAAAAACGAAAACGCTTTTAATATTAATTTAATTCAATTTAAGCGCACTGAATATGTAGGCCCGTGTGCCGGTACTGTCTTCTCCCCTGATTCGCAAAGCGCTCGATTTGTCTCCAGCAAGACTCCTCCCGGCCCTAACAGAAGGGTAATGATTAAAAATGTGACTGATGGCATGGAAACTAACCCCTATCCTTACACAGACCGAGGTTACAATAAAGGTGAGTTCTCCGAGGATTTTGGATTTAAGTTGGGTAACAGTCACAAAACAAGAACTTTTTCGGTTTTAGAGGGAGAAAATAAGTTTCTCTATGAAATTAAAGAAAATGACCAAGTTATAGAACAGGGTGCGCTTACGGCTGAAGTTTCTATACAAAACTTAGGTACTTTTCCCCGTCAGCAAATTTGTCAAGATCAGGTAGAATGTCGGGATACTTCTGATTGTCGCGATCGTAAAGGCAGAAAAAGAAGTTGCAGACAAGAGTGTTTTCCTGTTCAACAATGTCGCTGTCCCTAACTACTTTCTGTCCAAAAAATTTTTTATTTAATTAAGGCCAGAAGACAAAGAGGAATAACAAACCAGAAACAAGATAAGTTATTACTCGTTACCAGGCAGAGCCTGGTAACGCAGATCCGGAGGCTCTGCCTCCAATTTTCATGGAAGCAAACGAGGCAGAGCCTCGCTTACATCGGTTCCCAGGCACAGCCTAGGAACCAGTTAAGAAAATTGAGTTTTTGTGGAACAGGCAAGATGCCTGTTCCACGAGAAATCAAGTAATGGGGTGAAAGTAAAATGCGGCTCCTAACACGATGTATGTTGCTAAAAGCAACACTCCTTCGAGCCAATTCGATCGCCCGTCAAGACTAATTAGATTAGCAATTGTCACGGCAATGGCAACTGCAACTACTTCAAACGGATTGAAGTTTAAATCCATCGGCTGATGAATTATTAATCCGATAATCACCAACACCGGCGCTACCAGCAAAGCAACTAGCAAACTCGAACCCATGGCGACAGAAACTGACAAATCCATATTGTTTTTCATCGCAACTCCCACCGCAGTTACATATTCGGCCGCGCCGCCAACAATCGGCAACAGAATTACCCCTGTAAACAGCGGCGTCAATCCCAATCCTTTGGTAGTTTCTTCGACAACACCCACGAAAATTTCTGATTCAAAAGCAACGGCAACAGTTGAGGCAACTAGCACTCCTATCCACAGCCACAAATTCGGTTTGTGCGTAGTAGATTCCTCTTTGGTATTTTGAGAATTTTCTGACTCTAGTTCTAGTAAGCTAACATCGTAAAGATAGCTGTGGGTTTTTAATGAAAATAGGAGAGTTAGAGCGTAAACTGCGATTAGGACGATCGCAGTTATTAAGGAAAGATTCTGAATGGCTGCGGGTTCTACTCCATTGGATGTATAAATTACCATTGTCGGCAGCAGGATTGCAATCACTGCTAGAGTCATTGTGGAACCGTTCACCCGCGCGATTATTGGCTTAAATTCCTGTTCTTTGTAGCGGATTCCTCCTAACAGCATGGAAAATCCCATGACTAAGAGCAAGTTGCTGATAATTGTACCGGTTATGCTGGCTTTCACAATGTCAATTAAGCCGGCTTTCAGGGCAACTATGGCAATAATTAATTCCGTAGCATTGCCGAAGACTGCATTTAATAAGCCGCCTATGGAGGGGCCTGTAACGATCGCCACTTCTTCTGTTGCTGTACTCAACCAAATCGCCAGAGGTATAATGCCTAAAGCGGATGTGATGAAAACTGCGAGGGAACCCCAGTGCAAATACTCAGCGGCGATGGAAATGGGGATGAAAATTAACAGCGCTATAGAAAGAATTTTTTTGATTGACATAGGAACTCGGATGGTGTACGGAAGGGTGAGGTCGAGTTGTCGGGGCGATCGCAAAGTGGATTTTACACTATTCAACTATTCTCTGACAATTCTGGTGGCGAGTGCGATCGATAATTGGGAATTTTTAACCGCCAATGCACCCAGAACGAGGCAGATTGAATATAATAGAATTATATCGACATCGGTGAAAAGATATGTCTCAATCTGTAGTGCCAGTTGTTGAATCAAAGCAAATTGATACTTCACCCACCTTGACCTTTGAAGAATACCGATTTTATCAAACTGCTTCCGATCTACAATATGAACTGTACAAAGGCAAATTAATTCCGATACCAACCGCCACAGTTTTACACATCAAAATTTGCGAATATTTAGTTTACAAATTGCAGCGTTACCTAGCTGAATACAATCTTGATTTAGTAGCAAAAACAGGTTTAGGAGTAAGAACAGAAGAAGATACCTCTCGGATTCCTGATGTAGTTGTTTGCACTCAAAGTCTTTTGGAACAAGCTGCTGCTAGACCAAGTTCTGGTATCCTCGATTTTGAGGAAAAGCCGCTGTTAGTCATAGAGGTAGTGAGTCAAAATCGGCGCGCCGATTATGTGATTAAACGAGCTGAGTACGAACTAGCTAACGTACCTGAATATGTCATTGTTGACCCTACACCTCACAAAGAATTGGTGCGAGTTTTAGCCTTTCCTGAAGGTGAAGACATCTATACCCAGACTGATTTTAGGGCGGGGCAACAAATGGTGTCTGTAGTATTTCCCAATCTAACATTATCAGTGAATGAAATACTGTCTCCGCCATTAGTTGAAGGGTTGATTAAAGCAGAACAAGCTCGGTTCCAGGAACTTGAGCAGCAAGCTGCGGTGGAGCGCCAACGGGCTGATGAGCAGGGCCAACGGGCTGAAAGATTGGCGGCGATGTTGCTAGAATTAGGAGTAGATCCCGATCGCATTTTGGAGCTTGGATGACCCAGAATTCATGAGTTAATTGTTATTAGTTATATCAAAGCAGCGCTGCATCATAATTATTCAGATATCTCTGCTCGACCTCTGCTTGCATTAGCTTCAATTTATTGTCATCTGCGGTTAATAAATTCTCTTTTTTTAACCGCAGATACAGGCAGATAAACACAGATTAACGCAGATGAGCTAGATCTATCGATCGGGCTTGATACTGTGCAACTATTCAACCCAACGCACCCGCACAAAATGAGCTTCGCGTCCCCAGAAGTCGTGACTTACAGTAATATCAACAACACTCAAATTAAACGGAATAGCAGTGGTGACGTATCGCTGAGCCAGAGCTCCCACATCAGGGGCTAACTGAGCCGCCGCCGCCGCCGCTGCACCCAAACCTAAAAGTTGCAGAATGGGCCCGCGAGGCAGGGCTAAATTGATGCCAACAGCAAGTCCTGCCGTTAGCAGCATTGCCACCGACAAATTCGTGCCACAGCGGGGATGTACAGCTAAATCCCACTCTCCGCTGGCAATCCGCTGCAAAGCCTCGCGCACTGCCTGACGCAACTGTGCAATGTTAACGTGGCCATAAAGATAAAACCCTTGGTCTGTGGACATCCCGCCCAATAACTCATTATCGGTTCTTGCTGTGGTCGCACCAAACGATTGGCCCAGTACCCAAACAGTAGCGTGTTCCAAAGCATGAACTTGGCGCAAAGTCAAGACTTCCTTCAAACCGGGCACAAAATTGAGTTGTCGCAACAAATCAGCATCTTGAGTGCGCTGCGGGGCAAAGTCGAAGGGAAACTGGCCGGTGCGGCCGGAAGCAGAAGCAGTAGTTGTCATATCAAAACGCCTCCATTAACTCCATTAAGTGGATATTTAACATTAGCAATTCGGTTGAGAAAAAGCCGGTCATAAATTATCAATAGTTTTGACTTTAAAACCTAGCAATGGCAGGTTTTGTGCAAAAATTATTAGCCCTCAACCTGCCCTTACTAATAGATCGCACTTATTCCCAGTTTATTGCTCTTGCCGCTGGCCGTCGCGGAATACTCCCGGAATTCGCCGGCCTCTGGTATCGATAATTGTGCCTTTACCGTGAGGCAATCCCTTGCGTAACTCTCCCTCATAGCGGATACCGTTGGAGAACGAACAGTTACCCCTGCCATCAAGTTCTTGAGTATAGAACTGTCCCGAACACCGACTGCCGTCAGCGCGGGTGAACGCTCCTGTACCTAAAGGCTTGCCTCCTAAAAATTGACCCACAAAGCGATCGCCATTAGCAAAAATGAATTGGCCTTGTCCCGTGGGCACGCCTACTTTTTGATCAAGAGAAAACGACCCCACATACCGATCGCCATTAGTAAAAATAGCTGTGCCGGAACTAACTTTGCCATCTCGGAATATGCCCTCGACGCGGGCGTCGTCCTTAAATATAAATTGTCCTCGACCATTTGGTTTGCCCAGACGGAACTGCCCCTCATAGCGATCGCCGTTGGAATATATGTATACCCCAGTGCCACTGGGCAAACCGTTAACGAACTGTCCGATGTAGCTATCACCGCTGTCATAATCGCACCTAACTCTACCTGTAGCGATAGCTGGCACGCACCGGCCGGTTCTAGCTTCTGTTCCTTGCGCCATTGAGGGCAAAGGATAAGTCGCGTAACTACCAATTCCCAACACTGATGCAACTAATAAAGCGATTCCACTGGTCCAAGAACGGGAAATCATCAATCAACTTGCTCCTATGCGCTGTTAGATATTATCTTCTTCTGTCCTTTGTCTTTTATCCCATTTGTTGTCAAAAGTTAGCTGAAAACCTCAATCATTTATCCTTTACGAAACTCCGGGCTTGCCATTGCGAAATACCCCCGGAAAGCGCCTACCGCTAGCATCGATCATCGTCCCGACACCGTGAGGCACTCCCTTTCGCAATTCTCCTTCATAGCGCGTCCCGTTGGGGAAAGTGCAGGTGACAGTAGCATCAAGTTCTTGATTAAAAAACCTGCCAGAACAGCGAGTGCCGTCTTTGCGTACTAATACCCCTGGGCCAAAGGGGGAACCTGCAAAGAATTGTCCTTCATAGCGATCGCCATTAGTATAAAAAAATTGACCCCGCCCTGCTGGTTGGCTGCTAATAACTTTAGTCTGAAGGTTCTGGACGACTCCGAAGTCTCCCACGTAGCGCTCACCGTTGGGGAAAACCACCGTCCCAGATCTCATCGTGCCGTCTTGGAACACGCCTATGTAGCGACCATCATCTTTAAAAATGAATGTCCCTCTACCATTGGGCACTCCCCTCCGAAATTGTCCTTCGTAGCGATCGCCATTAGCGTAGACGTAAACTCCGCTGCCGTCGGGGAGGCCGTTAACGAAGTTTCCCTCGTAGTTATCGCCTGTCTCGTAATTGCATTTCACTCTTCCCGTAGGAAGGCTGCCTTGGCAGAAGGGAGAGCGTTTTTCTTCTTCTGGTTTTGGATCAGGTGTTGCTTGAGCCATTGATGGCTGGGGATTGAAGAGATTAGTAGCGCTGCCGATAGAAGAAGCAACTAATATCACCATCCCTAATTTTTGAATTGAACCGAGCATGATCAATCTCCTTTAACTTCAATTACTAATAGGGATTTTCTAGAAGCTAATACTCGCTGAAAAGTCGTCTATTTTTTAATCCCTGTACTAATTTTACCTTCAGGTTTGAGATCTGCCCTAAATGCAAAAAGGCAAAAATTAGAGTTTTTGCCTTTAGCATTTTTCCTGCTTTACTGTCAATTTTCAGCGTCGCGTTGAGCTATTCGGATTTGGGAGACGGCTAATAACTGCATTGGCTGGTTGTGGTTGGCGACTGGCGGGTTTTTCGCCCACACCTTTGGCTACCTCAACGCCGTTTTCCTCCAGAATCACGATCGGATCTGCTCCTTGCTTGAGATCGACCCGCTTCACCAACACTTGCCCGTTAGACAGCCGCTGCCCGACTTTGACATATCGGCTGGTTGGTTCATTCGGTACTTTGACAATCACTTGCGTCTCGTTCCCGACTTTTACCACGCCACTGACTTCAGTGCCTGTAGCGAGGTCAGTAGAAGGCGGTGGCGGAACTACTGGGATGACGGGAGGAGGCGGGGGATTTGGGTCTACCCACTGGGGCGGGCGCTTGTCTACTGGCAGTTCCGGCAGATCCGGCACTCCTATGGGTCTCGCTGCTATTGGCTGGGGCGGGCGCGGGGGTGCTGGAGGGCGACGCTGCGGATTCCGCGCATCTTGGGGTCTACTTGCTATTGGCCCAGTAGTTCCAGGGGGACGGGTGCCAGGACCTCTTCTTACCCTGGCATTGGGGTCTCTCCATTGGGGGGGGCGCTTGTCTACTGGCAGTTCCGGCAGATCCGGCACTCCTATGGGTCTCGCTGCAATGGGTTCGAGTCCAGGGGGGGATGTACGATTACGACCTAACTGAGGAGCATCTAGCCCCGGAACTATGGGCGGCAAGCCAATTTGTCCCCCGGTGCTGCCTCCGGGTAAGGAACCATTTCTGCCACCGCCACCGCCACCTAACCGAGGAGCAGTTGGCCCTGGAACTATGGGACGCGAGTCAATTTGCGCCCCATCACCTTCGGGAAGTAAATTTCCCGATCCATCTCGTAGTTGCTGAGTGCGTCCTCGACGATCCGTGCGTGACATGGGGATAACCGTCTGATTAGGCCTGTTAAGTGGGGGGGGAGCCAATAACTCGGGAAGTTCGGGTAGCACGGCAACTTGTCGCTGTGGCAGTTTGGGGAGTTCTGAGGTAGTCCCACCCGCTCCGTTGGCTCCTGGAGGGATTTGTAATACGATCGGCGGCAGCGGCCCAAAGGGGTCTAACTGAGAAGGATTGGCTGTCACAGGGCCTTGGGGCACGGGCTGAAGCGGAAGCGTTGGATTCCTGTCCTTGTTGTCGCCGATATTTGTTTGAGCCTGTCTGGCCCGTTCGTCTGGGTTGGTTGATCGAATTAACCCTGGAGGCTGGGCGGCTACTACTGGGGACGGGAAAGCCTGAGCTGCTGGGGTGGGGCTGGCAGAGGCGGTCGGAGATGGAGAGGCTGCACTGGGGCTGGGGCTGGGGCTGGCTGTGTTGCTGGCCTCGTCGCCACCGCATCCTCCGATCGAGAAAGCTAGTAGTCCTATAGTCGCAAAATATAAAAGTTTGTGCATTGCCGATCGCCCCCAAATGCTTAATTTCAAGATATCCAACCAGGCTCTGCAATTACAGCCTGTTGCCGTTTATTAGTTTATCAAAAATTTGGGTTTTAAACCCCGTCCTAAAAGGACGGCTTTAATTGTAACCCACTTTCCGCACCCTCCACTTTCACAATCGGTTATTGCGGGATTTTGTGAACCCAAATGGTCATTTTTTATACACACAAGTGGGAAATTGGACTGGCGATCGCCAGTTCAATTTAGCCAAACTCCGAAAATTCGTAGTGTGGCAGTTCAGGGTGCCGAATGTGGGTTGTAACGTATTAATAACTTACCGAATATTTTATGCTGGAACCGATAGTATAAGATGGGAGGTAAAGTCATGTTAGTTTTTGAGTTTAAGGCATACGGAAAATCGAATCAGTTCAAAGCAGTAGACGAAGCAGTTCGTACCGCTAAGTTTGTCCGCAATAGCTGTTTGCGTTATTGGATGGACAACAAGAAAGTGGGCAAAAACGACTTAAATAAATACTGCGCCGTACTAGCTCGCGATTTTCCCTTTGCCGACGAACTCAACTCAATGGCAAGACAAGCTAGTGCAGAACGGGCATGGTCTTCTATCTCCCGATTTTACGATAACTGCAAGAAAAATATTCCTGGTAAAAAAGGGTATCCAGAATTTCAAAGAGATGGCCGTTCGGTGGAATACAAAACCACTGGATGGAAACTTGCTGACGATCGGAAATCAATCAACTTTACCGATAAAAAAGGAATTGGACGATTAAAACTAAAAGGCACACGCGATCTACATTTTTACCAAATTAGCCAAATAAAAAGGGTGAGATTGGTCAAACGTGCTGATGGCGTGTACGTTCAATTCTGTGTGGATGTGAATAGAAAAGAAAACACAGAACCATCTGGTACTACGATCGGATTAGACGTGGGATTGAAGGAATATTACACCGATTCAAACGGAACTACGGTTGAAAATCCGAGGTTTTTAAGAAAAGGTGAGAAAGTCCTCAAACGCTATAGGCGTCGCGTATCCAGGAAAGTGAAAGGTTCAATAAACAGGGGCAAAGCTCGGCAGATTCTAGGTAAGCGCCATCTCAAAATAAGTAGACAACGTAAAGACCATGCTGTGAAATTAGCAAGGTGCGTAATCTCATCAAACGATGTAGTCGTCTACGAAGATTTGAGAATCAAAAACATGGTGAAGAATCATTGTCTGGCTAAGTCCATTAATGACGCATCTTGGTATCAATTTCGTGTTTGGCTTGAATACTTTGGGAAAGTGTTTGAGAAAATCACGGTTGCGGTGAACCCCCAATACACCAGTCAAGAATGCTCTAGCTGCGGTCAAATCGTGAAAAAAACGCTATCTACAAGAACTCATGCTTGTCAATGTGGTTGTGTCTTGGATCGGGACGAAAACGCAGCTAGAAATATCCTTAGTCGAGGATTAGGTACGGTAGGGCATACCGGAACCTTTGGTCTTGAACCAAGCAACTCTTTGGGAGAATTAGTCTCTACTGTTGCTGGAGAAATCCTGCCTCAGCAAACTGGCTCGTAGATCAAAGAATCCCCACGCCTTCAGGCTGGGGAGTGTCAAGCGATCGCTTGAAAATTGCCAAATTTCCTGATGATTCTGATCTGGGGATCGGGCGATCGGTTTTCGGGAGCAAGTTAGGATATCAATGGCGGTCGTTGTGGGAAATATTGAATCAATCAAGGTATTTAGATCATGGCAAAAGTCATTCTCAAGCGGATTTGGCGATCGAGCTTGGTTTGTGCGAGCGTTTTGGTTGGTCTGGGATCGGTGGGGGGTGGCGAGGTGCATTCTGATTCACATCAGCCAGAAACTCAGGTGATGACATTGGTTTCCGATGTAAGTTCCCAGCAGCACGCGCGGCGGAGCTATCCCGAAGGGAATCGGACTATAACGGGATCGGGATTGACAACTGGCCCATTGTACTCTCAGTTTTGGAACCCATCCAATCCTGGTGCCAAACCGCGAGCAATTCAACCGGCGAAGCCACCGGGGAATCCACAGGTATTTCAAGCTAAAATCAAGCGTCGCGCTGGCGGGACGCCGGTGATTGATGTGGTATTTAACGGCAACAAGACTTTTGAGATGATTCTCGATACCGGGGCCAGCGGCACTTTGATTTCTCAGCGGATGGCTACTGCACTGGGAGTGAGGCCGGTGCGTACCATCAGAGCGGGGATCGCTGACGGTAGCGTTGTCGAGTTCCCGATCGGTCTAGTGCGATCGATCCGGGTTGGGGGTGCTGTGATCCAAAATGTCGAAGTGGCGATCGCCAAACAAATGCCAATAGGTCTGCTCGGTCACGATTTCTTTGGCAATTACGATGTCAAAATTAAAAAAGATGTTGTAGAATTTTATGTTCGCTGAAAGTGAGCGGAGTCGGAAACCGATTTTTGCTCAACTCGTGTCCTATAAAGTTATTCGCAGCCCGGTCAAGGCTTTTAAATTTATTTTTTGAAGCAGTAGCAAAATGCAACCAAGTGTGGTAAGGTTTCTAGTGTTTCAACAGCCACCGACGGTTAAACTATCCGTGAAATCCGGCCACAAAAGCACGGCTGCTGTTGGTGAGATCGGTAACAGTCTGCGACAACGATTCACAGTACAAGCCAAGGCAATCAATTAAACAATTCGCCAAGCCGGTCGAAATAAGTTCCCAAAATGCTGTGGCTGAGGGAATTTTGGTTGGCATTGTTCAGCCGGAGCTTAGAAAATATGTAAACTGATTAGCGGCAGATGTTCCGCAAAATCGGCAATCATGACGATCGAGAAATTAATTATTGTAAATAAGGTATTCACATGGCACAAGCGTCTGTATCTCCTGTAGTGCTGATTATTCTAGACGGCTGGGGTTATCGTGAAGAAAAAGACGGAAATGCGATCGCCGCTGCGAAAACACCCGTGATGGACAGTCTCTGGGCTGCTTATCCCAGAACTCTGATTAAAACATCGGGTCGGGCGGTAGGGCTGCCTGACGGGCAAATGGGTAACTCAGAGGTTGGTCACTTGAATCTGGGCGCAGGCCGCGTCGTTCCTCAAGAGTTGGTGCGGATCTCGGATGCCGTGGAAGATGGTTCTTTGCTCGACAACCGGGCGCTGGTTGAGCTTTGCGAGAAAGTCCGCGCCACGGGCGGCAAGTTGCACCTGACTGGTCTTTGTTCTGAAGGTGGGGTTCATTCCCATCTCAGTCATATTAAGGGTTTGCTGCAATTAGCAAAGGCACAGGGTATTTCTGATGTCTGCATTCACGCGATTACAGACGGTCGTGATACTACTCCGAAAGAGGGTGTCGAAGCTTTAGGCAAGATTGAAAGTTATATCGCAGAGGTCGGGGTCGGTCGGATTGCGACCATCAGCGGCCGCTACTACGCGATGGACAGGGACAAGCGCTGGGATCGGGTGCAGCGCGCTTACGAGGTGATGACGACTGAGGGTGCTCCTGACGGTCGATCGGCTGTTGATGTCTTGCAGGCCTTCTATGCTGAAGGAGTGACCGACGAGTTTGCAGTTCCGACTCGGATTTCGCGCGGGGCGGTGGCATCCGGGGATGGGGTAATTTTCTTTAATTTTCGCCCGGACAGGGCTAGAGAATTGACTCAGGCTTTTGTATCTCCCGATTTTAAGGGGTTTGAACGGCAGTTAATTGAGCCGCTGGCGTTTGCGACTTTTACTCAGTACGACCCGAAACTGTCGGTAATGGTGGCTTTTGAACCGCAGAATTTGAACAATATTCTGGGCGAGGTGATTTCTAAGCACGGTTTGCAGCAGTTGCGGACGGCGGAAACTGAAAAGTACGCTCATGTGACTTATTTTTTTAATGGGGGTCTGGAAGAGCCTTTTATCGGGGAACACCGGGAGTTGGTGCAGAGCCCGATGGTGGGGACTTACGATGAGGCGCCCCAGATGTCGGCGGACTTGGTGACGGATGGGGTGGTGACGGCTTTGGAAAGAGGCATCTATTCGTTTATGGTGATTAACTACGCTAACCCGGATATGGTTGGTCATACGGGGATGATGGATGCGACGATAGTTGCGATCGAAACTGTGGATAAATGTTTGGGGCGGCTGGTGAGCGCCATTAGTAAAGCTGGGGGAACGGCAATTATTATTGCTGACCACGGAAATGCTGAGCAGATGTTTGACGAGGACGGGAATCCCTGGACGGCTCACACTACTAACCCCGTGCCGTTTATTCTGGTAGAGGGTGAAGGTCGGAAGATTCCGGGTCACGGAACGGATGTTCCTCTGAGGGCGGACGGTTGTTTGGCGGATATTGCGCCGACGATTCTGGAGCTGTTGAGGTTGCCTCAGCCCCCGGAGATGACGGGACGCTCTATGATTCGATCGCCTGAGTTTGAAGTTCGTGCCAATCGCACTCCGGTGCGAGTCCGATTGTAGTAGGGCTGGGCGAAATCTCGCTAAAGGTGGGGACACGGCCTCGTGTCCATTGTTGTCTATTTAAGGTATAACCCATAGTCCGACAGGGGTTGAAACCCCTGCCTCATAGCGAAAGTCCTCTCAAGAGGACTGAGAAGAAAAATTTTTAAACTCATGAGTCCTCATAGCGAGGACTTTAGCTATTAGACAGGGAATTCATTCCCTGGCGGACTGGCGGACTAACAGCTTAATTTGACAACAATGGGTACTGCCGTGCCCCTAAGCGAGTTTGCGGGCGATCGACCAAATTTGATATCATAATAAATTACCGATTACTAATTACCAATTCCCCCCGATTATGAATATTGTTGCTGTGTTACAAGTTATCTGGTCTTTGTCTGCTTTAGGACTTGTGATTTTTGTGTTGCTGCACAGTCCTAAAGGCGATGGTATTGGCGGGATTGGCGGACAAGCTCAATTGTTTACCAGCGCCAAGAGTGCAGAAACAAGTCTGAACCGGATTACTTGGGGTCTGTCTATTGTTTTTATGGGTTTGACTGTGATTTTGAGTGCTGGTTGGTTGGCGCCTAAGTTATAAGATTTGGATTTTTAACCGCAGATGAACGCAGATAGACGCAGATAATATCAAGTTCATCTGCGTTTATTTTCGTCTATTTTCGGTTGCAAAAATGCGGTTGTGGAAAGTTACGGTAAAATCTCGATTGCTGGCTGGCTTGGGATTGGCTGTATGTTGTTTTAGCCTGATAATTTTTACTCAGGTTAATACTCCGGCTGCAAGTCTTTCTTCTCTCCCGAATAGTTTGCCGAATCCACAGGTTCACCCTTTGCCACCAACGCTAGCGAATTGGCAAGATTCCACGGATAGCGGGGATTATTTTGACCAGGTTAAGCCACCGAATTTCGGTCATTTGTTGTGGTCTAAGTTTCCGATTCAGGTTTATGTTGAGCGTCCAGTTGATGCTAATAAGTCTGAAGAATGGGTGGCGGCTGTGTTGGATGTGGTGCGGGAATGGGGGGTTTATTTGCCTTTGGAAGTGGTGGATAGTTCGGAGATGGCTGATATTAGGATTTTACGTCGGGCTCCGCCTTTGCGTCAAGGGGTTTTGCGATCGCGCTCTGGAGAGGCTACCTATGAATTATATCCCCGTCGGGATGGCGATAAAACTGTGTTATCTCATCGGTTTTCGGTTTATCTAAATCCGACTCAAGTGGGTAAGTATATTCCGGCGACGGCGCGGCACGAGTTGGGTCACGCTTTGGGAATTTGGGGCCACAGTTTAATGGAAACTGATGTGCTTTATTTTTCTCAGGTGAGAAATCCTCCGCCTATTTCAGCCAGGGATGTTAATACTTTGAAGCGGGTTTATGAACAGCAGACTCGGCTAGGGTGGGAATTTCAGAGACTCGGCGATTGAAATTGCATCTACCCAAATAAAGTTCGCTTACGCGGACTTAAAAAACATAATAGTTAATAGGAAATATCAGAAAAATGAAAGATGAATGTTTTGGGATTGTGCCGATTTTGGGAAAGGAAGCTGATGCTTTGTTTTTGTTGATTCAACATCAAGCGGGACATTGGGCGTTTCCGAAAGGTCACGCTAATCCGGGGGAATCTCCTGCGGAAACGGCAAAGCGGGAATTTCTGGAGGAAACTGGTATATCGGATTTTGAAATGCTGGATGAGCCGAGTTTTACGGAACACTATTCTTTTGTTAAGGATGGGGAGCCGATTGAAAAAACTGTTACTTATTTTTTAGGTTTTGTCAAGTCGATGGAAGTGGTTTTGCAAGAGGAGGAAGTTCAAAATTCTGCTTGGCTTTCTTTTGAGGAAGCTGTTAAACGGATTACTTTTGATGCAAACCGCTTAATGTTTGGGGAAGTTAAGGCATATTTGGATGGCAGGAAGTTATACTAATTCTCGCCTCGTCTTGCAACAATGATGAGTGTGGGTTTGTTTGCTGAAATATTGTGTAAGGTGCGTCGCTCAAAGATTGTGGATATTATTTAAGGTTTTTGAGGGCGACGCAGCCTACAGATACTGTTTGCTAAGAAAATTGAGGCAGGATTTAGTATAAGTTCATATCGATAAACCTCTTGCAAAAATAATTGGGACGGGCAAGATGCCCATCCCACAAGAGTTATTTTTTCTTGTGGGATGGGCATCTTGCCCGTCCCATTAATTGAGGAAAAGGATTTTTCAAGAGGTCTAATAAACCCGGTAACTTTTGCGATACCGGGTTTATTAAGTGTCAGATTTGGTGGGCGAATCCTCCCACAAATCTGAGATTATATCGTTTCCGGTTGCATCAGAATAATAAAATCGAGTTAACAGTCAACACTCAAAAATTATTCAGTTTTTCTACTGACAGTCAACCGTCAACAGTCAACAGTCAACTATCATTCAGGTGCAACCGGAATTGATATTATTTGTTGATTTTCTGAGCTTCGGCGTGGTGTTGCAAGCGAGAGAAAACGTTGTAGGCGTCGGGGCCGGGATTGTCATGTTCGACTGCACCGTCGATGGGGCCGTCGATGGCTTTCCAAGCAGGAATTCCGCCTTGTAGTTCGGCTACTTTTCTAAAGCCTGCTGCGCGGAGAAGATTGGCAGCTTCGACGGTTTGTTCGTCGTTTTCGCCGTAGATGTAGATGTCGCGGATGGGTTCTAAACTCGATTGTGCGCGATCGACTAATTCGTCTATTGGCATCGGTACGGCGCCGGTAATGTGGCTTTTGGTGAAGCTTTCAAAGTCACGGGCGTCGATGATTGTGAGTCCGGGTTCGCCCCAATCTAAACGGGCTTTGAGGTCGTGGCTAGATGCTTGAGCTTTTAAACCGGGAGGGGTGGGAGTAAAGTCGGGAAGTTTTTCTTTGATGTTGGAAATTTGGTCGGGAATAGTTTTCATGGGTAAAGTGTTGTTGAATGTTTTGATTGCCATTGCAATGTAACAAGATGCTTAACTTGAATTCGTCTTTCTAAAGGCAGAATCGAGCATTGAACTAAAGTCGCAGTTAGGCTGGTTTCCGGGTTATTAGCTGCGGTTGGGATCGCTACATTTGTTGAGGTTGCTAGAGCCTAGCGAGCTGTGCTTAAAATTGTTTCGATCGCATTTGGTGCAGAGATTTTGAACTGCGATCGCTCGTTTGATTCGCTATTTTATCAAACAATCACATTTTAGTCAATGCCTATTATTTTTAAATTAACTTTGCATAAGTTGTGCGTAGCCTCGCGCGGATTTTTGCGGAAAAGTTTAAATGTTTGCCAGCAAGGTTTCTGGTAAAATTTAAAAGTAAAAACAAGTATTTAAAGGTATGGATATGTCTGAGAAAAGTGAAATTGCGGTGCCTATAACTTTGACACCGGAAGAGCAAGCGGTGTGGGATGCGAAGGCGAAAGTTCGGGTACTGCTGAATTTGTGGGATTTGAGCGGCGGGAAGATGAAGGTGAAAAAGGGGGATTTGACTAAGCGGATTGTGCGGACTAATGAGACGAGTCAGAGATATGTGGAAGTGCTCGGCGAGTTGCAGGCGACTGGGGCGATCGAGTATTCGCTGGTAAATCGGGTGACGCTGGTGGAATTGACGGCGAAGGGGAAAGAAGTTTTAGCGCAGGGGCTCAAAAGTCGGGATTCTTTGTTTGAGTTTGATGGTTCTCAAATTGGTACTCGGCTGGGAAATTCTTTGTTGAAGTGGATTCGGCATCAGGATAGTGCGGCAAGTGTTGCGGTTGAAAAGGGGAAGGGGGATGTAGGGGCGATCGCATCCTATGAAGATTTTAAGGCTGTGGCGATCGATGTGTATGACAGCTTGAACCGGGATTATAACTTAGATGATTTAGTGCCGATTTATCGGATGCGTCGGGCGATCGGGGAAAGAGTCAGCCGTTCTCAGTTCAATGAGTGGCTGTTGGAAATGCAGGCTAAGGGCTTTTTTCTGCTTCAGGGGGGTGAAATGACAGATATTACGCCTGATAAAGCTGAAGACTCCATTAAGACTTCATTGGGTGAATTACGCTACTACGCAACGCGCTTAATTTCTCAAGCTTAAACGATTAAGCTTCATTCTGGTTCAGCTTTTTACCTCACACAAATCACTATGACTATTTCTCCGATTGAAGAACTCAATGCAGCTATCCAAAGTTATAACCCATTCCCAAGTGGTGCTGCCGTTGTCAGAGAACAAGACGTTTGGGAGCAGGGATTCCCTGATGTTACGACGCTGAATGCTCATGCTTCGGATGCAGTTTATCAGGCAATCAACCGAGTTCATCATGCTAGAACAGCCCGTGAAAAAGTAACTTCAATGGTCATAACAGCTAGTAAAGGAGTTGGTAAGAGCCATGTTATTAGTCGTATTCATCATCGTCTTAAAGCTGATGGCAGTGCCTTATTTATTTATGCTGGTGTGGAGACATACGACATAAACTTTGTTAATTATTACTTTCTACAAACTTTAGCAGATAGTCTCAATCATAACGGTAGTCAAGGGGTAACACAGTGGCAGGAACTAGCCGCAGCTATGGTTAACCAAGTGGAGAAAAATGTAAATTCCAATGCAGAGACTATTGCAGCTAAAGATGTAGTCGAAAAATATAGTCAAGCCGAAAATAATAACTGGGTAGATGAGTTAGTAACTAAATACAGGCGAATAAGACGCAGTGACCCTGACATTATTCGTGCCATTTTTTTGACACTCTCGGAAGACTATTCAGATTTTGCAGTTAAGTGGTTATCTGGAAAGAACTTAGCTGAAGTGAGAGCTAAGGCTATGGGATTACCAAATCCTAGCACAGAAGAGAAATATCAAAATGCTGAAGCCTTTAAGACGATTTCACAAATTTTGAGTTTGGTTAGCGAATATAAGCCTTTAGTTATTTGTTTTGATGAACTCGATTTGGATAACGGAGTTGATCCCGAAACTGGCTTAACAAGACCACTAGCGATAGCTGGTTTAATTAAGCCTTTGGTAGATGACATTAAACTGTCTGAACAAAGTAAAGGTTTTGTAATTCTAACCGTAATGATGCCTGATACATGGACACAGAAGATCAAGCTTATGCCTGGTGGAGTGGTAGATCGAGTTTCTAAAAGAGGAGAGCCAATCCGATTAACATTTATGGATGGTGACTCTATTATTCAGCTAGTTTCACTATGGATGCAAGAGTTTTATCAGTCAAGCAATTTAATCCCCCATAGCCCAATATATCCTTTTGAAGAAAACCAACTGCGAGACTTGGGCAGAAATTCTGATAGCTCTGCCAGAAGAGTGTTGATATGGTGTTCGGAAAACTTTAAGATTCTTGGTGCTGTCGATCCAAAACCATCAGAAGACCTTGTTGAAATTGAATATAATAAGGCCGTTATATCTGTTGAAAATTCCCTCACAACCTTGCTGGACGAGAAAATCACATTAGCTGATGCTCTTTGGCTGAGTTTCTCCACCATAATTGGACAGACTTTAGAAAATGTTAAAATCAATAGTCTTGAAAAGATTAAGTGCAGTCCGTCCGAAAAAAGCTACAGCATGGACTTCAAAATCATAGGTGAAGAAAATGGAAACACCGTCAAAATTGGAGTAATGGTTCTTCAAATACCGAGCGGGATGGGTGTACAAGCTGGATTGAAGCGTCTAATCGACTATAAAAAGTTTAAAATCACTCGTGGCTGCTTAGTTCGTTCTAAAGAGATTAATTCTGGTGCGACGAAAGCCCAAGGATATTTAAGCGATCTTCTGTCTCCTCAGTTAGGTGGGGAATGGGTAAAGTTGACAAAGGATAACGTCAAGACCCTTCTAGCTATCCGATCAGTTTATTGCAGTCGTGAAAATTATGATTTTACGGAGGCAGAAATTTTTGATTTTATTGCCACAAAGAAGCTAGTAGTTGATAATTATATCATCCGTGAAATTTTGAGCAATCCGTCTGGTCAGGTTCCTAGTAATTTGAGTAAGGAATGAATAAATAAGTGTTGATTGACATTGCTCTACGTCTACCAGCTCCAGATATTGAGGCTTTAATCGAAGGACGAATGATTGCAGCTATGCCTCGGATGTTTCTGAATCCGGGGCGGACATTTGCTTTGTATCCTGCCGATAATTCTAATATGCCCTTGATGAAACCTAAGCAAATGAGCTTGTTTCCAGATTCAGGTCAATTAGAACTCCCCCTGGTAATTTTAGATAAAGTTTCGATCAAAGCTTGGGCTAGGTGCGAATTGTGCCAAATGGTTAATGAGCCTGAATCATTAGAGGCTTTGTCGCGGTTAACAGTCTGGAAAACAGAGGCATTACAGCAAACTCTCCTAGAAAAACCTTATATTTTTGTAGCTTACCTGCGAGTTTATTTACTGCCTCAGCCACTGGAAATGCCAGTGCATCCCAGCGGCAATTTTGTACCTTTGCCAAAATCCCTAAATGTTACTGATTCAACGCCTGTGTTGAGCGAGTCTATCTTTGCCAAACGCCGTCAAAAGCTGGAAAAACTAGAGCCTCCTGAACATCCAGAATTGGAAGAGTTGCAAAGTGCATTAGTGCATTTATCCACCACCAACCCAAAAGCCAAACAACTAGACGCAGAAATCAAAATGTTTCTAGGTTGGAGTAGCGATAAGCCTGTAAAACCAATCAAACCGGATTTAGCTTGGATAAAGACTATAGCAGCTTTGGGAAATCGCACCAAAGAACTAGATACAGACAAAAGCAACTATCGAGCAGGAACAGACTTTGAAATTGTAGTGCGCGATAGCCTTAAGTTTTTGGGATTTACCATAGATTATGCTCACAAAGGTGGTGCTGGTGGCTTAGATTTATTATGCTCAAAACCTTACCCCTTAGTTGGCGAGTGCAAAGCCGGTAAAAAAATCCCTAATGATACAGCAGTTCAATTGCTGAATTTAGGAACGCTACGGCTCCAAGATAAAGAAACCCTCGCAAAAGCAACTAAGTTGATTATTGGCCCGGGCGTTCCAACTACTCAACTTATGGATGCAGCAAAAGTACACGGTATGGCAATTATGAACCCGGAGACGCTTGAAAAACTGGTTAAACTTCAAAGCAACTATCCTAACTCGGTAGACTTATTTAAACTGAAAGAATACTTAAAACCGGGACAATCAGATGATGAAGTTGCTAAATATATTGAGCAAGTTGAACAAGAAATTAAAGTGCGATCGCACTTAGTCCAACTCGTGAAAGATTACTTGGAAAAAACCCAATCTCAAAATGTGGGATTTGGCGAACTCTACGGCGTCTATGCCTACTCAAATACCCCTCAACCTTTGTTAAGTCGAAAACAATTGCATGAAGTGACAGTCGAACTTTCTTCACCGCTGACGGGTTACTTAGGGCGAGAAAAGGGAAGTGATGCGGAGGGCGATCGCTTTTATTTCCTGCGCGAATTGTCGCTAGATGATTGAGATACGTCAAGGGCGATTCCCTGCGGGATAGCTTCGCTTCACGTACTTCATTCAATTTCCTACACAGCATCAGGATCTACGCCCAATTCCCGCAACCTCGCCGCCAACCTTTCAGCTTTCTGCAATTGAGCTTGTTCTGCCTTAATTAACCCTTCCACCAATGGCGGATCTAAAATTTCAGTGACTGATAATCTCAGATTGGGAAATACTACCGATTCCATTTCCTCACCAGGCAAGAAATCTGTACACGTGTAACCATCTTCACCTTCAATCAATGCAAAAAGCCGAATTTTTTGCTTGCCCATTTTAGGGTCAACTATGCAATATTCCGGCACATTAGCTAATTCGTATTCTCCGCGTTTGATTACGTAATCTTCGCGGCGATTTTCGCTAACTACTTCTACCACTAACAGCGGCTTTTCATCAAATTCGAGGATACCTGCACCGGGTCTAGCAGCAGCTTGTTCCAAAAGACTTTGAGTGCAGACAACTACATCGGGAATCCGAGATTTATCTTCATCTGTTCTCACTCCAAGACCCGTTTTTACTACTAAGTCGAGATTGTGTTCAGCTAGGTAACGCTGCAATTGGTAAACTAAATATTCGCAAATTTTGATGTGTAAAATTGTTGCTGTTGGCATCGGGATTAATTTGCCTTTGTACAGTTCATATTTTACATCAGATTCTCCTTGATAAAATCGGTATTCTTCAAAAGTTAATGTCGGCGAAGTATCGAGCTGTTTTTCTTCGACTGCTGGCACAATAGATTGAGACATATATTTTTACCTATCTCGATAGTTTTCTATTATACTCAATTTTGATTTTAACACTCAAGGCATTGAGTACGAAAAGATCGCCCTTATTGACAATCAAGCAATTTGATCCGGTTAAATATTTAGTTCAGTTCACCATTTGGGCGATCGCCTCAACAAGGCTGTAGCTGCCTCACTGTCGAGAGGTTTAGAGAAAAAGTATCCCTGACCGTACTCGCAGCCGATCGCCCGCAGTTGAGCCAATTGGACGGCGGTTTCGACACCTTCTGCCACTACCTCCATCCCCAAACTGCGGGCCAGCATGACGATCGCCCGCACGATTTCCAAATTTTCGCCCGTTTCCCCGATGCGACTGACAAAAGAGCGATCGACCTTCAAAATATTAATCGGGAACTTGTGCAAATAACTCAGAGACGAATAACCAGTGCCAAAATCATCAATGCACAAATCAATCCCCAAATCTCTCAACTGCGAAAGCATCGCCGCCGCCGCTTCCCCATCTTCCATCACCACAGTCTCAGTAATCTCCAACTTCAAACAGCGAGCATCAACACCCGTTTCCTGCAAAACTTGCTTAATTTGCTCGATGGATTCCGGTTCCGAAAACTGCCTCCCCGAAAGATTTACTGCTACAGTCAGCCGCGAATTTCCCACAGGTAAATTCAAACTCTGCCACTGAATAATTTGGCGACAGCTTTCGTTCAAAACCCACAAACCCAAAGGCATAATTAACCCAGTTTCCTCCGCCATCGCAATAAATTCCATCGGGGAAACTAAACCCCGTTCCGGGTGCAGCCAGCGCACCAGCGCCTCAAATCCGATAACTGAACCAGTTTTCAAACTAACGATCGGCTGATAATAAACAGTAAAAGGACATTCCAATTTTAAAGCAGTCACTTGCGACTTCGGACGCTCCAATCTCCGATCAATTTCACTCATGGGCGAGTTTTCTGCCGCCGTCCCACAGGCGAAATCCACTATCGAATATTTCAAATTTAGTTCTTCAACCGACTCCCGCAAATCATGTTCCAAGTGCATCAAAGCCACAGCCTGAGTGTGCATCGCACGGGTAAAAACTTCGTAGCGAGCTTTACCGAGAGCTTTCGCGCGGTACATTGCAATATCAGCATCGCGCAAAATATCTCCCGGCCACTGATATTTGTCGGTACTCAAAGCAATGCCGATGCTAGCAGTAATTAAAACTTTATTACCTTCCAAATAAAGCGGTCGTTCGATCGTTTTGAGAATTGCCTTTGCTTGGGCGATCGCCTCATCAACACCTTTAATTTCCTCAAGCAAAATCACAAACTCATCTCCCCCTAGACGAGCCACCGTATCCCCTGGCCGCAAACAAGTCAAGAGACGGCGAGCCACAGCCACCAACAGTCGATCGCCCGTGCGGTGTCCCTGACTGTCATTAATCACCTTAAACCTGTCCAAATCCAGAAACAGCACCGCAAACTGCTCGCTCGGATGCCGTTGGGCGCGGGCAAAAGCTTGCCCCAACCTGTCAGTCAACAAAGCACGGTTCGGCAACTCCGTCAGCGCATCGTGCAAAGCATCGTGCAACAATTGTTCTTCAGCCATCTTGCGCTCAGTCACGTCGTGACAGTTGACCACAATTCCCCGCACCGAAGGTTCGTTGAGCAAATTCGTCGCCACCGCTTCCAACACGCACCAGGAACCGTCCTTGTGCTGCACTCGGTATTCCGCCATTCCCAGGCTAACTCTGGGCCTTTGCATGATACCTTTGAACACTTGATCCACTATCAGCAATTCGTCAGGGTGAATCAAGTCAAATATTGATCTGCCGAGCACTTCCGCCGTCGGGTAGCCCAAAATCCGCTCTAGGGAAGGAGAGACATAGCGGCAAAAGCCTTTCTCGTCGAGAATCACAATAATGTCTCTAGCATTTTCAATCAACGATCGAAAGCGCTTCTCGCTTTGTCGCAGCTCTTGTTCCGTGCGCTTCTGGTCGGTAATATCGGTATTCATGTAAATCAGACCGACAATTTTCCCTGTGCGGTCTTTAATAGCATCTGCCCGCAGCAAAACTTGCAAAGTTTGACCGCTTTTAGTGCAGTTGGTAATTTCACCAAACCAAGAATAACCTTGGGCGATCGTGTCGAGTACCTCCTGGGCGACTGCGGGGTCAGCAAAAACTGCCGATATACCTCCGGCTAGTTTAAATTCCTCTGCCGTGTCCCATTCAAATAGCTGAGAAAACGCTTGATTTTGATAGATGTGAGTGCCGTTCGCATCGCTGATGCCGATCGCGTCACTCGAACTTTCCACCGCCTTGCGAGTCAGCACCAGAGCTTCTTCTGCCCGCTTGCGCTCGGTAATGTCAATCCCTACCAGACAAGCTGCTTTGCCCTCATCGTACTTTTGAGCCACAATCAAATAGTATCCCTCGGACTGTCCCTCGTCGGTTTGTACCTTAACGCTGAGTTCTTTAACCGCTTCGGTAGCGTCACCGGCAAAAAACTCCACCACAAAAGAGTTAAAATCCGAGCTAGCGCCCAGAAAACCAATATCTTGACCAACAAAAGCCGAAGGCGGCAAACCATGCAGTTTGGCTAAGTGCTGGTTAACCCCCAAATAGCGAAAATCCGAGCTAATCCAAGATACTGTGCCCGGAACTGCTTCCAAAATCGTTTGCAGTTGGTCGTTAGCTTGCTGCAATGCTTCGTATACTTCACATATTGGTTCCGACAAGTCAGATTGAACTCCTACGAAGTGAGTCAAATTAGCGTTGTCGTCTCGCACGGGAGATAGCGATAATTTGCTCCAAAAAGGAGTGCCGTCTTTGCGGTAATTTTTAATTGTTGTCTGGATTTCTCGACCTTGGCGCAAGGCTTCGCGGATTTTAGCTACAGTAGTTCGATCGGTATCCGGGCCTTGCAAAAATCGGCAATTGCGCCCCAAGATTTCACTCGCACCGTAACCTGTCATCCGTTCAAAAGCCGGATTGCAATAAATTATGGGACAGTCGGGTGCATTGGCGTCAGCAATGACAATGCCGCTGCTAGTAGCGGCCAAAGCTCGATCGCGTAGCCACAGGGCTTCTGATGCAGTATGGCGATCGCCGACATCCCCCACTTCACCTAAATTAGAAATTGACTGGTTCTCCCGATCTCCCATCAGCCGAACTTTCAAGCAAACCTTTACAATTTCCGAGTTGTTTCTTACTCTAACGTTTTTCAGGACTCGCGCAACGCAAATTGTATCTCCACATTTAAGTAAGCGGGATTTCACCTTACTTAGTGGTTAGTTGTATTTTGTACCCTTGCTGTTCGGCATTTAAAAAAGCACATCTTCACTTCTGCTGTGACAAACCCTCCATTCTTCTCCCCCTCAGACTCTCTCCCCCTCTCCCCTTCTCCCCGCGCCCTGGCAATCATGATCTGCAGCAGCTTATTTAGCAGGAGTTGCAGCTTGAGAAGTCGGCGGCGCAATATTAATTAATGGCAAAGTTCCGCCTCCTCCCATTACTGTCGGAAACTGGCCGTTCCATTTTTCAATTGCTTGCTGCTGCAAAATTTCGGCTGTTAAAGTTTGCCGCTGCAAGCGTTGAGCTTCAGCTTTACCTTTAGCACGGTTAATTTCAGCTTGAGCATCTTGGGTTGCTTTTTGAACTGTAAATTCTGCTTGTTTAGCTTCTTGTTCGGCTATTTGTTTGGATTCAATGGCTTTGCTAAATTCTGGAGAAAAGCCAAAATTTATTAACGAAACATCTCTGACGATGACGCCGTAAGGTTCCAAACGTTTTTTGAGGCTGTTGTCGATTTCTGTTTTGAGTTCCGTGCGCTTAGTGATAATTTCTTCTGCGGTTTTTTTAGAAGTTGCTGCTTTGAGAACTTCCGAAATTGCCGGACTCAGAATGCTGGTAACAATTTGTTCTTCGTCTCCCACTTGTTGAAAAACTTGATTAACTTTGGCGGGGTCAACATTCCAGTTGACTGCCAAATCTGTAGTAATGCTTTGCAAATCTTTGGATGCTGCATCTGCTTTCAAATCTGTTTTTTGTACCCGCACGCTGAGAGTTTTTACAGAGGTGAAGATCGGTAAAATCGGGTGGATGCCTTCATCTAAAATCACGTCTTGAACTTTCCCGAAGCGCATCATGACGCCCCGTTCTCCTGCGCCGACGAGGGCAAAAGGTCTTAAAATTAAGGCAGCGATGATGAAGACGATGCCACCGACTAAGTAGAGAGCTAGGTTGTACTGAACACTTTGCACGGTTTTCATATGTTGATTCACCTATGTTGTGTTACTTGATGTTAGTTTTATATTCGATATTATCTAAAATTATAACTTCATGTTAATGGTGCAACACCTCATAAATTATTTTATTTTTTTTTCATAAAAGTCATATAGTTGTGAGGGTGTGGGAACCTCTTAGCTCGATGAACGGGGATGAACAATGGCACTTGTATAGCAATCCTTGCAGGAGTCGTAAATTTTGACCCTACCCCAACCCTCCCCGCGGGTTCGGGGAGGGAGTAAGAAATTCACAAATGATTTAGGATTGCTATAGCTGGGTGAGATTATTGATGAATAAATGTTTCAATTATCTTGACAAAGTGGATTTTTTTAGATAAAGCAGAAGTAGATAGATAGCTCGATCGCTCTTTGACAAGCGATCAAATGGCGATCGGAAAGAGAAAGCTTTCTAGAAAGCGAAAAAATCAGAATTGAACAGCTAATTTTTGGGTAAATTTTAATGGTAAATGGCAGGTGCGTGCCACAAAAACCTTTGCGGGTTGCTGCAAGCCACGAAAGATAGAATTTCACTCTCCGACCTACAGACTCTATTTGTAGAATTGGCATCTGCCCGACTTGCTCAACCCTCCTGAGTAGAAAAAAAGACTCCTTGGGCAAGTTGGGAATTTGTAGCGAAAAACGATAAAAATCTGAGTTTAAAAATGCCCGAAAATAAGTTAAGCTTAGATGAGAACGGTTGAAGAGAAATCAAGATGTTGCAGCGACACCCTTGGCCGCAGACAGTTGAAGAGGCGATCGCCATTCAAGAACAGCTTCGGTCAGAGGTAATTACCGAAAATCAACTGGACACAGTTCGGTACGTCGCCGGTGTAGATGTCGGCTACGACAGTGCAAACGACGTATCGCGGGCCGCTGTAACAGTTCTGAGCTTTCCAGACTTGCAATTGCAGCAGCAAGCTGTGGTTCGCAGTCCTACAACTTTTCCTTATATTCCGGGTTTCCTGTCTTTTCGAGAAGTGCCTGCAGTTCTCGAAGCTTTAGAAAATATCAGTTTGAGGCCAGACTTGATATTGTGCGACGGTCAAGGACTAGCCCATCCCCGCAGATTCGGTCTTGCGTGCCATTTGGGGGTGTTGACCGGGATTCCCACGATCGGAGTTGCCAAAAATCGATTTATTGGAGAACATTCAGAAGTCGGACTCGACCGGGGCAGTTGGCAACCCTTGCAGCTAGAGGGATCAACGGTAGGCGCAGCGCTAAGGACGCAAACAGGGGTAAAACCGATGTATGTTTCGATAGGTCATAAGGTAAACTTGATAAGTGCGATCGAGTACGTGCTGCGCTGCGCCCCAAAATATCGCTTACCAGAAACAACTCGATCGGCAGACCAACTAACATAGGGATCAGTGGCAAGCGCGGAATGCCTCAAAAAAAAAGTAAAAAGACCAAAAAAGCATCCGTCTTTGGACTTTTAATTTTTGAGGGGGCGCGGTTAAGTCGAAAAATCCTATGAGTCTACTGCCAATCAGCTTTCGGTTCCATCCTTCCAGCGAACTAAAGAATGACTATACCTGAGAAAGAGGTATAAAAGTTGGGGGGTTTATAGAATGATTGAAAGACAGTAACCAGCTTAAAAAATTGGCGGCTCTAACTATAGTGCCCGGGCGTGAACTATTTTTAGTTCACATTTGTAAGTTATGAAATATTCATTCTGCGAGTTAAACCAAAAGCTTAGATTCGTCTGATGAGGTTTCATAATTTACCGTCGGATATCTCACCACTGACTGGGAGTAACCACGACAGTGGGAGGCGAAGGCGCGATCGAGCTAAAAAATCAGAAAAAAACAAGGAGACAGTCATGGCTGAGAAAAGCAAACGCGGATTCGCTTCTATGGATGCAGAAAAACAGCGCGCAATTGCTAGCAAAGGCGGAAAAGCTGCACACGAGAAAGGAACTGCACACGAATTCACCTCTGAAGAAGCCAGACAAGCTGGTCAAAAAGGTGGCGAAGCTGTCAGCAGAAATCGTGAACATATGGCTCAAATTGGTCGCGAAGGCGGTCGGAAAAGCCGCAAGAGCGAAGCTTAAGTCTCTCAAGGCTGGCCCTGTAATGAAAGATTGCATAGTTGCAGCGTGAGAGATACCACTAGGACAGTAAACGTTTGAGGAGGGGGGCGATCGAAGTTACCGAGGTAGTTCGATCGCCCAACCTCCAAAATTCGTCACTAGCGCACAACAGCCTCGCCAAGGTGAAAACCCCCCAGGAATTAGTTGTTAGCAATCGCTGGCAAATCTTGAACAGCAATTTTTTAACGAAGCTGCACTGCGGTCAATATTTTTGCGGGAAACAAAAGCTGACAAGCGCCATTAAGTCTCTCAAAAAAAGCCAATAGGAGCACTAAAAGCCCCGAAGTCAGGGCTTTTTTGTATAGGTGCACATAATATTTTTAGAAGTGCGATCGAGTCGGCGTCAATAATTCTAATTAAGTTTTTTGGTGAGGAACTCCTTCCTCAAAATAAATCAGCTAATATTTTTTTATTATATTTTTGAGCAAACTATACAATCATGACAAACCAGCTAACTTTAGCATGGACAGAAGCTGGGGTGCGTCAAACTCGAACAATTCAAAACGGACAGCCGAGCAAAAATCCGGGAACCGTGAGGCTAGGGCGCGATCCGGCGAAGTGCGATCTAGTATTTTCGCATCCCAGCGTATCGGGGCTGCACGTTGAAATATTGTTTAATCAGGAATTGCAGGAGTATGCAGTGCGGAATTTGCGCGAAAGCAATCCGCCCCTGGTAGATGGGAAAATTCTCGCCCAAGGCGAAGCAAAATTGAAATTGGGAAGCCACATCCATTTAGGGCAAGTGCAAATCGAGGTGGTAAATGTCACGGAGGTGCAGGTAGCCGCGCCCCAGACAGTTTTGCTGGGGCCTCCCGCACCTGGTAACTTTCAGCCGACGGGGTCTTCAAAATATGGTTTGCAGTGTCCCAAATGCAGCCGAATTGCGCCTTACGCACAGTTGAATGCGGGGTGTCCGTGGTGCGGTACTTCTTTGGCGGCGGCGGCGAGTGTGATGATCTCTCCGTGAAAGTTTGAAAAACTCACATCTTGCACCATTCTCGCTTAACAGGCTTTTCGGCCTGTTCCACAAAGAGTGAATTTTCTTGTGGAACAGGCCGAAAAGCCTGTTCATAAAAGGCTAATTGACAATGGTGCCACATATGAGAAAAAGGGAAAATGGGGCTATCCGCTAAACACTCTCAACTTCAAAAATCTTTTTTTGCAGAAAGCTCAAAGCCGATGGCTGATGTTTAAAAAATAATCATGAATTCTCAACCCTTGCGCCTGCGACTGACTTGGACAGATACACCTACGGGGGATTGTCGATCCCCCATACTCGACTTACCCATCGCTTTGGGACGAATTTTTGAAGCTATGCCCGCCACTATCAACGGGAAACGAGTTTCTCGAATTGCCCTCAGCAGCAGTCAAGTTTCTCGCTTTCATGCAGTGATTGGCAGCGAAGGTAACAGTATTTTACTTACTGACACGGGTAGCCGCAACGGTACTTTTGTTAACGGCATTCGCCAAACCCGTTGCGTGCTGGCAAACGGGGATATGCTGCAAGTTGGGCCCTACGCGATCGGCATTTCTTTTGCTGTTAATTCCCTAGAAACGCCGTCGGTCAATTCTCACATTTTCTTTAACCCGCAGACCAATGGGCCAGACCCCGCGTTGGGGCCGCAAATAATGTCGCAGGTTTCTCAAACAAGTAGTAGGGGAGAATTTCCGCCGATCGCATTTTTGCACGCTTCTCAAGTGTCAATGCGATCGCTCCAATCTATGGGACTCCCTGTGGCAGAAGTAGATTGGGCTGCCGTTGGTGGCGGTTTGGGCAGCTTTATTTGGGTGGATTTGCTGAGAATTTGCGGTGTGAAAACCGATCGAATTGCGGTTTTGGGCATGGAAAACCAGCCTTACGCCCGCTATCTGCGTCTGTGCCTAAATTCTCAAATTCCGCTGCGGGAACGCCTACGCTCGAATTCTGACTCTTGTCCAGACAACATTTGGGGGTGGCCTCCCTATGCTTTGCGGGAAGCTTGGCAGGAATTGCTCAAAGGGCGTTTGGGGATGTCGTTGAAGTTGATGTGGCAGGTGTTTGCTGAACCGACTTTTGCCGAAACTTATACGCCTCGCGCGGGGAATGTGTTTGATTCTATTGACAGGGAAGTCGATCGAATTGGGTGGAATCAGATGTTTCGCTACGGTAGAGTGCGGGGAATTCGCAAAACAGATGACGGCAGGTACGCGATCGCTTATTCTCGATCGAATGCGGATCACCGCGACCACGCTTTTTTAATCGCCAAATACGTACACTTAGCCACCGGCTATCCCGCCATTCAATTTTTGCCAGATTTGCAAGCTTACCGCGAAAAAACCCAGGATTTTGAGTTGGTTGTCAACGCTTACGAAAGCCACGACGGCGTTTACGAAAAATTGGAGGCTAGGGGCGGCAGCGTGTTAATTAGAGGCCGGGGAATTGTGGCTTCGCGGGTGGTGCAGCGAATTTACGAAGCGCGACAGCGGAACGGCAACATTCAAGTATTGCATTTGATGCGATCGCCCAAACCTCAAGGTAACAAATTTAAACTCGCTGAGCGAAGAGTCGAAAATCACTACGAATTTCAACCTTTCAACTGGCCGAAAGCTTGCTGGGGCGGGGAACTCCGCGTACTTTTGGAACAAGCCGCCCCGGAATTGCGGCCGCAGTTGCTCACCGACTGGGGCGGCACTACCACAGCCCAGCGCAGCGACTGGCGGCGGATTGTCAAAGAAGGCTTAAGTCAAGGATGGTATCAAATTACCTTCGGGGAAGTCGAGCGAGTCGAGCGCGACAGTCAAAACCGCACGGTGACGTACATTCAGGAGAAGGAACTTAAAGGGCAAATTAAGTTAGAAGCTGATTTTATTATTGATGCTACGGGTTTGGACGCTAAGGTAAAAACCAGTCCCTTGTTAAACGATTTGGTAGCTCAATATAATCTTCCCCTCAACGGTTTGGGCCGGCTGAGTGTTAACAAGGATTTTGAAGTGCCCGAATTGCGAAATTCTTCTGCTAGCAACACAGAAGGCCGGGTATACGCAGCAGGCGCGATTACTTTGGGGGGGCCTTACGCGCCGGTAGACAGTTTTTTGGGCTTGCAATACGCCGCCTTGCGAGCGGTTGAAAGTCTGGCCGCCAACCGAGTTGCTGGTGTGCGGAAATTGAGCGTTTGGCGATCGTTTGTGCAGTGGTTGAAATGGATTTTTAATAAATCTCCCGACTAACTTGAAGGAGGAAGTTCGGCAACAAGCAATGTAGGGGATTTAATAGATTTAAACAAGCTTTGCTTTCAAACTAAAATCTAAAATCTCAATTCAAAATCGAACAATTTTGCCATGTAATCTAAAATCTAAAATCTAAAATCTAAAATCGCATGACTCCCACATTATTTGGTCGATGGCAAACTCGAATATTATTATTTGCAACTGTAGGCGTTTTAGCAACATTGCCATTTTTTCTAGGTTTAATTACCTCCCAATCAGGCTCAGTCTTTTTCTGGATTTTAGGGTATGTAGCGATTTTTGGCATCGGCTGGGATGCTTTATATATTTACATCCAACAGTTCCGCTGGGATCGAGATTGGCCCGGCGCGTTTCAATTACTCGCTGGGATTTGGGAAGCACTTTTTGTGTTATTTTTAATCAAAATTATCGGTTTGCCGGGGATACCTGCACAAGATTTTGACTTGGGAGCTTTTGCTTTGCATTATAGTTTAGTGTGGCTGGCTATTTATCTGGCATCCCAAACACTGATGCGGATTTTGTTTCCCCACTGGCGTTTCCGAGGTGGTCAATGGTTGTAATAATATTGTGTGATTTTTGTGATGCCTGTAGGGGCGGGTTTTACAAATAATAATCGCCTCAAATTAATAATTTCATAAACCCGCCCCGGTCAATTACCAATTACCCATTCCCAATTCCCATGCCCAATTCCCAATTCCCCATCCCCTGTATATTCTCATTTTTTTCGGGTTCTGGCTTGCTCGATTTGGGCTTTGAGTCGATCGGCTTTAATGTAGCGTATGTCAATGAAATTTTCCCACCTTTCATGCAAGCATACCGCTATTCTCGGCAGTGCATGAATTTGCCGCTACCAGAATACGGATATGGCGAAGAAGAGGAAGCAGATGTAACTCGACTTGTAGGGGGAGAACCAGCTTTTCGCCTGCGGGAATTGATGCAGGATGCCCGCAAGCATCACGATATTGTGGGATTTATCGCGGGGCCGCCTTGTCCTGACTTTTCTATTGGTGGCAAAAACCGAGGTGGGGAAGGAGATAAAGGTCAACTTTCAGCTTCATACATTGAATTGATTTGTCAGCAGCAGCCAGATTTCTTTTTATTTGAAAATGTCAAAGGTTTGTGGAGAACAAAAAAACATAAAGCTTTTTACGACGCGCTCAAAAATCAGTTGGCTGATTCGGGATACGTTTTTGCCGAACGTTTAATTAATGCGATAGAATATGGTGTCCCGCAAGATAGGGATAGAATTATTTTGATTGGGTTTAGAAAAACCCTTGTCAAAAATCTGGGTATTTCCCTAGAGAAAAAAAGCCAAATGTTATCCGAAAGTTTATTTCCTTGGGAAAGTCAGATATTATATCCCAAATCAGAAATTTTTTCTCATCTTTGGCTTGATAGAACAGCCTTTGTAGAGGATGGTTTCCTGCCTTGTCCTGATGGCATTCCCCAAGATTTAACGGTAGAATTTTGGTTCCAAAAAAATGACGTTCTCAACCATCCCAATGCCAAACACTATTTTCAACCCAAAGCAGGCATTAAGCGGTTTGCTTCCGTTGATGAAGGAGATGATTCAAAAAAATCTTTCAAGCGATTGCACCGGTGGCGTTATTCCCCGACAGCTTGTTACGGCAATAACGAAGTTCACTTGCACCCTTACAAACTTCGCCGGCTTTCTGTTGCAGAAACCCTGGCTATTCAGTCACTGCCAAAAGATTTTGCACTGCCGGAAAAGATGACGTTGACTAATATGTTTAAAACTGTTGGCAATGGGGTTCCTTATTTGGCTGCACAAGGTATTGCCAAAACAATCTTACAGTTTTTATCTAACTAAAAAAACCGAATACCCAGATACCAGACTTCGCCGAATTTGTCGGGTATCTAAAAGTCTTTGTAGTGCTAAGGGGCGCATTGCGTACCCTACAATTACTAAAATTCCCAATAACCCGACGTATCTCGTTTAACATAGAAGTGTTATAATAAATTGTTAAGGTTAAAAACCTATATTTTTTATTTGCCTGCAATTCGCCATGACCGTTAAACCCCGCCGCTATCACATCACTACTTTCGGATGCCAGATGAATAAAGCCGACTCGGAACGGATGGCCGGCATTCTGGAAAATATGGGCTTTGAGTTCTCGGAAGACCCGAACGAAGCTAGCTTGATTCTCTACAATACTTGCACAATTCGCGATAATGCCGAACAAAGAGTTTATTCTAACCTCGGAAGGCAAGCTCATCGCAAGCGCCAAGAACCGGGTTTAACTTTAATTGTAGCTGGATGCGTGGCGCAGCAGGAAGGTGAAGCGCTGCTGCGGAGAGTGCCGGAATTAGACTTAGTAATGGGGCCACAACACGCTAACCGACTTGAAGATTTGCTGGAACAAGTTTTTGAGGGCAATCAAGTTGTGGCCACTGAAGCTGTTGAGATTATGGAAGATATTACTAAGCCGCGCCGCGACAGCAAGGTGACTGCTTGGGTGAATGTAATTTACGGCTGTAATGAACGCTGCACTTATTGTGTTGTCCCGAATGTTCGCGGGGTTGAACAGTCGCGAATGCCGGAGGCAATTCGCGCTGAGATGGAAGATTTGGGCCGTCAAGGTTACAAGGAAGTAACTTTGTTGGGGCAAAATATTGATGCTTACGGACGCGATTTGCCGGGGACAAAACCGGACGGCAGCAACCAGCATACTTTGACGGATTTGCTTTATTTTGTGCAGGATGTGCCTGGTGTCGATCGCCTCAGATTTGCTACTAGCCACCCGCGCTATTTTACGGAAAGATTGATTAAGGCTTGTGCTGAATTACCGCAGGTTTGCGAACATTTTCACATTCCTTTTCAGTCGGGAGATAATGATATTTTGAAGGCAATGTCGCGGGGTTATACTCAGGAAAAATACCACCGAATTATTGATACCATTCGCCGTTATATGCCCGATGCTTCGATTACTGCGGATGCGATTGTCGGTTTTCCTGGGGAGACGGAAGCCCAGTTTGAGAAGACTTTGAAGTTAATCGAAGACGTTGGTTTCGATTTGGTGAATACTGCGGCTTATTCGCCTCGCCCTGGGACGCCTGCGGCTTTGTGGGAAAATCAGTTGAGTGAGGAGGTGAAAGCCGATCGCCTGCAACGAATCAATCATGTAGTCACAACAACAGCGATGGAACGATCGCAGCGCT
This sequence comes from Microcoleus sp. T3_A4, assembly GCF_036700465.1. Lineage (NCBI taxonomy): Bacteria > Bacillati > Cyanobacteriota > Cyanophyceae > Oscillatoriales > Microcoleaceae > Microcoleus > Microcoleus sp. T3_A4. Next base: position 14,901 of record NZ_JAUBOY010000046.1, on the reverse strand, counting down.
ATTTCGGACGCACTGAAGAGGTTTTGGTGGAAGTCCAGAATCTCAAAGATCCAACTCAGGTGATGGGACGCACTCGCGGCAATCGTCTCACATTTTTTAAGGGCGATATTGCAGAATTGGCGGGTAAAATTGTGCGGGTTAAAATTACAGATATTCGCGCTTTTAGTTTGACAGGGGAAATGCTTTAAATAGCACCGGAATGAGATAGGGGACGGCTTACTGGTGAACTCTTCTAAGAAGATGTAATTTTTTTTACCGCAGAGAGCGCAGAGGACACAGAGGAAGAGTGGAAGGGAGGAGATAAGTAGTCTTAAAGCGGTTCGTATGTGCCTTAGTTGCGCTCTCTGCGTGTATATTTGTCGAAAAGTCCTAGGAGTAGTGAAAAATGACAATGATGCGGATCGGGCTATTGTTCGGGGGGCGATCGGGCGAACACGAAGTCTCAATTAGTTCGGCGCGGGCGATCGCCCGTGCCCTCGCTGCTGACGAAAATGCCTCTAAATACGAAGTTCTGCCCTTTTACATCCAAAAAAACGGCCGCTGGCTGTCGGGAACATTACCTCAAGAAGTCTTAGCCACCGGAAAACCTCTGGAAATAGAACAACAAACAGCACAAAACGACTCTCCTGCTGGACAGTTTCCTAATTTTAATGCTGTAGATGTTTGGTTCCCTGTTTTGCACGGGCCAAACGGTGAAGATGGTACGGTGCAAGGATTGCTGAAATTAATGCAAGTTCCTTTTGTCGGTTCCGGGGTTTTAGGTTCGGCGCTGGGAATGGATAAAATTGCGATGAAAATGGCTTTTGCTCAGGCTGGTTTGCCGCAGGTAAAATACATCGCTGTCAACCGTTCCGAAATCTGGTCTAATCCTTGCGTTTTCCCCAAACTCTGTGATAAAATTGAAGCAGATTTGGGCTATCCTTGCTTTGTCAAACCAGCCAATTTGGGCTCGTCTGTGGGAATTTCTAAAGCTCGATCGCGCGCTGAATTAGAAGCAGCTCTCGATAGCGCCGCCAGCTACGATAGGCGGATAATTGTCGAAGCGGGTGTGGTTGCTAGAGAATTAGAATGTGCAGTTTTAGGCAACGATAATCCCAAAGCTTCAACGGTGGGAGAAATTAGTTTTCAAAGCGATTTCTACGACTACGAAACTAAATATACCCAGGGGCAAGCCGACTGCTCAATCCCGGCAAAAGTCAGCAATGCGATCGTCTCGCAAATCCAAGAAATGGCAGTACAAGCATTTTTGGCTATAGACGCGGCAGGTTTAGCGCGAGTAGACTTTTTCTACATTGAATCAACCGGAGAAGTTTTTATTAACGAAATCAACACTTTTCCCGGCTTTACAGCTACCAGTATGTATCCGCAAATGTGGGCAGCGGACGGCATTTCTTTCCCGGAATTAGTAGACCGTTTAATTCAATTAGCTCTCGAACGGCACGGGGAAAAAGGTTGAACCCCGCGCTGCAAACCGCTGCAGTGCCAACCGAAAATAAATTATTTTCGCGGGTAATATATCCATACCAGCGGAAACGATATAACATAGTTGTGGCAGGCACTGCCTGCCAGCAACCCAATTTACCCTGGCAGAGCAACTGAGGATTTTCAGCAGTCGGGTATAAATAAATGCACTATAAAATGGTTAACGGAGAAGGGCAAATAGCAGTGTCAATCTCACATCTTGCATCTCAAATTTTAACTCGGTTAACTTAGATGAGACGTTTCACTCAACTGCCGCAGTGGTGGACTTACGGACTGGTATTTCCCCTAGCGGTACTCAACTGCTGGTTAGCCCTCCTAGTCTTTGAATATTTTCGCGCCCTGATTACAGTTTTGGTAGTGGCTACAGTGCTGTCTTTTTTGCTAGATTATCCAGTGCGCTTTCTGCACAGATACGGCTTGAAGCGCGATCGAGCAGTTTTGTCGGTATTGTTTTTGACTTTACTGGTATTGGTAGTTTTAGGTGTAACTCTGGCCCCGATTCTGCTAAACCAAATCACTGAACTCGCCACCAGACTGCCGACTTGGATAGTTTCTGGCACAGAACAGATTGAAGCATTCCACAATTGGGCAGAAAATCGCAATCTCCGCATTGATGTCAGCGGTTTGACTACCCAATTGAGCGATCGACTTTCATCTCAATTGCAGTCTCTCACTGGCGAAATTCTCAAATTTGGCTTGGGTGCTGCAGACAGCCTGTTGAATTTCCTCCTCACAATAGTCGTGACATTTTACTTGCTCTTGCACGGCGATCGCGTATGGGAAGGATTGTTTAAATGGTTTCCCTCCAAGCAGAGCCTTCAATTGCGAGAGTTGCTAGCGCGAAGCTTCCACAACTACTTCGTCGGCCAAGCAACTTTGGCGGGATTGATGGGATTGTCTATTACTGTTGCTTTTTTAATTTTGCGAGTTCCCTTCGGACTTCTGTTCGGTTTGGGAGTGGGTGCAATGACTATGATTCCCTTCGGGGCACCTTTCAGTATTTGCATTGTCAGTTTGCTGATCACCTTAAACAATTTTTGGCTCGGCATCACAGTTTTAGCTGTCGCTACAGTAATTGAGCAAATAATTGAAAGCGGGGTTGCTCCTCGGTTATTAGGCGGTTTTATCGGCCTCAATCCTGTGTGGATTTTAGTGGCGCTGCTGGTGGGGGTTAAGGTGGCAGGAGTAGCAGGTTTGTTAGTGGCTGTGCCGATGGCTGGTTTTATTAAGAATACTGTTGATGTTTTGGAAATTTCGAGGAACAAGTCGAGGGAAATCGATTCGGTTAGTTCCATTGAACCTATGGAGCAATAATATTGCAAACTCCGTTTTTATCTCAAATTTTAACAGAGTTTTGGTCGGCTATTTTAAGTTGGTTTAGTTGATATTTTAGCTTGAGGGTTTACAGTTTTTTTACTTCCTGCTTTAGGTTTAGGCTTTCCGCCTGCTTTAGCTAATGGCATGGACGCAGGCGGTATTAAAAACCCGGTTTCTACCTTAACGTTGATCGCTCACAACGAATATTTGGCGTAGAAACCTGGGTTTTTGGAGTCCAGGGTTGTTGTTGACTTCGGATATCAATCCTGTGAAATTTTCACGGGAAATGCGGAATATGCGAGCTGGCTACCGTAGTTTATATTATCGCACTCACACAGCAATTCACCAGTGCCGACTCAGCTCGATCGCACTCAAAAGCTGGAATCAACACTTTGCTTACGACTGTCCGGTTTCTACCCCACCTGGTAGGGTAAACCCCACCAGTCAAACAAACATCACAAATGCTTGAATTAAAATTAAAGCTCCTTTACTTCTAACTTAATTACAGTAGGTGCTAAAAATGCAAAACCATAATTATAACTCTCGCTCTAACTGCCATCAAATCAATACTATGTCAACCAAAAATATGCCTGCTACCACTGTGACTTCTCGCCGTTTTGCTTTACCGAAAAAACTGGCTTTTTTATCCCTTATTTTACTCGGCTCCACCGCAACTGTTGGCTGCAACGCCCTAACTTCTAAAGTTCCTGGAAGTTCTAACGCCATTCAAGCTGAACCTTCAAGTACAGCGCCAATCTCAGCATTGCCTGCAAATATACTGCCCTCTCAAGACTCTAATTTTGTTACTAAAGTTGTGCAGGAAGTCGGCCCGGCGGTAGTGCGGATTAATTCTTCTCGCACCGTGACGAACCAAGTTCCAGATGAGATACCTGAGCAATTCCGCCGCTTCTTCGGTTCCGAATCTCCGATTGCACCGGGAAATCGAGTAGAACGGGGTTCTGGTTCGGGTTTTATTTTTGGTTCCGACGGTCGCATTTTGACTAACGCTCACGTCGTTGACCGCGCGGATACGGTGACGGTAAAACTGAAGGATGGCCGCGAATTTGTCGGCAAAGTTTTAGGCGTCGATACAGTTACTGATGTGGCTGTTGTTAAAATTGAAGCTAACAATTTGCCTGTGGTGAGTTTGGGCAAATCTGAAGAATTAGAGCCGGGAGAATGGGCGATCGCGATCGGCAATCCCCTCGGTTTGGACAATACTGTGACTGTGGGAATTATTAGCGCTACAGGCCGTTCTAGCGCCGATGTCGGTGTTCCCGACAAGCGCGTCAGCTTTATTCAAACCGACGCTGCGATCAATCCCGGCAATTCTGGTGGGCCGCTGCTGAACCAGCGCGGTCAAGTTATCGGCATGAATACGGCGATTATTCAAGGCGCTCAAGGATTGGGTTTTGCTATTCCGATCGATCGAGCACAACAAATTGCCGACCAATTAGTAACAGTAGGAAAAGCCGAACATCCTTATCTCGGCGTTCGGATGTTGAGCATTACTCCCGCAATCAAGAGAGAATTTAATCAAAATCCCAACACCAAATTGAGGCTGACTGAAGATAAAGGCGTGTTAGTTTTGGGAGTTGCGAGAAATTCTCCGGCGGCACAAGCTGGAGTTCGCGTTGCCGATGTGATCAAGAGAATCAATGGTGCAGAAGTCAGCGATGCTGGCAGCGTACAGCAAATTGTCGAGAAAAGTACAGTGGGCAGCGATCTGCAGCTTGAATTAAGCCGCGGCGGACAACCTGTTACTGTGGCGGTGAAAGCGGGTGCTTTTCCAGCGGATCAGCAGCGGTAGAATTGTTGATTGAAACTCATATGTTGCACCATTGTCAATAATCCTTTTAGGAACAGGCTGGACGGCCTGTTCCACAAGAAAATTAATCTCTTGTGGAACGGGCATCTTGCCCGTTTTTGAGAATGCTGCAAGATGTGAGTTTTAACTCGTTGCACCATTCTCAATTAGCCTTTTCTGAACAGGCAAGATGCCCGTTCCACAAGAAAATTTACTCTTTGTGGAACAGGCATCTTGCCTGTTCTTGAGAATGCTGCAAGATGTGAGTTTTAACCGAATTGTGCTGTGAGACGGGGGTTTAAACCTGCGGCGGGATGTCGGGGGTAGTCATTATAGTAAGTTACCATAATTTATATGGGTTATTAAGAGGTAGAAAAATGGCTAACATTAATCGGAGGCGTACTGAAAATATTAACGGTAACTTTTATGTAGACAATACCTGCATTGACTGCGATACTTGTCGGTGGATGGCACCTGAAGTATTTACTCAAGCGGGAGAACAGTCTGCGGTTTACCGCCAGCCAACTAATGAAACTGAAGAAATGCGATCGCTCGCGGCTCTTTTGTCTTGTCCCACAAGTTCGATCGGCACTGTAGAAAAACCCAAAAGGATCAAAGAAGCCCAGCAACTGTTGCCCGCACTCGTAGCAGAAAATGTCTATCACTACAGCTACCACTCAGAGAAATCCTACGCCGCAGCCAGCTATTTAATTGTCCGCCCCGAAGGAAACATTTTAGTTGATTCTCCTCGTTTTGTGCCGCCGCTAGTCAAAAACATAGAAGCAATGGGCGGCATTCGCTATATGTACTTGACTCACCGCGACGATGTGGCCGATCATCAACAATACCACGATCATTTTGGGTGCGATCGCATTCTCCATGCGGACGAAATTAACGCTGATACTCGCAGTGTAGAAATTCAATTGTCGGGCAGCGAACCGCATCAAATAGCCGATGATTTGTTGATTATTTCTGTACCTGGTCACACGAAAGGTCACACAGTTTTACTTTACAATAACAAGTTTTTGTTCACCGGCGATCATCTTGCTTGGTCGGAAAGTTTGCAGCAGCTAGTTGCCTTTCGCGAAGTCTGTTGGTATTCTTGGCCAGAACAAATCAAATCTATGCAGAATTTGGCTAATTATGACTTTGAATGGGTGTTGCCGGGACACGGCCGCAGGTATAATGCCGATCGACAAACCATGAGCGAGCAAATGCAAAAGTGTGTTGCTTGGATGCTTGATGCTTAATGCGATCGGCTTCATAACTCCGACTCAGCCAGATTCATTTGACCCCGGTAGCCTGTGAAAATCCGACTGCCATCTTTGAGAATATGAATCTCCATCTGATCGCTCGCCCAAGTGAGTTGATCCTGAAGCGCAGGATTGAAAAGATGTACGCGCTGGTTGCTGGAAGAAACGAGAGAATCGGGTGAGTGGACTGCCAAAGACTGCACATAGGCACCATCGATTAAAATATCGAGTTGTTCCAGCAAGTCCTCAACACCAGCCGGCCTCTGTTCCGATCGCAATTGTTCTAACGTGAAGCCAGTAAACGACATGACATTTAATCCCGCTGCTTTCACTTGGCGTGCCAAATCTGCCAAGGCTGGAGCTTGCCAGAAGGGTTCTCCGCCCGAAAACGTGACACCTCGATTGCGAGGATTGCTGAGAATCTGCTGAGCAAGAACATCAACCGCAATTAATTGATTAATCTCAAAGGACCAGGAAGCCGGATTAAAGCAGCCTGGACACTCCCGCAGACATCCTTGCACCCAGATCACGGCTCGACAACCGGGCCCATTCACTTCCGACTCGTCTACATATCCCATGATGTTGAGATAGCCTGGGGGAATTTCTAAAAGCTGAAAATATGGGTTTGTTTTCTGAGGTTTCATAGCTTCTCTGCCTCTGGTTTTAATGATGGGTAACGCACTGGAATTCCTATGACACGTTCAATGCGATCGCCAAAAACCTGTAGCACTTCAGGATGGACTTGCTTCAGTTGCCTTGTCGGATATAAACAGGCATTGGGCGGATCATTCCCTCGTGCTTCTAGCTGATGCGTTAGGGGGCAAAGTCGCGTCGGCGTGTTGAGTTGGATTTCGTCCGGCAGTAATGCTTGCATCCGGCGGATGTACTCTGCCCGATCCTGTTCGTTCCACTCGGTAAGTAGCATCGTCTGAATTGCCAGGTGTCCTGAATAGAGTTGGCGAAATTGGAGGAGACCGGCCCAAATGTCCTGGAGGTGGATGGTTGGCATGGGGCGATTGATGCGACAGAATGATTCAGCAGCAATGGCATCAACTTTGACAGCTACCCAATCGGCGATCGCCAGTTCCTCACACACCGCGCGATCGCCCAGCAAACTGCCGTTGGTCAATACCCCAACCGGCTTCCCGGTCATCTCCTTCGCCATAACCAGAATTTCGCCTAAATTCAGCGCCAGAGTAGGCTCACCGCTACCGCTGAGGGTGATGGTGTTCACATCGCCGACAGGGAAGGATTGCAGATCCTGTTGAATTTTCTGAGTCGGGACAAAAATTTGGCGGTTGCAACTCTGGTGCTCAATCTCACCTAACTGGCAATACACACAGTTAAATGAGCAAGTAGAATCTGGGCCGATCGGATCAATTCCTAGCGATCGCCCAAAGCGCCAGGATTGCACGGGGCCGTAAACAGAAGTGAAGGGTTTAGTGACAGTAGACATGGCTTCATGTCGCTCTCCAATTTTATGAAGGTGTACCATTTTGAGCAGGTGGCATCACCACTTTTCGGGCGACACCCAATTTCTTTAACAGCCAAATTGCCCACCAGGTCGGATCGTACTCCCACCAGCGCCAGCCTGCTTTGGCAACGTTAGGATGGGCGTGGTGGTTATTGTGCCAACCTTCGCCATAGGTGAGAATAGCCGCCCACCAAAGATTGCGGGAGTTGTCGTTTGTGTCAAAGGTACGGTATCCCCACAGGTGAGTGACCGAGTTAATAAACCAAGTGCTATGCCAGAGTAAAACAGCTCGGACAAACATACCCCAGATGACAAATGACCATCCCCCCAGTGCATACAGCAGTAGCCCCAAGGGGATTTGCAGCAGCAAAAAGTTTCGATTCAGCCAGCAATAAAATCGATCGCGTGTCAGATCGGGGGCAAACCGCTGGTACTGTTCATAATCAAAGAATTCTGAATGGGGGTAGAAAATCCACAGCATATGGCTCCACCAGAACCCCCGACGGGCTGAGTAAGGATCTTTATCGACATCCTCGGTATAGGCGTGGTGTAGCCGATGACCCGCCACCCAGAAAATTGGCCCTCCTTGCAAAGCAAAAGCACCGATCAGGGCGATCGCATATTCCAGCCCTTTAGGAACCTGAAAACTGCGATGGCTCAATAGGCGGTGATAGCCCAAACAAATGCCAATACTGCCAAATAACCAGTGCAAAAAGAGAGTCATACCCAAGGCAGACCAGGAGAAGCACCAGGGGGCTAAGAGGGCGAGGGCATGAATAGTAGTGAAAAAGAAGACAGCAGTCCAATCCAGCGGAACTCGAGTCGGAGTTGTTGGCAACAGTTTAGCGGTCATTAATTACCTCACAAAACAAAAAGTTTGGGAATAAACATGAGAAAAAGCAATCGCTGTTATAGCAATCCTTGCAGGAGTGGTAAACTTTTTACCCCACCCCAACCCTCCCCGAACCCAAGGGGAGGGAGTAAGAAATTCACAAATGATGCGACGATTGCTATACCAGTCAAATAAATGCGCCCATTTGGTTAAACTGTAAATCAATCCCAATTCCAAGCGTGACGTGCTACTCCACAGTGTTTAGCTAACATTACGTGCTGAGAGTTATTTAGTTTCAATTCGGTTTTGAAGCCGAGTAGCATGGCAATTCTTTAATCCATTCTCTAAATGCTTGTGACCTATTCCCACCTTGGTGGTCGGGGTAGGCTTGAAGTTTGTCTAACTCGGACGCTGGGCGAGCAAAGCTTTAAACCATCAATCTCTCTGGCGTGACATACACTTTTGTCAGATGTGGTCTTCTTGTAGCCGATATTAGACCACATTTAATTACTAAAAACCCTACAGAAGCAGAACTTGCTTTAAAAAGCCTACCCACAATTGAGAAATAATGGGTAGGTTTGTCAAAGAATCAAGTTACAGTTTCTAGCCCTCTGTATAGACGTGGCGAATCACTTCAGCTATTTCCTCAATGGGTGCTTTCTTGCGACAATAACCTTCCGCTTGTACAGTCCACGCATCCAAGAGTATTCCACTCAGCTCAAGCAAGCTGCTAGATCGGCATCAGGGGTGGTAATGGCCTGCAAGTTATATTTTTCCGACAGAAGCTTGAATACATTGGGAGAAATAAACGCCGGCAATGTCGGCCCTAGACGAATGTTTTTAATCCCCAAATGCAAGAGAGTTAGCAAGACGGCTACTGCCTTTTGTTCATACCAGGACAGAATCATGGAAAGGGGTATATCGTTGACACCTACCTCAAAGGCATTGGCTAGGGCTACAGCAATCTGAATCGCGGAGTAGGCATCGTTGCACTGACCAACATCCATCAGGCGGGGTAGTCCGTCAATGTCGCCCATTTGTCGATCGAAGAAGCGAAACTTACCGCAAGCTAGGGTGAGCACGACACAATCATCAGGTACTTTTTCTACGAACTCGGTGTAGTAGTTGCGATCGGGTTTGGCTCCATCACAGCCCCCTACCAGGAAGAAATGGCGGATTTTACGCTGTTTCACAGCCTCAATGATTTTATCTGCCACACCTAGGACTGTATTGTGGGCAAAACCAACTGTGACTTCCCTGGGGGGTGCATCTTCAGTAAAGCCGGGAAGTGCCAGTGCTTTCTCAATAACTGGAGTAAAATCGGGTGTGTCATTGTCGATCGCATTCAAGTTAATCAGACCCGGATAGCCGACGGGGCCAACGCTAAAGAGTTTATCTTCATAATAGGAATGGGTTGGCATTAAGCAGTTGGTCGTAATCACGATCGCACCGGGGAACTTGCCAAAATCCTTGGTTTGGTTCTGCCAAGCAGTGCCGTAGTGACCGTAGAGATGGGGGTACTGCTGTTTTAGTTTGGGATAGCCGTGGGCTGGTAGAAGTTCGCCGTGGGTGTAAACAGTAATTCCCGTGTCTGCTGTTTGCTTCAGCAAGCCTTCGAGTTGTTTGATGTCATGTCCTGAAACCAGAATCGCCTTCCCTTGCCGTGGATTGAGGGGAACAGGCGTGGGAATTGGGTGCCCATAGGTACCGGTATGTCCGGCATCCAATAGTTCCATAGAGCGCAGATTAATGGCTCCCACCTCAAGAGCAAGATTCACCCACTCCTGCAAGCTCAAGGTCTGGTTATCGAGGGCGACCAGTGCCTCATAAATGAAACGATACACCCGCTCGTCTTCCTGGCCCACTTCGTAGGCGTGGAAGGTGTAGGAGGCAAGACCCTTAACCCCATATAGCACCGTGAGTTTGAGCGAGAAAATATCCACATTCGAGGCAGACTGACTCATGAACTGGATGGAAATCAGCTCACCCTGCTCAACCAGGCTATCCTCAAAGTTGGGTTCAAAGTCGGAAATTGCAGCCCAGGTAGGTGGACTGTCTGTTGCTTGCTGCACTTGAGCCTTGAGGTTGGCGCGATGGGCGATCGCTTCCTGGAGATACTCAACAAACCGCTTTTCGGAAAAGTTGACATTCGTCATCGTGGCAAAGATCGCTTCGCAGGTGAAGACATCCACTGCATGAGTATCAAGGCCTAACTCTTTTGCTTTGAGGGCAATCGGAGCCAACCCGCGCAGATAATAAATCAGCAGATCTTGGATAGCATTCACCTGGGGACTTTTCCCACAAGCACCAAACTGATGGCATCCTTGTCCGCTTGCTGTTTGTTCGCATTGTTCACAGAACATTGATTTTTCCTTGTTGAATTGGTTATAATTTACGCAACAACTCGGTTATGAAAGTATTTATCCGTCCCTAACTATGTTAACTAATCTGAGTTAACAAATATGACGACGATTCATAGGGACTTGGAAAACCGTTTGCTTGAGTGGGGGATGAGATAGCTATCAAACACCGATGCAATATTGCGAATTAGCAAGCGGCCGATCGCCGTTACTTCAATGCCATCGCCCCAACGTTTGATTAACCCATCGGCTTCTAAGGCATCAAGTTGTGGCAAAACCTGAGCGAAATAGTCATTAAAATCGAGATCGAAGCCGAGATGGTATTTTTCTTCCAAATCTTGCACGGACAGTTGGAATTGACACATCAATTCCATGATTACTGTGCGCCTAATCAGATCGTCCTGATTAAGTATAACACCTTTTTCGATAGGTAATTCACCCGCATCGATAGCCTGATAAAAGTCTTTCAATCCCTTGTGGTTTTGGGTATACACATCCTGCAACATACTGATGGAAGTCATGCCAAAGCCCAACAGATCCGATTCGGGCTTAGTGGTATAACCCTGAAAATTACGATGTAGTTGCCCAGCTTGTTGCGCGATAGCTAGTTCATCATTGGGCTTAGCAAAGTGATCCATACCAATAAACACATAGCCATTTTGCGTCAGTTGGGCGATCGTACTTTGCAGAATTTTCAGCTTTTCGCCCGCAGTCGGCAAAGCAGATTCCGGCATTCGTTTCTGAACCGGTTTGAGCCAGGGAACATAGGCAAAATTAAAGACGGCAATGCGATCGGGATTTAATTGCAAGGTCTTCTTTACTGTTTCCTGGAATGTTGCTTGTGTCTGGAAAGGTAAGCCGTAAATCAAATCCACATTGACACTTTCAAACCCTGCTTCCCGCATCCAATCCATCACATCAAACAACATCGCTTCGGGCTGCACCCGATTGATCGCTTGCTGCACGATGGGATTAAAGTCTTGAATGCCAAAACTAATCCGATTGAAGCCTAATTGTCGCAAAAATAGAATATATTCGCGATCGATATAGCTAGGATTGACTTCGATCGATATTTCTGCCGCGTCATCGAACCGAAAATATCGATTTAACTGGTTCCAGAGACACTCTACCTGACTTCGATCGAGATAATTGGGAGTGCCGCCGCCCCAGTGCAACTGATGCACCAGCCGATCGGCATCCACCAAACTGGCAACTTGGCGAATTTGGCGATCGAGATAGCCTAAATAGGGTTCTACCACCTCCTTGCGCTGGGTAATGATGGTATTGCAGCCGCAGAAATAACAGGGCGTTTCACAAAAGGGGATATGGCAGTAAAGCGATAAGGGGGTTTGTTTGTAATTGCCGACGGCGATCGCGGTTTTAAATGCGTGGCGATCGAAGTCAGTGCTTAATTCTGTGGCGGGTGGATAGCTGGTGTAGCGAGGTAAAGGCTGGTTGTATTTATTCAACAATGCAGCATCAAATTCAACCGTTTGTGATAACTGTTTCATTAACTAATGTATCCTTCTGTTGTTGTGTAAATTCAGAACCCCGGCATATTTTAGAGATACGATCGATCTTGTTTTCGTGGGGGAGTTATTTCGCGACAGATTCTCGCTTGGCATGAGGGCTGCGGCCTTCTGTGCTACCGGGGCGATCTTGCCGAGTCAGCAAATCAAAGGTATGGTCTCCAATCGCCGCTTTCACATCGGCTTCGAGTTCGTGCATTACATCCTGGTTGAGGGTAAATGCCGTATTTGCTTCGGCGACAATTCGCTCGATCGTGTCAGCATCCACCGGAAATTCATCAAAAGTTTGGCGATAGCGTTCCTTAAATACTCGCCTTGCTTCTGGTGTCGAGATTTGGGAAAATTCATAGAAATTTGTTCCTTGATCCGGCGGCAGAGACAACGCCGATCGAATCACGTTTTTCAAGCTTTGTCCGCCGGATAAATCACCCATGTAGCGGGTGTAGGCATGGGCAATCAGCAGGACTGGATCGGTTGTTGAGAGGGTTTGAATGCGATCGCGATACACACAACCCGCTGGAGAAGCCGTAATTTCCTCCAGCCAATTTTCACCGTAATAATAAGCTAGATCGCAAGCCAGATTCTCAACGCGATTTAACTCAGGGAAATAGAGAGTCCCGATAATCGGGTGGTTGACATGGTTCTGCAAAGCCGTTTCTAGGGCGCTGTAAACAAAGTATAAATCGGCAAATAGTTTACGCAAAGGTTCCCGTTCCACAATGCCTTTCATAAAGCATTTCATAAATGCCGTATTTTCGGCTGTGGTGTGGGATTTCATCGTGCCTTCTCGGAGGCGTGTGGATAGATTAGTCATGGTAATATCTCCTAATTAATAGCGGTTCTGGACGATTCAGCATTAATCGAGGGCAGTAAATAAAGGCGCAACAACTGCCAGACAATCACAGCAATCCAGGGTAATTTTTGGCAAAATTGGATGGCGGCAGGGCGCTGGTTACTTGAGATTTCGGCTAGCTTCTGATTGGCGATCGCACATCGATCCAAACGGGGAAAGAATTCTGGATGGTGGGTATCTAAAATACTGGGAAACGCCCGTTTTGCCGTTTCATTGGTGTGATGAATCACCTGCTTGTTATATTCATCGGGGTCGATGCCGATCGAGTCATAAAATGTGGAGCGTTCCAACACCGTCATTGTGTGGGTGGCAAACACCGTCAGTAGGAAAAAGCGCGCCCAGAGTCTTGCCTTCCAGTTATTCCAAAGCTTAGGCTGCGATCGCAACAATGCCTTAAAGAAATCCCCATGCCGATTTTCGTCTTGGCACCAATTCTCGAAGTAGCGAAACAGGGGATAAATTTGATGTTCGGGATGTTGTTCGAGATGGCGATACACCAAAATATAGCGCCAGTAGCCAATTTTTTCCGACAGATAAACAGTATAAATTACCCATTCTGGAGGGAAGAATGTGTAGGTACGATTTTTTGTTAAATAGCCCAGATCGAGAGACAACCCAAAATCTGCCATCGCCTTATTCAAGAAACCGGCATGACGCGCTTCATCCCGTGCCAGTAAGCTAAAGGCTTCCGATAACAACGGTTGGCGATTCTTAAGTTTGCGGGAGAGTTCTTTGAACAACAGAAAACCAGAAAATTCTGAGGTACAGGAACGCTCTAGAAAGTCAATAAATGCCTTTCGCGTTTCGCCATCAATCTTGTCCCAGCATTGCTCAAACTCTTGATTGCGGACAAAATGGTGGCGGTTATAGTCCGCGCGCAATTCTGCTACAACTGCTTCTAATTCCGCTTGTTGCCCGGACAGATCCATTTCGGCAACGGCATCAAAATTGGTGGTGTAAAAGCGGGGTGTTAACAGGGTTTCTTGAACAGGTGCTTTAATGCTGGATGGGAGACCAGCAGACTCCGATTTACTAATTGAACTGACCATAGGAGTGGAGAGTGGATTGTTCGGAATTGATGACTGTGCACCACATTGCCTTAATCCGCGATCGCCCACAAGTCAGTTACCAGTGGTATCCTATAGTTACTTTAGGTAAAGCATTGAAGCCAATAGGACGCTTGAGCCATTTCTAAAGAAATATGGAAATTATCGTGAAGGCAACTGTGCAGGGAGTTTATGGTGGAAGCGAGTCAGTGCGTAGAGGTTAAATGTCCGATTCAATTTGTGCTAGACTTGTTGGACAATAAATGGTCAATTTTGGTTCTACGCGAACTGTTTGGAGGCGATCGCCGTCCCCACGAATTACTCGCGGCACTTCCTGGCATCAGCACCAAAACCCTCACCCAACGCCTCCGAGAGTTGGAATCTCAAGGGTTAGTCGATCGGCGTGTTTATGCCGAGATTCCGCCCCGTGTCGAATATTCACTCACGCCCAAGGGTCGCCAAATTCAACCGGTGATGGCAGCCCTGCATCAAGTAGGATCGCAGTGGCTGGGACAGGAGAGTTGTATTTGTCCACTAACACACTCGGATGCTGAGGACGATCGCATGGACGCTTCAGGTCTAGTTTCAGATTAAAAATGGTCAGAATTATTAATCTCTCTCTTCTCTTCCTCAGTGTCCTCTGCGCCCTCTGCGGTTTAACCATTCCGGTTATGGCGGGTGAATGCCGTGGGTTAAATTAAGTTCCGCTAAGAATTAGCCTTGGGAATAGCCACCAAAGTCATAGAATTAGCTGGGTAAGTTGCCCTAAAACCATATTTATATACTCTAAAGCCGCCGTTCCCAGTGCTAATTTTATTTACACCGTAGATGTCGGGGCTGATGGGATGTCGATCGGCTGTAAGATCAACAGATATAGTAATTTCAAATAAATGTGAGACAAATGCAAGATGATGTAAAATTAAGAAAAATTGTTAACTCGGAGCCGAA
>NZ_JAUBOY010000045.1:0-64207 GCF_036700465.1 Microcoleus sp. T3_A4 | reverse complement strand
TGCTTTCATTAGGTTTGATTACACAATGATATTTCATTATTATTGATTGTACCTCATAACAGCGGGAACCGCTGTATCTCCGTCGTAGGGTGATTTCTCTCCTTGGACGTTGACAAATTTGTTTTCGGAGTAAGGAACCGCCGGGAACGCCTTTTCTACCAGTTTCCTGGCAGTATAGCGGTTCTGTTTCGCCTCCTTTTTAAATACCTTGAAGGCTCTATTGTTGAGGAACCACAGCGAAAACCGTGACCCATCTAACTTACAGTAGCGATGGTAATTTCTCCAGCCTCTAACCACAGGGGCTAATTTCTCAGCCTTGTCCGTAGCGCCATAATTCGAGTTGTTGACGATGTGTTTTACCTTCTGACGGAATGCTTTAAAATTGTCCGCTGATGGAACGCATCTAAATTTCCCGTTGTTTTGCACTTTGAAATGCCAACCGAGGAAGTCAAATCCATCTGTCGTAGCCGTTAGCTTGGTTTTCTTTTCACTAACCTTCATGCCTCGTTCTGCCAGAAATTCGCTGACTTTATCAAGTATTGCCTTCGCATCATCTTTAGGTTTCAGAATTATTACCATGTCGTCCGCGTAACGGACTGATTGATGTATTTCCTCAATCCCATTGAGAGCGATATTGGCTAATAATGGACTTACCACGCCCCCTTGCGGGGTTCCTTGTTCTGGAAATTCTGGATTGACTCCTGATTTTAGACAGCGGAATATTCCGGTCTTGATGCCTCTTGGGGCGATGAGTCGTTCCATTATGCTCGCGCGTGCTTATCCTGTCGAAGCATTTTTCGATATCGAGCTCGATAACTCGTTTTTCTATTCCGTTGCAACAAGAGCGTAGATTATTAAATAGGATTTTTTGCGCGTCATGCGCCGACCTTCCTGTTCTAAATCCATAACTCCTAGCGTGGAAAGTTGCTTCGTGCGCTGGCTCTAGCGCGTATTTTGCGAGGCATTGCCACGCTCTATCGGCGATAGTCGGTATCTTAAGGAGGCGGGTACTCCCATCCTTTTTAGGGATTGGTATTGAACGTAACTTCTGATGTTTCCAGTTGTTACTTTTGTTTCTGAGTTCTTCACTCAAAACAAGCCTTTCCTCAAATGTGAGTGAGGCTTTTCCATCTATTCCCGCAGTCTTTTTACCAGCGTTTAGTTGAGTTACTTGACGTATCGCCAGCATTCTTGCAGCCCGAGATTTCAGAATTAGCTTTTGAAGGGACTTCGCTTTTTGCTTGTCTCCAACCTGAATCGCTTTGAACACTCGTTTTTGTAGGCGAAATAAATTACGGCGGAATTTCTTCCACGGTAACGTCTTCCAAGATTCACTAACATTTCTGTTGTGTCTAATCATGCTCTGCTCTAACTTATGTTTTCTGAACACCTCAGACCAATTACGGTCTGTCCTACCCGAACTAAGGGAGTTCCGCTGCTCGTCTAGCCTACTTGGAGTTCGACTTCCCCTTGACCCTCAGCTCGTTTTTCTTCGTTCCCTCGGTTAGATTGATTGTTCCTTTAGGTGGAGCCATTTTAACTACTGGATTCCCTGGACTCTTGCCGATATTATTTCGATATTCGGCGGGAATAATTTCCAGTGGAGTCGGGTGGTTGGTCTGTGTCCCGCTCCGGAGTAAGTTACTTTTCTAGGCTCTGTTTTCACCATCGGAACTCCCCATTAACGCCAGTGTCACCCCACATTGGATGTCTGATTGCGTCCTGTTCCCAGCTTCACTCTCCAAGAATCAAGCTTGGTCGGTGTGGGCAGATAGGGAGTCATACCTGAGTCTGGTAGAAGGGGCTTGCACCCTTATCAGACCGAGAGTTCAGCCTTGTGGCTGGAAACGCTATGTACGGACTGATTACCGTGATTCACGTTTCAACGAATCGCACCGAAATACTCCGTCAGTTTCTCGATGCGATAATTAAACACTTTGTACCCGTGTTTGAAGTACAGTTCCACATTCCCTCGGTGTTCCCACAATCCCAGCAAGTTGATGGCAACCTCTGAGTAATGGACTCTCACATCCCGCTGCACTTCGGCTATCCGTTCCTCAATTAGTCGAGTCGTAATTCCAATTTTAGAGAATGAGTGAAGAAACTTTAAAAATTTATAGACAGACTGAAACGGCCTTGCAATGCTGTATCAGCCATCCGCTACAGACAGGACTTTTCCACGCAAGCGTTGTTTTTTGGACGCTTGCTACACCAACGCCAAACTCTAACTTAACTGCTTCTAGCCAAATATACACTTGATTGTGGTTATAAGTCCCTCTAAAGAATTATGTGTATATTCTCCTGAAGACAGATGATAGCAGCGACCTAGGCAAATAACATACAAAGTGTACAGAGTTATTAGGTAATCTAAAGGCATAATTTAAAAGCAGTCTATTTGCGCCTTGTAGGAAAGACATTCGACTTACCCACTTGTCCAAGCTAAACAAAGTGGCAGTATGTGGCGTATTCTTGTGCCTTACTTCAGGTTAATGACTACTTGATCTTTGATACTTAATTAATTAAGTGTACCTGATTTCTTCTGTCTCTGTTCTACCTGTGAGACCCTAACTACCCTGTTGTTTTAACTCCCTATAAAAAATTGTTTGTAGATTCTCCTGAAGACGGAGGATAGCAGCGACCCAGGGAAATAACATCAAAGTCTACAGAGTTATTGGGGAAGCTCAAGCCAGAATTAAAAGCACTCTATTTGCGCCTTCTTATAGGACATACATTCGGCTTACGCACTTGCCAAAGTTGAACAAAGTTGCAGTAGGTCGCCTACTCTTGTGCCTTACTTCAGGTTAATGACCAATTGAGCTTTGATTATTATTAATTAGGTTTACCTGATTTTTTCTTTCTCTGCTCTATCTGTCACACCCTAATTACCATGTGGTAATACGCTTCTTTGTAGATGGCACAAAGGATACCAGAAATTTTCGCAGTTTGAGACATTTGTGTTGCTTGTAGGTCATCGGGTATACCCAGACTGACCAATTTTCATTTTACCTTATCACACTTATTTAAGAAGTCTCATGGTTAACTTACTCAGACCGCCCAGTGTTTCTTCAAGTTCTCGCTTCGGTACTGTAACTGGTTTGTGGAGGCAACAGTCTCTTTACGACAGGAGGGCGCTTAAGACTGGTATCGTCCATTTCGGGCCAGGTCGTTTTTTTAGGGGGCATCTTGCCTACATAATACATAACTATCTTGCACAGAAGAATTCCCAAGAGCAGAGATGGGGGATTTGTGGGGTTAGCCTCAAGAGTCAACAGACCATTACTAGGTTGAAACCGCAGAGATTCCTTTACAGTTTGACCAAACACTC
The DNA here is from genome assembly GCF_036700465.1 of Microcoleus sp. T3_A4. Lineage (NCBI taxonomy): Bacteria > Bacillati > Cyanobacteriota > Cyanophyceae > Oscillatoriales > Microcoleaceae > Microcoleus > Microcoleus sp. T3_A4. Next base: position 60,882 of record NZ_JAUBOY010000045.1, on the reverse strand, counting down.
TAGTTGCGCTCAAAATCGTGAGGAAGCGGAAGTTATAGGTTCTATCAGGGAAATAGTTAATGGTAGAGACAAGTGCGAGTATGTGCTTGAAAAGATGGCGTCTCCCTCTGTGCATCTGGTGACTCTTACTATTACTCAAGGAGGCTACCATCTAGACAAGAATTTTAATCTCGACACAACGAATGAAGACATCGCGCACGATTTGCAAAATCATTCCACTCCAACTACTGCAATTGGCTTTATCGTAGAGGCGCTGCGGCGACGACGTGATCGCTGCATGACTCCGTTCACCACCCTTTCTTGCGACAACCTCCCAAGAAACGGGGATATCCTGCAAAAAGCAGTGCTAGCTTACGCTGAAGAGATCGATCCTCAGCTTGCAGAATACATCAGGGATAACGCCACGTTCCCTAATTCGGTTGTAGACAGGATTGTGCCTCAAGAACAGGAATCCGACTATAACTACCCCAGCCGACTGTTGCAAGTTCGCGATCGCGCACCCATTGTAACCGAACCATTTTGGCAGTTTGTCGTGGAAGACAAATTCGCAGGCGATCGCCCCAAGTGGGAAGATACGGGGGTGATTATGACTAGCGACATCACTCCCTTCCTCTATATGAAGTCGAGATTCTTGAATGCAGTACACTCCTTCATAGCCTGTTTAGCTGTAAGAGCAGGTATAGAATATATGCACGAGGCGATCGCGCTACCGGAATTCCAGTTGTTTACTCGGCTTCTCATGGACGATATCGCAGCAGCAACACCAGTGCCTCGCCAGATGTGTGAACAATATATGGAGCAAGTTTTAGTAAGGCTCAGTAACGAAGATCTTCCCGATACTACGGAGAGAATCTCTTCAGAAACCTGTAGGAAAGTAGGCAAGTATATATTTCCGATACTTCAGGATGCTTATAGCCGAAAAGTCAGCATGAAGCGTATTATACTTCCTGTTGCGGCGTGGCTTCTTGCAGTCAGAGAAGAGGCGTGCGAGTCTGGTCAGCCCTATTATGCCAAGGATACCCAAAGCACAATTACAGCGATTCAAGAAGGCGCACTAATTAGCGGGATTCTGGGATTGGAGAATTGCGAACAGACAGAGCTCGTAGATAATGAATGCCTCCAAGCTTTGCGAGATCTCCAGACCCAAGGACTATTGACTACGCTGAAAAATTACAGTGAGGGAGGTCTTTTAAATGAAACAGCTTCAGCATGATAAGGTGGTGCTTTTCGATCATGACGGAACTGTTGTTGACAGTGAAACCATAGCACTTAAGAGCGCATGGAGGCTGACAAATGAAGTTGCTAGTGAGTTCCCTGGCGCTCAACACTATGAGCTTGAGGACTTTGTTAAAAGCTTCGCCGGGAAACCCTACAGGGAAATACTCAAACAGCTCTACCCAGACTCATTAACCAGTCTTAATGAGCGGGATATTGACAGGCTAGTGGCTGAAGAAGAAAAGAGAGCGATTGAACGGCTTACTGTAGAGGCAAAAGCGACAGAAGGAACGCCCCAAGTGCTGTCTTCCCTGCGCGACGACGGATTTGAATATGCGCTAGTAAGTAACAGCAGCTTACAGCGGCTGAGTGCTTGCCTTTGTGCTGCTGCCCTGACCGACTATTTCCCAAGCGAGCAGGTATTTAGCGCTCACGACTCTCTCCCGGTTCCGCGTCCCAAGCCACTTCCTGACATCTACCTATATGCAGTGAAATGTCTGGACGCAGAAGTTTCCGATTGCGTGGCAATTGAAGATTCTATCAGTGGGATAAGGGCTGCCGTTGCCGCGGGAATTGGGCAGATTATCGGTTATGTAGGGGGAACTCATATCAGCGAGGATGAACGAAGCAGCCGTGCAGATGCTCTTGAGTCGGCTGGTGCCCACCAAGTTATCGAGCGGATGCACGATCTTATCGGGCTATTATCAGCAATCCCAGTGTAAGGACAGGGGGCATCAGGCGATCGCTTGATGCCCTTAGTTACAATGGTGAAAAATGGCGTTGCTGAATATCAAGAATTCTGGGCCATCGAACGCTTCACCTTATGAATCCAACCTTGGCTCAGACTCAGCACCTGCGAATAAGACAAGTCCGTATCTAACACCAAATCAAACACAGACGGCTTAACTAAACGGGGAAACAATCGATGAAATAGCCTTCCTATCGTCAACCGCAAGAAAAACTCAACCACCAACCACTTCGTGCGAGGAAACGAATAATTTGATAACTCTTCCAAGGCATGGGCATCCGGGACTCGCTGCTCTGAAAACTGCGGCAAAACCTTCCCCCAATCATCCCCATACTGGTCCAACAATTGTCCCAAAATCAGCACATCTTCTAACGAAGAATTACACCCCTGCCCAATCGAGGGAGACACCGCATGAGCAGCATCGCCAATCAGCAACACACTATCGCCCTCATGAAAGCGATCGCAGCGTACCGTTAGCACCTTTGCCACTGGACGCTTCAACAACGCTTCCGCTTCTTCCCACGACATCAACTGACCAAACAGCGGGAAATTTTCCTCAAAAAATGCCTTGACTTCTTCTTTCGTGGATAATCCTTCTAGGGGATTAGTCTGTGCATCAAAAATAATCACGCCACTCAACTGATCTCCTGGCTGAGGTACCATCAGCATCCGGGTTTGATTATTCAAATTCCAGGCATGGATTTTATTCGGTTCTAACTCCACTCCTGTACTCGGATTGAGCCGACTTAAAAACACCGATTTATAGGCATCTGGAACATAGCTTTGGGAAGACGCCAAGCCTGCATTCTCGACTAAATACTCTCGAATTTGCGATCGCGCCCCATCGGCACCCACCAGTAGATCGTAGTGAACGGTAAAGCTATCTCCTTCTGAAGGTTTCAACATCACGGTTTTAGCCGTTCCATCCACAGCCGTACATTCACAGTTGAAATGTACTTTAACCTGATTCGGACTAGAGGTTTCGGTTAATTGCTTCAACAGAATCGTCACGAGGCGATTGCGATCGATTGTGAGAACCGGATTTTCGCGAGGAACCGATCGGGATTTGCCCTTTTTCCGATAAATAATTGTCCCGTGACAGAACACACTTTGAGCGGCGATCGCCTCCTCTAACCCAGCAATGGCTCGAATGGCTTTTCTGCCCCGTTCCTGAAGCGAGAGCGGAAATGTGCGGTTTCCAGAAACATCAGTCAACCGAGGATCGGGACGACGTTCATAGATATCAATATGGTAGTTGCCCCGACGCAATAAATAATGTGCCAGTAGCAGTCCAGCCGGACCAGATCCAATGATCACAACGTTTTGAACCATAGGGGTTTACCGAATACGATGAGTTGATGTACCGAACTTTATTATGCTTCCCGGCAGAGCCCCGACTTCTGAATCACATTGATTCAGGGCAATCAGGGTTTCACCAAAGAAGTGGGGGTCTGGGTTGTCTTTTCATCTGCCATCGGCAACCCCTGAAAAGTTAGATATTCTCAAGAATAGCTTGGGCGACAACTTCATCGGCGATCGGTTTTGCGATCGACTTGCCATGCAGATTCGCCAAAATAGACTCCACCTTTTTCAACCATCCTGCAATACTGATAATCAGCCGTCATCACAAGGTCATACATTAAGATGAACAGCAATACCAGCACAGACTCAACAATCAAGCTGAATCAAGCATCCCTATCTCGTTTACCTGGAAACGTGCGCGTACCCAATTACGATCGCCATCCAATTACTAATGGAATTTTGCATATTGGAGTTGGTGGATTTCATCGATCGCACCAAGCGCTCTATCTCGATGATTATTTCCATCAGAATCCTGGTAGTGATTGGGGAATCTGTGGTGTTGGATTGCTTGACAATGAATATGACAGGCGTATGCGGGATGCGCTTCTGTCCCAAGATTGTTTGTATACCTTAGTTGAGCGATCGCTAGAAGGAGATCGCGCTCGAATCATTGGTTCAATCACTCGATACCTGTTTGCACCAGACAATCGTCAAGCAGTTATTGAAGCATTAGCAGATCCCAAATGCCGAATTGTTACTCTAACAATCACAGAAAGCGGCTACTACTACATTGAAGGAAGTGGCAATTTCGATGTAAACCACCCGACGATGCAGCACGATTTGCAACATCCTGAGCAACCAATTGGGACATACGGTTTTTTGACAGCCGCACTCGAAAAGCGGCGTAAACAGGGGTTGGCACCCTTTACAGTCTTGTCCTGCGACAATATCCAGGGCAACGGCAACATGGTGCGGAAAATGCTAACGACATTTGCCCAAATGCGCGATCCAGATTTAGGAAGTTGGATTGCTGAACACGTTGCGTTTCCCAACTGCATGGTCGATCGCATTACTCCGCTGACAACCCCAGCAGATATCAAAATGGTAGCCCAACAGTTTGGTATTGATGATGCGTTTCCCTGCGTCGCGGAGCCTTTCATTCAGTGGGTAATCGAAGATACCTTTTGTGCAGGCAGACCGGATTGGGAATCCGTTGGCGTACAGATGACTAAGGATGTTCATCCCTATGAAATGATGAAAATTCGGCTTCTCAATGCCAGCCATATGCTGATTGGCTATCTCGGCTCTCTGGCAGGTTATACCTACGTTTATGAAGTCATGGCCGATCCCTTGTTTCAGCAAGCAGTCGCTAACCTGATGGATGAGGTGACACCAACGCTCCAACCTGTTCCTGGGATCGATTTAGACGATTATAAAAAAACTTTAATTGAACGGTTTTCCAATCCCAAAATTCGCGATCAGCTTCCGCGCCTTTGCCTGAATGGATCGGCCAAAATTCCTAAGTTTGTTTTGGGATCGATGCGCGATAAATTACAACTTGAAGGTGCGATCGATTACCTAAGTTTGACGATCGCTGCTTGGTGTCACTATCTCAATGGTTACGACGACCAAAACCGTCCTATCGTCATTGATGACCCTTTAGCTGATATCCTCACTCAACAAGCCCGCTCAGGTAAAACAGATCCCACTCCATTTCTCAGCATATTTGAGATTTTTGGAGATTTAGTACAGTCGCCACGTTTCGTCGAGACTGTTGCTGACCAGTTGCGTAGTTTGCATGAGTTTGGTGCTAAAGGAACACTAGGCCGATTGTCGTAAGTACCATCTGCATTCGTATTGCCTCTGGCCAAAGCATCTATCTTAAGGTGGATTCTCCTGAGTGAGTAACTCAGGTTCAATAGAGAAGACCGTGTATGTATACGGATGAATCTTAATGAAGCGCGACGCCACAGGCAAGTTTCTTAGCAATTGGAACTCGGAGACGAAAGAACGAGTGAGCGTATCTCTCACTAATACAGCATGGCGATCGCTCGATAAAGAGGCTCACAGGCGAGGAATTTCTCGCTCTGAAGTCATTGAACGCTTTGCCCGCACTCTTGAAGGCGAACAGTTGTTCCCTGCCCAAGAAACTGAGGGCAAGGTAGCAACGATTCTGGAAAGCATTACGGATGCTTTTGTCGCCTTCGATCGCGACTGGCGCTACACCTACGTGAATGGGGCGGCGGCTCAAATCCTGCACAAAACACCAGAATATCTACTAGGAAAGCACGTTTGGAATGAGGTTTTTCCTGAGCTGGTTGGTGCAATTCCCTATCGAGAACTCCATCGGGCAATGACGGAACAGGTTCCTGTTTCCTGGGAAGAATTTGGGGAATCTGTCCAGCGTTGGATAGAGGCGAAGGCGTATCCCTCGACTGCAGGAGTAGCAGTTTATTTTCGCGATATTACAGAACGCAAGCAAGCAGAGGCAGAACGAGAACGGTTATTGCACGAGCTGGAAATCGAACGCGGCCGATTTGAAGCCGTTTTGCGACAGATGCCTGCGGGTGTAATAATTGCCGATGCGGCATCCGGTAAGTTAGTTCTAGCGAACGAACAAACCAAGCAAGTTGTTGGGTATGACTATGAACAGTCGCTTGAGATTGAGGAATATGCACCCATTGCTCCATTTAAAGCCTTTTTTGGCTCAGAGGGTCAGCTCTATGCCCCTCATGAGTATCCCCTGGCGCGATCGCTAAAAACCGGTGAGGTCGTTACCAACGAAGAGATGGAAATTCATCGAGATGATGGTAGCCGCGTCTTCATTAACATCAACTCAGCACCAATTTTAGATAGTCAGGGAGAGATTGTTGCAGCCGTTGTTATCTTCCAAGATGTGACGGATTACAAACAGGTTGAACAGGCATTACGAGAGAGCGAAGAACGCTTGCGATTGGCATTAACGGCGGCTCAGATGGTGGTCTGGGATATGGATTTGCCGACCAATCAGGTAGTGTGTTCTGCTAATGCTCTAGACGTTTGGGGTTTTCATGAAGGCACAGGAGAAGACTTTTTTGCACTCATTCATGCAGACGATCGACCACAGGTGCTCCAAGCGACGGTAGGGGCAATGGCTGGGGAACAGCCCTACGCACCGGAGTATCGGGTAATTTGTCCAGACGGCGTTGTGCGCTGGCTCAACAGTCAGGGACAAGTCTATCGGGATGAGACGGGGCAAGGAGTTCGCATGATTGGCGTTTCGGTTGATATTACAGAACGCAAACAGATCGAAGCAGAACGCGATCGTCTTTTAAAACGAGAACAATCTGCCCGACTCGAAGCCGAAACCGAACGCAAGCGGTTGCATGACATCCTGATGCAATTGCCTGCCATGATTGCCATTGTTAAAGGTGCCGATCTTGTGTATGAATTTGCCAATCCCACCTACCTGCAAGCGACTGGGCGCACTCCCGACCTGATCGGGAAATCAATACGGGATGTTTTCCCAGAGATAGAGGGGCAAATTTACTTTGAAGCGTTTGAACAGGTTTACCGGACGGGAGAAACATTTATTCGGGAGGAGTCACCTACTTACTGGGATCGGAACGGCGATGGGGTGTTGGAAGAAGCATTTTTCCACTGCATCTTTACAGCTTGGCGGGATGCTGAGGGAACCATTCAGGGTGTGTTGATTTATAACATTGAAGTGACAGCCCAGGTGCGGGCAAGGCAACAAATTGAACAACTGCTCAAGAACCTCCAGCAGAAAGAAGAAATTCAGCAATTCCTAATCGAATTGAATGATGCGATTCGTGCCATTCAAGACTCGAAGGAAATTATGTGGCGAGTGGTTAGCTCCGCAGGGCAATATTTCCAAGTCACTCGCTGTACCTACGGTGAAATTGATTCTACTCAGGAATATGTGATTGTCGATCGCGATTATTGCAATGGTGTAATCAGCATAGTGGGTAGACATCGCATGGATTCGTTTGGCCCTGAACTCATTGCTGAATTAAAGCAAGGCAGAACAATCGTCGTGGACGATGTTGATACCGATCCTCGGACTGCCGGATCGGGAGCTGCTACCTTTAACGCAATTCAAACCAAATCTCTCCTATGTGTTCCATTGGTGAAAGATGGGAAATTTGTCGCATTGTTGGTGTTGCACCATGTCTCTGGTCGCCACTGGACGAAGGAAGATGTGGTGCTGATGGAGCGAATTGCTGAAAAAACCTGGCTAGCCGTGGAGCGCTCGCGGGCAGAAGAGGAATTGCGAGAAAGTGAAGCTCACCTGCAACTCGCTCTGAAGGTTGGACGCATGGGAACCTGGGACTGGGATATGCAGACCAAAGCAAGGCATTGGTCAGAAGGGCACTTCATGGTACTCGGTCTGCAACCTAATGAGTGCGAACCCAGCTATGAGGTTTGGGCAAGTCGGGTTCATCCTGATGACTTAGCAGAAGCTAATGTGAAACTTCAGCTAGCTATAGCTGAAAAGAAAGAGTATCACCATGAACATCGCCTGCGTTGGCCAGATGGCTCCATTCACTGGGTTGAAGCGAGAGGACAGTTTACTTATGATTCTCAGGGAAATCCCAAGCACTCGATCGGCGTCGTCATCGATATCACACAACGCAAGCAAGCAGAAGAGGCGTTGCGTCAAGCTCTACAAAAGCTCAACTTCCATGTTGAAAACTCTCCAATGGCAGTCGTTGAATGGAATCGAGACTTTCAAGTCACTCGCTGGTCTGCTAGTGCAGAGCGCATTTTGGGCTGGAAAGCCGAAGAAATTCTGGGCAAATCTTTAACAGAGATACCTTTTGTCTTTGAGGAAGACCTGGAAACGGTGACAGAAGTCTGCCAACGGCTGGTCTATGGTGAAGAAGCCCATATTTTTTCATACAACCGCAATTACACCAAAGATCGCAACATTGTGCACTGCGAGTGGTATAACTCCAGTCTCAGGGACGAATCGGGACGGATGATTTCGGTGTTATCGCTGGTGCTGGATGTGACGGAGCGCAAGTATGCCGAACAAGAACGAGAACAACTGTTAGAGCGCGAACGTATTTCCCGTTCTCAGGCAGAAGCCGCACAGCGCCAACTGGCAAATATTTTTGACACGTCTCCGATTGGACTTGGCCTGTTAGATGAAAAGCAGCGATTTATTTCCATCAACGAAGCCTTGGCAGAAATTAATGGATTAACCCGCGAGCAACACTTAGGACATTCCATTTCAGAACTTTTTGGTCAATTCGATCCCCAAGTAGTTAAAGTCTTTCATCAGATATACACCACAGGAAATCCCTTCACTTCACCCAACTTTGCGGTGAATGTTCCCGGACGCAGCGATCGCCGTCCCGGTTACTACAACGTTTACTATCTTCCGACTGTTAACTCAAATGCTCAGGTTGAAGGGGTTTTAGTTTATGTAGTCGATGTGACTGAGCGCGTCAGGTTAGAGCTTGCCCAACGCTTTCTCTCTGAGGCAAGTACGGTGCTGGCATCCTCACTCGATTATCAAACGACTCTAGAGCGAGTCGCACAGCTTACAGTGCCGGAATTAGCGGACTGGTGTACGGTTCACATGATAGAAGAGGATGGTTCGATCGAGCAGATTGCAGTGGCTCACATCGACCCTGCCAAACTGGATTGGGCATATCAGATTAGAGACAAGTATCCTATGAATCCGGATGACCCTCGCGGTGCTGCATACACCTTGCGAACTGGGCAATCTGATTTTGTGCCGGATATTCCCGATGAACTGCTGGTACAGGCAGCGCGTGATTCAAAGCATTTGGAAATACTGCGGCAGGTTGGATTCAAATCGGTAATGACGGTGCCACTACGAACTCAGGCACGAATTCTAGGGGCCATTTCCTTTATCTCAGCCGAATCTGGACGACGGTATACCTCAGCAGATTTGCAACTGGCAGAGGAATTGGCGCGTCGTGCTTCCTTGGCGATCGACAATGCTCAGTTATATCGGTTAGCTCAACGCGATCGCGCAAAAGCAGAAGCGGCTAACCGGATTAAAGACGAATTTTTAGCAGTATTGTCCCACGAGTTGCGATCGCCCCTCAATCCGATTCTGGGCTGGACAAAATTGCTACGAACAGGGCGACTAGATACCACAAAAACCCAGCAAGCGCTGGAAACGATCGAACGCAACGCCAAGCTGCAAGCCCAATTAATTGAGGACTTGTTGGATGTCTCGCGCATTCTGCAAGGAAAAATGACGTTAAACGTCGCTCCTGTGAATCTAGCGGCAATGATTGAGGCTGCACGGGAAACGGTACGACTAGCAGCCGAAGCCAAACACATTCAAATCCAGACTACATTTAATCCTATTTCAGGAACGGTTTCAGGCGATAGCAATCGCCTCCAACAAGTAGTCTGGAACCTCCTCTCCAATGCTGTGAAGTTCACCCCAACCGGAGGACGCATCGACGTGCAACTAGAGCAGGTTGGTATGTACGCTCAGATTCAAGTCAAAGATACTGGAAAAGGCATCAAACGAGAGTTCTTACCCCATGTGTTTGACTACTTCCGTCAAGAAGATGGCACCATAACCCGACAATTCGGCGGATTGGGATTGGGACTAGCGCTCGTCCGTCATTTTACCGAACTGCATGGAGGAACCGTTCAAGCAGACAGCTTAGGACAGAACTTAGGGGCTACATTTACCATCCGGCTACCGTTAAACATCGTAGAGCCGGAACCCTATTCTGATGACAGGCATCCAGAAAGTGCGGCAGACTTAGCAGGTATTCAGGTCTTGGTTGTGGACGACGATGCAGATATGCGGGAGTTGGCAGCATTCACCCTGATGCAATCTGGCGCACAAGTTGCCACAGCAGCTTCGGGGGCACAGGCGTTGACCCTTCTGAATCAATCTCTCCCCGATGTACTCTTATGTGACATTGGGATGCCAGAGATGGATGGTTATGCCCTAATTCGGCAAATTAGAAAGTGGTCACCCCAACAGGGAGGCACGATTCCTGCGATCGCACTTACTGCCTATGCTGGAGAGATCAATCAGCAGCAAGCCTTAGCTGCCGGATTTCAGATACATATCTCCAAGCCTGTTGAACCCGATGAATTGGTAAAAGCGATCGCCCGTTTGCTAAGACACTGAATGATTTGAGGATTAGCTATCATGCTGCTGGGTATAGATTTAGGAACAGGCTCTGCTAAGGCATTGCTCCTAGCGATAGACGGAACCACTATAGGTGAAGCATCAACATCCTATCCTGTTCATGCACCCCAACCTGGATGGGCTGAGTCGGAGCCAGAAGATTGGTGGTTAGCTGTTGCCTCGGCTGTTAGGAAGGCAGTGGGAAATCACGCTGACCAAGTACAGGCGATCGCACTTTCAGGACAAATGCACGGCGTTGTCCTAGCTTCGGAGTCGGGTCAGCCTCTGCGCCCTGCTATCCTTTGGGCGGATACTCGCTCTAGTGCCACGCTTAACACTTATCATTCGCTCGATGCTGCTATTCGAGAGCGATTGGGCAACCCGATTACGGCTGGAATGGCGGGCCCCACTTTGTTGTGGCTACGAGAACACGAGGCTACTGTCTACACCGAAGCGCGTTGGGCACTTCAGCCAAAAGATTGGCTGCGGTTACGGATGACTGGAGAAGTTGCAACAGAACCATCTGATGCTAGCGGTACTTTGCTTTACGATGTTGTGTCGGACAACTGGGCAGAGGATGCCATCTCAGGGCTGAATCTACGTAGTGATTGGTTACCAAAAATTATCCCCTCAAGTGCGATCTCCGGCTACCTAACAACTATTGCTTCAGAGCATCTCGGCTTACCTGTTGGCTTACCCGTTATTGCTGGTGCTGCGGATACCGCTGCGGCGGCGCTTGGTAACGGACTACTAGAGCCTGGATTGGTTCAACTAACCATCGGCACAGGCGCTCAAATCATTACACCTCGATCGCAACCAATTATCGATCGTCATGGTCGTACCCATCTCTATCGATCGGCCCTACCTAACCAGTGGTACACCCTTGCTGCAATGCAAAATGCGGGGTTAGCGCTGGAGTGGGTGCGAGGTATCCTCGGTTTGAGCTGGCAGGAAGTCTATACTAAAGCGTTTTCTGTTCCCCCAGGATGTGAAGGATTGACATTTTTGCCATACCTCACAGGTGAGCGAACTCCACACCTCGACCCCTATGTACGTGGCGCATGGGTGGGGCTTGGACTTCATCACACACAGGCGCACCTGATGAGGGCAGCTTTAGAGGGAGTTGCTTTTGCCTTACGACAAGGTTTTGAGGCCCTTGAAGCAACAGGTTTTAAAGCGACAGAACTGCGTTTAGCAGGCGGTGGAACAGCAGAAATGCCATGGAAACAATTACTGACCGATGTATTGAGAATACCCCTCTATTCAACTACAGTTGCTGCGGCTTCTGGACGTGGTGCTGCTCTACTGGCGGGTATCGGAATTGGCGTATACGCAGATGCTAATGACACCATCAAACTGGCAACCACACCAATGCTTGCTGCCACTCCCCAATCAGTTGATCCAATCCTAGAAGAGGCTTGGTTTCGATATCAATCTCTTTATCCACGGCTTAAAAAAATGTGATATGAGTTATGTCTAAAGGAGGAGGTACTAGAACCTATCCACAATTTACTCTTAAGCTAAGACTGTTTAACATCAGTCAAATAAAATAACTAAGTTTAGTACAAAAAGAGGTAGATATTACATGAATATATTAGCTGGCATTAAGCTACCAAAATCAGCCGAGGCCGCGGATGTATATATACGGTGTAATGAATCTGCATCTATAAACTATCAGGAAAATGACAAAAAAGTTGTTTTATATCGGGGTGGTGTTGTCTCCTCAAATTCTTATTTTAATTCGTTTTACGAGAGATATTATACTCAATATACAACTCTTAGCTCTATCTACTATGTACTGAAACTTGAAGGCGATTTTAAAGTTTCTGTTTACCGAGAATTTGATGGACAAAAAAACAAAGAAATAATTTCTGAAGAGAGCTTTGAGAAATGTCAATTCTCGGAGCCGGTAAAAATCTCACCAATAAATCTCTTTCAAGGCAAAAAAGCGGGCAGAATATATTTTGAAATAACTTGTTCTAGTGAACGGGGCGAATTTAAAGGGGCATGGATAGCAACTGATGAAAGTAAAACTAGAGAAGTATCATTGGGGATTGTAATTTGCACCTTTAAAAAAGAGGACTTCATACAAAATACATTAACTGCAATTTTTCAAGATGAATTGCTAGAAACCAAGGACTTTAAAGTATTCGTTGTTGATAATGGTAGAACTTTAGATGAAGCTGATTTCGGAAAGCCAAAACTGAGGCTAGTTCCTAATATAAATGCGGGTGGAAGCGGTGGCTTTACCAGAGGGTTAGTCGAAGCTTTAGGGGAAGAAAAATATTCTCACTTTTTGCTTATGGATGATGATATAGAGTTAGAAAGTGAATGTATTTATAAATTATTTCCTTTGTATGAATACGCCAATTCGGATTTTGCTGTAGCGGGTGGACTGCTAAATTTACAGAAAAAGCATATGTTGTATGAAGCAGGAGCATCGTACAACGCCTATTCTAAAACTAGAGGATTTGGGCCTGGGGCATTAATTGCTTTAAATTATAATATCGATTTACGAGATTCTAATTCTCTCAACAGGTTGCTCAAGGAAGAAGATGTAGACTATGGCGGATTTTGGTTTTTCTCTTTTTCTAAGGAACTTGTTGAACAAACTAAATTACCGCTGCCTTTATTTATCAAAATAGATGATGTGGAGTTTGGTTTAAGAATAAAAGAGTTGGGGAATAACATTGTAGCTTTTCCATCAATGGCGGTGTGGCATCAACCAGCGGCGGCCAAGAATGTAAATTGGGAAAATTATTATTATATCCGCAATGATTTAATAGCTTATTCCATCCATTATTCTCCAGAATATATGGCGGCAGTTGAGCATTTGACAAAAGTAATACTTCAGGCTTTAGCAAAATTTGATTATAATCATGTAGAGATGGTTGTAAAAGCTTTTGAAGACTATCTAAAAGGCCCAGATTTTATCAAAAACTCTGACCCAGAAAGCTTTCACATGAGCATTGTAAAGCTTAGTAAAAGCTATAATAACCAAAATGAGGTAGATAAATTAGCTGGTACTAACCTTTTGACTAGGTGGTTTAAAGTTGCTGCTGAAGGTATTAATGAATGGTCATCCTTAAGTGAAAAATGGAAAAGTGCTTCCAAGGAGATGACATCTACTATATTTTGGCAGCAATACCTTGGGCTCAAGAAATAGAATTGCCCGCTTCCACTGGTTGATGGTTGACAGCTTAGGCCGCCAGCAACTCAACGATTCACAATAAAAGCGCCTTGGGATTAATTGTGGTAGTTGACACTCCGCCGTCACAGCGTAGGGCTGTTTCGGGGCAACCACGGGGGGTTTGCCCCTAGGGAAAATCAGGCTTTTGTAGGGGCGGTGCCAAGAGTGCCCGCCCTCACCCACAGATGATGTCATGGGCATTTCAGGCATCGGGGCAACCACGGGGGGTTTGCCCCTACAAGAAAATGAAACCGCCCTGCCGCATTAGGGCATTCCCACTTTCTGATATGCAGTGAAAGCCAATTGACAGCAGATTGCCAGTTTAGAGACGGCAATAGCAGCATTTAGAAAACCAGTTTTTTAGATGTTGAGGATTAATTAAATAAGCGTGCCAAGTGCTACCCGGATTTGGTACCAGATGGAAGCAACTTGAGTTAAATGATGACACAATCTTCGCCCAAAACAGCTTGAGTGACCTGTGGTTCCTGCTCTACTGGGTCGCTGTAATGAGTGTCGATGTATTGGATGAAACTTTGCCGATAAGCTTTGAGATGCGAGTTAAGTGCTTCGATATCCTGCTCTCCGGTGGCGAAACCCTTCTCTCTTCTGAAGTGACCGGATTCCTTCACAAAAGCCATGTCAACTTGCCACAAAGCCTTATCAATCGGACGATATGACAAATCAACAATATCGTAAGCTGCGAATCCTTGGGACTTCATAAAACTCATGACATCATACATCTGACCGAACAAAGTAACTTCTACAATTACATATTCAGTCTGCTGCAAAATCTCAGTTGCTCCTGCTAAAACATCTAATTCCTTTCCGTCTACATCAACTTTAATTAAATACGGCCCTGGCAAATTTCTTTCCCTGCATATTCCATCCAGGGTAATTGCTGGTATGTTTCTCAAATAAGGATTGCTGCTGTCAGTAACGCGATTTTCAGAAATTGAAGAATGCAACATAGAGGGACTGACGTTAAGCGTGAAAACTCCAGCTTCTTTGGTCGCTGCCGCAATAATGTATTCTGCACTTTTGAGCTTGCGGCAAATTTTGGCTAGATAAGGTTCATTTTCGGCGATGGGTTCAATTAGCAAATGTCGCGCATCGGGGAAAGTTTCGTAAAGGTTAAAAGTTCCCAAGGCGGCACCGACATCAATCACAGTTCTTGGTTGGAAACCTAACTTTTTAGCCAGCAGCAAGCTGCCTGACATCGAGTTTCTGAGAATTCCTGTTTGTTGTTGGCTCACAATTTTTTCCCGATTTCAATGTGGATAAAATTAATATTATATCCTGCCGCCGAGTTATTGTATGTCCGAATAAAGAAACGAAGCAATCGCAAACCTCGGCGATTGCTTCCCTTCGGATCGCAATGACAGAAATAGGTTTCAACTCAGATGTGGCACTCTTGTCAATAAGCTTTTTATGAACAGGCTTTTCGGCCTGTTCCACAAAGAGTGAATTTTCTTGTGGAACAGGCCGAAAAGCCTGTTCTTGAGAATAGTACAAGATGTGAGTTTCCACCCAACTTGCTATTATTTCGCGGATTTCTGCGCCTTGTTTTCCGGTTCTACAGATTGCAAAGCTTCGTCGAGAATTGCCCGTGCTTCTTCGGCTTTACTTCTAGCTTCTCGATAGCGGACATTAGCTTGAGCAAAGTTTTTGAGAACCTTGAAACCATCTTTCAAACGACCAATTTCCTCGGCACTCACAGCCTCATCTGTAAACAAAATGTCGATCGCCGCCCGGATTTTGAGTGCTTCTTCGCGGGATTCCATGACTTTCAATTTGAGACTTGCCAAATTGCTCAAAATCTGGACGGCTTCAGTAATCGCATCCTCGCCGTCAGACGCAGCATCTTCGATATCTTTAACTTCAACAAACTGCTTGGGCCCAAATCCCTCCACGAGTTCCGTAGGCAGCTTGCCCTCATCCATGAGATCCATCAGCCGATCCATCGCTTCTTCCCGGGCTTTGGCTGAATCTTTCCCCTTGACAGTTAAAATAATTTCGGGGCTTTGAGGAAGTGTATAGCGAACCATATTTTGACAGCCTGTGCGCGAAAACAATTGAATGATATTTTATCTTTATTCGATCGCCAGTTGCAGCTATCGATCCGCTCCATTACCAACCGCTTGCCCAAACTTGGCACATATACACTCAAAAGGAACCCTCGACAATGAAAGATAAATTTCTTAACTTTCTCAACTTGATTTTAGTAGCTGATGTGTTTTTCGTCTTTGCCATTTTTGGGTGGTTTGTGATCGCAGTAGCAGGTCGATCGACCGGGGTGAATCTCGGTTTTGATTTGTGGTACAGTCTCTGGCAGCCCGTATTTAATCCCGCCCTGGGAATTCTTATGGGCGGTGCTATTCTCAGCGGTATAATTAACCAAGTTTCTAAACGCCTCAATCCCAAGTAAAATTGATGTTTTGTTGGAGACGGTGATTGGCGATGCTACGATTGTTGGCGATCGAACTTGTGGGATGCGTCAGAGATGAGGCACTCCATTAGGTCGATGAAGCTGGAAAATACATAAGTAGTGAAAAGCTCCCTGAATGAGCGAGCTCTTATGAAAGCCATCACAAAAGTTATGATAGCTTTACATTCTGTTACAGAGTAAGGTTTATTTTCGCCTACATATTTACGTCGAAAATCAGGATTGGACGATCGGGATCTAAAAATATCAACTCATGTTCTGAAGAACAAAAGTCGGGTCTTAATTATGGGAGAACAAAAATGTATCGGTATCCTCACTAGCGGGGGTGACTGTGCAGGCTTAAACGCAGTTATTCGAGCCGTTGTCTACCGCGCAACGGGAACTTACAATTGGAAAGTCATGGGGATTCGTCAAGCCACCAACGGATTGATGAGTCGTCCCCCTCAAGCAATTCCGTTGGATATTGAGAAAGTAGACTCGTGGCTCACCATTGGCGGTACGATGCTAGGCACGACAAATAAGGGCGACCCTTTTGCTTTCCCAATGCCTGACGGCACTCTACGCGATCGTTCTGAGGACATTATCGAAGGCTATCACCAACTAGGTCTGGATGCCTTAATTGGCATTGGTGGCGATGGCAGTCTTGCCATTCTCAGGAAGATTGCTCAACAAGGTAATTTGAATTTAGTTGCTATTCCTAAAACTATTGATAATGATGTTGGCATTACCGAGCGTTCCATCGGTTTTGATACTGCTGTCAATATTGCCACTGAAGCACTCGATCGCTTGCATTTTACTGCGGCAAGTCACAGTCGTGTCATGATTGTTGAAGTCATGGGACGCGACGCTGGACATATTGCGATCAGTGCCGGAATTTCGGGAGGAGCTGATATAATTCTGATTCCAGAAATCCCTTACACAATTTCCAAAATCTGTGCCCAAATCCAAGAACGCCAAGACCGGGGAAAAAACTACTGTTTAATTATAGTAGCGGAGGCAGTTCGCACTGAAGAAGGCGAGTTAGTAATGCACACAAATCGCTTAAGTCAAAGTCGATTAGGCGGAATAGGTCAGTATTTAGCTGATACAATTTCTGAGTGCAGCGGTGCAGAAACTCGCGTCACTGTTTTGGGACATATTCAACGCGGAGGAACTCCTTCATCGTTAGAAAGATTAGTTGCTTCTGCTTTTGGCATCGCAGCAGTTGATTTAATTGCCGAAGAGAAATACGACTGCATGGTATCTTGGCAAAAGCGGGAAGTTGTGAGCGTTCCTCTGGAAGATGCGATCGCCAAATACAGACCTGTAGACTTCGATGGTACTCTGGTTAAAACGGCTCGCGGTTTAGGGATTTGTCTGGGGGACTAAACAATTACCCGTCCGATTTCTCAAAGGTTTAGTTGGGGACGCACTCAGAACCACGAAACCGGGTTTTTCAACGGAGAATGAGGGTTTTAAGCCAGTGTATTGTCGTAAAAAAACCAAGCTGATGACCGTCCGTGCTTCCAGGACTAAGATTAACTTGGAAGCAGTGACGTTTCAACTATTTAGTGTAACTTGCAATCAGTTCCGAGCTAGTATCGACCCAGAGTGCGATCGCACTCGGAACTACAAAATACCGCAACAAGTGGAAAGGTGAGAAATTGACACCATTTACTACACAAATTAGAGTACGCCATTACGAAATGGACGCCCTCGGTCATGTCAATAATGCTGTCTACCAGCATTATTTAGAACACGCTGCAATCGAACATTTAGAACACTTGGGATTTACCCTCGATCGCTACCGGGAACTGGGCGGCGTCTTTGTAATGCGGCGGATAGAGATTGACTATTTGCGATCGGCCGCTGCGGGCGATCGATTGGAGATATCCACTTGGATCGAACAAATGCGCGGCCCGCGGGCTGTTCGCCGCTACGAAATTCGCTTAGCTGGAAGTGACGAAATCTTGTTAAAAGCAGAGGCGCTTTGGGTGTTGGTTGAAGTTACCACCATGCGCCCGCGAGCAATTCCCAAACAAATAATTGATATTTTTGAATCACAATCTCAAGCATTACCAACCTAGAGAAAAAATCAACTATTATATTTGCAAAATCCTGTAAAAATCTATTGGTTTGTAGTGAGGACTTCAGTCCCCTATTCCCCGTTTGTAGAAGTGCAAAAAGTTGATTGTTGCCGGGGCCGCAAATCCCGATCGCAAAAAGTCGGCTCGCCCGCCTGCCAGTTTGGATGCCACAGAGGTACGATGGAATAGAGGGAGGGAGGCCAAGCCCGGTAAGGTTAAGCTTGGCGACAATACCCACAGGAAGGGAAAAATGACACTTAACTTGCGGCGACCGATTTTGATAGGCGGAATAGGACTTTCAGCAGCGCTGTGGCTGCTGGAAACTCTACAGCATTCGGGTTCAGAAATGGGCGAAACGGCACTCATCGGCTTGGCGGCTGCCGGTGCGGGGTATTGGTGGTGGAAGCAACAATCCCCCAAACTGGAACTCGCACTCCCCCAACCCTTGGCCAACAGGGAAGCAGCCGAAAAAGCGATCGCGACTTCCGAAGCGGCAATTAAATTGCTGGCTTCAGAAGCTCCAAACTCTGCTGATCCTGCTAATCTAACAGCACAGCTCGATCGGCTCAGAGCCGAATTAGATAGACAAGATTTACGGATTACCGTAACAGGCGGCAAAGCTGTCGGCAAAACTGCCTTAATTCAAGTTTTAAATTCTAATTGGGTCTCTCAACACTCGCAAAAGCTTAGTTTACAAGAAACAGCAGCGCTGTTTGCTAATACAAATGCCGATGCCAAAATCAACGGTGATTTAGTGCTGTTTGTGACAGCGGGCGACATCACAGATTCCGAATTTAAAACATTATCTCAGCTAGCTTCTGCAGGTCAGCGCGTGCTGCTAGTCTGGAACAAACAAGACCAATATTTGCCAGAACAGCAGTCGCAGGTTTTGCACTCTTTGCAGCAGAAAATGCAAGGAATATTGGGAACAGAAGAGATAATTGCGATCGCAGCTTCTCCCAATTCTATTAAAGTGCGCCAGCACCAAGCGGACGGCACATTTAAAGAACGCATCGAAAATCAAGTCTCTCAACTCGACGGGCTGACGGAAAGATTGACTAAAATCTTAACTGAAGAACGGCAACAGTTGGTCTGGGCGAGTGCAGTGCGCGAGGCTGCAAGTATCAAGCTAGAGGCGAAAACCTTATTAAATGCAGTCAGGCGCGATCGGGCAATTCCCATTATCGAACAATATCAGTACATCGCCGCCGCCGCCGTCTTTACTAACCCGGTTCCAGCGTTAGACTTGCTAGCAACAACCGCCATCAGCACCCAACTTGTAATCGACCTCGGCGCCATCTACCAGCAAAAGTTTTCCTTAGACCAAGCTAAGACAGTAGCGGCAACTTTGGCAAGTCAAATGTTTAAATTGGGGTTGGTAGAAATGTCTACCCAAACTATTACTGGGCTGCTGAAAAGCAATGCTGTCACCTACGTAGCCGGAGGCGCAGTGCAGGGAATTAGTGCAGCATATTTTACCAGAATAGCTGGACTAAGTTTAATTGAATATTTCCAAAGTCGAGAAGGGGAAAATGCTGCAATAGGCCTTTTAAATATCGACCAGTTGACTAAAACTTTGCAAGCAGTATTTACGCAAAATCAGCAAGTTTCCTTCTTGCAATCTTTCGTCAACCAAGTGGCGAGTCGCCTTTCATCTCAGGTATCTGGGCCCGAAACCGTTAAGTCGGCGGTCAATTAAGTAAAATAAAGGAACAGGCAAGATGCCTGTTCCACAAGACAGTTTTTTTGTTGTGGAAGAACAGGCAAGATGCCTGTTGCACAAGACAGTTTTTTTGTTGTGGAAGAACAGGCAAGATGCCTGTGCCACAAAATTTTTTTGTTGTGGAAGAACAGGCAAGATGCCTGTGCCACAAAAAATTTTTTGTTATTGTGGAACGGGCATCTTGCCCGTTATTGTGGAAGAACAGGCAAGATGCCTGTGCCACAAAAAATTTTTGTTATTGTGGAAGAACAGGCAAGATGCCTGTGTCACAAAAAATTTTTTGTTATTGTGGAACGGGCATCTTGCCCGTTCAATATTTTTTGGAAAACTCAAAACTAAAAAATTATAAATTTATGAAAAATTGTATTAAAATAAGAAATAGGATTTATAATTCGACGATCAATTATACCTGCTTAAAAAAGCCGATCGCCAATGGCTGACAATTCCCTTCAAGAAAATCGCTTATCTCTTGCCCGTGCCAGTTTGCGCGAAGCCCTGGCGCGCTATTCCCACCTGCGCCAAGGCAAAAAAAACTCGAATAATACAGAACTAGAAGCGGCGCTGCAATATCAGTTAGATATTTTAACTTCCACCTCAGAAAAACTAGACCACAACATAATCCGCATTGCTACTTTCGGCTTAGTCAGCCGTGGCAAGTCAGCCGTATTAAACGCGCTTTTAGGTCACAAAATTCTGCAAACAGGCCCTCTCAACGGCGTGACTCAGTGGCCGCGTTCGGTGCGCTGGAGTGTGCCTTTATCCTTCCTTGACAGCGACGAATCCCCCCAACCCCCCCTTGCCAAAGGGGGGAAAGGAGGGGTGCAAGTTGAATTAATCGATACTCCCGGACTTGATGAAGTTGGCGGCGAAGTGCGGGGCGAAATGGCGAAACAAGTAACTCGCCAAGCTGACTTAATTCTGTTTGTCGTTGCAGGTGATATCACCCGAACTGAATATCAAGCACTGTGCGAATTGCAAACAGCTCAAAAACCGGTGATTTTAGTTTTTAATAAAATTGACCTGTATCCAGAATTAGACAGAAAAGCTATTTACCAAAGTTTGCAAGCGCTGGGAAATTCTGAACAGTTAGCAGCCGCTGCGGTAACAGAGGAAACAGATAGCGAAAATTTGTCCGATCGCCCAAACAACCCATCTGATAAATCTACTGCAAAATCACCGCCTAAAACTGCCAAATCATTAGAAATAGTCATGGTAGCTGCCGAACCAGCACCGGTGCAAGTGCGGGTGGAATGGTCTGACGGAAGAGTAACTAACGAATGGGAGTCGCCGCCCGCGCAGATAGACGAACTAAAACATAAAATTCTCACAATTCTTAACAGAGAAGGTCGATCGCTCCTCGCTCTAAATGCGTTAGTTGAAGCTAGAGATGCCGAAGCCAATATTGCCCGTCACGTTCTCAAATTGCGACAAACAGAAGCCGAAGATTTAATCTGGCAATTTGCCAAATATAAAGCTTTGGCTGTCGGTTTAAATCCAGTGGCATTCTTGGATGTAATGGGAGCAAGTGTCGCAGATTTAGCCTTAATTCGCTCTTTATCCAGACTTTACGGCTTACCCATGACTGGTTACGAAGCCGGGAAACTTTGGCAGACTATTTTCTCCAGCGCTGGCGGCGTACTTTTGGGAGAATTGGGTAGCAGTTTTCTGTTGGGATTTGGCAAAAGTGCAGCCGCAGCGGCCCCGCACATCGGCTTTTCTACTTTTGCCGGAGTCGCTGTCACTCAAGCTAGTTTAGCAGCTTACGGAACCTACGCTGTCGGTCGTGCCGCCCAAGTTTATTTAGAAAAAGGCTGCACCTGGGGCCCCCTGGGACAAGATACGGTAATTCAAGAAATTCTCGCCACCATCGAGCGTAATACAATTATCGATCGCTTGCAGCAAGAGTTTAAAATTGGCAATTAAAAATTGCCCTAGTAGTTGAGTAGGGTACGTCAGCAGAGGGTTATTTCTTAATAATCGAAGATCTAGGATCTGACGCACCCTACTGCTTGTAATCTTATAGAACCCATTTGGGATATTTCGTAACAAGCTAAGATCACTGGAGTCTAGAATCACAGAAATAAAAGTCACACTCCAGCAGCTTAACCGACTCATAGGGGGAACTTATCGAACTCTTACTCTCACAAAAGAATAAAACTACACCTCCTCGTTGGAGTAAAAAGCCAATCTTGGATGGGAGCTTTTATCAGCTCAAAAACGGCTGTAATTGTTGTGATTTTCCCAAAGACTTGCCTCCCTATTCAACCGTCTTCTGGAATTCAATGCCAGTCTTGAATCCAAAGGGTTTTGTGATTACAAATGCACCAAGGGCATCTAGAGGCAAGGAAAATCAAGCCTTTTAGCCACTATTTCCGTTTTCATTCTGATCTGGGTTCTATGCCCGTAAGTTTCTGTACGACTGCTCATTTACCTCCGATTTCAGTGGTAAGTGAAATGATCCAGACTATTTTAACTCCTTTGCAATAGCCCGAAAAAGTGCTATCACCTCATCATCATCTTTAGGTTTTGTTAAGTCAGAACTTGTTTTTACAATCACCAGATTTTCCTTCGGATTAATATAGATATACTGCCCCCAAACACCTACAGCACTGTAGTCTCCATTAGAATCTGTAGGAATCCACCATTGGTATTGATATCCCCATTTACCATATTCCTCCGCTGTAGATCCAACTTGCAGATAGGGACTATCTGGGGCAACAGACTTTTTAACCCAGGCTTGGGGGATGATTTGTTTTCCGTTAAAGTAGCCCTCGTGGAGGTAGAGTAGCCCAAACTTGGCGTAATCGCGCAAGGTCGCATTCAAGCAGCAAAATGTCAGTTCTGTATGGTGATTATCTGTCAACCATAAAGCATCTGATTCAGCACCTAGCGGTTGCCATAGTTTGGTTTGAAAATATGACGAAATACTCTGTCCAGTTACTCGCTCAAGAAGCAAACCCAATACCTGTGTGTCTAAACTGATGTAGTTAAATCTCTTTCCCGATGGATAATCTGATGGAAAGTTGAGAACAACTTTTTTAATTGGCTGCATATAGAGAAAAAGCTGGGGAAGTAAATTGTTTATATCAGAGGATTCATCGTCATAGTTTTCGCTAAATTTCACTCCAGAAGACATTTGAAGAATATGTTTAATAGGAACGTTGCGATAGCCTGATTCTGCTAGTTCTGGAATATATTTTGTGATTGAGTCATTGATACTATCGATGTATCCATCCGCGATCGCAATTCCCACTAATGCTGATGTAAATGATTTTGCCATCGACCAAGAAGTATTCTTATATAAAGCACTATTCCCTTGAAAATACTTTTCATAAACAATGGTGCCGTCCTTTACCACTAAAATACCAGTGGTCTCTGTCTTTTTCAGCAGTTCAGACATTTGATAATATTGGCCTTCAAACTTATAAGAAACATCTAAAAGATGCAGATTTTCTTTGAAATGATATGGGTTATTAGAAGAGTAAATTTGTTTGCTTGGAAAAATTTTTCCCATGTTGCGAAAGTTGGCTGCTCGCTTGTTAGGGTCAAACAAAGATAGCTTGGGAGAAAAATAGAGTTGCCAAACAGAAAATAAAGAAACACATACTATACTGATCGAAGCCACTGTCAAAATTAATAACTTATTCTGATTGGTTAATATATGATTAAATTTAAGTATAACAATGAGGAATAAAGGCGGGCTGGGTCTCATAATATTGTCGCTCTTTTGCAAACTTTAAAAAGAGCGTAAAGCTCTAGCAAAAGCTGAAAGCGAAAATGAATTAACAGCTCGATCGTATTTTCTTTCCTGATTCACATTTACTGCTTGAGCAGTCACAGAGAAAATAATGAAGAATACAATTACTGCCGGACAGAGCCGAGTCAGAAAAAATCTCATTACTATCTCCTTACCCATGACGTGTTCTCTATTGGCAATCCAAGAATAATATTAGAATGCCAAAAGGAATGATGAATAGTAGTTTTTTTTGATCTAGATCAAATTTGATCTAGATCAAATTTCAAGCTATTCCATTCAATTAGGCTTGCCATGGTTGCGTTGATGCCTTCTGCGCCTCTTACGGAGATTGCTGAGAGTTTCTTGTCGGATTCCTAAGTAAGAAGCAATATGACCAAGATTAACCCTGTCTTCAATGTCTGGATATTTCTGTAGTAATTGCTCGTAGCGCTCATATGCTGTCAAAGAAAGGAAAGATATCAACCGGTCTTGAACATCAATATAGTAGCGTTCAATAAAGACGCGGCTCAGATTTTGCCAGATCGGATCTTTACTGTAGAGATATTGGAGACTCTCGTAGGTTATCGAGAGGAATTTACAATCTGAGCTCAGAATAATACTTTCTAGACTGGGTTGGCGATAGGTAAAACTGAGGTGTGAATTTACAATATCGCCCTCAAACCCAAACCAAGGTATAACTTCTTTCCAATTATCATAGTGGACTGCTCTAACTACTCCTTCCAAAATGAAATGAAGATGGTTGCAAATCTGACCCCGTTCTAGCAATAAAGAGCCTTGAGGCAAATCGAGGAGGTATGTAACTCTACGAAGTTCTTCCCGTTGCTGTGGAGATAGAGGTATGATCTGATTGAATGTCTGGAAAAGTTGCTCATGCATTCCTTATTAACCCTTTGTAAAAAACCTAATAATTTTTAACTAATTAGCGGCTTAACGGCTAAATTGAGTGGCAAGCGATCGCTACTAATACTTTTGTCAAAAAACAATGCAACTGTAGGTAAGCTCCAAACCACGACCTTCATCAGTGATTCCCAATTCTTTAATCGAAAATCGAAAATCGTCTTACCGTCTCGCGATTCTCACACCTTCCCTGAAATGCGCGATAGTCGCAATTACCGCTATAGAAAAGTAAAATATTCTAATCAGCCAAAAACAAACCCGCATTGACCAAGAAACAATAGTCGGAGCAATACCTGTGAACTGTACAAATCTGGAATTAACTTTTTTTTCAAAGCTGTCAAGGTCTTTCATCTCCGATTGTTTCGTCGGAATAACGGGAAACTGACCAGTATATACGTAATAACCGATAAAACCAGGCAATCCTACTTTTCTATTCAAAAATGAGTTAGTTAAGGTTGCAGTTTGCGGAGGCGATAATTTATCCGATTCTTCCACTTTTTCGAGCCAAGAATTATATCGAATGGCTGGCGTAATCATGAAAACTAAGGGAACTATAACTATCAACAAAGCAGCACTAATTTTGCGACCGTATTGAGGGTGTAGAAGCCTTGTCGCCACACCCACTCCCATACCGATAAATGCAAATATCAATATATTTAACAGTTCAATAATTTCGATGCCCCTCAACAAATCACCGATAATCAGAATTGTATATAATAATTTGTCAGCTAGTAGCAGAGCTGCCCACTTGATCAGCATTGAAACGCCTATAATAGTAGCTACAATCGCCACATACCCGATGGCACCTAGAACGTACAGGAAAATGGAACCGGCTTGTTTGAATGATTGCATGGAATTATTCACTCTTGTGAAAGTTTAGGAGTCTGATTGACAAAATTTTTGAAAATTTAGAGCAATCTGGAGTTCCAAATTTGATTTTTTAAATTGATTAGTTTGACATCTTGAAATCAAGCTAAAATCTACAATCTACAATCGATCGACAAGTTCCCGCGCGGCCGCTTTGGTGACTTGTGCGATCCGTTCTTTCACAACATCCTCTTCGATCGCCCTCTGGTCTGTTTCTTGTTCGCGATCGATCCCCAACCATAAAAGATACTCGATATTACCGGCCGGGCCAAGTAAAGGCGACCACGTTAAGCCGCGTTGCTGCCATCCTAAAGCTGTGGCTGCCTTCCACACTTGAAAAATCGCATCAGCTTGAGTTGCTGAGTCTCGCACTACGCCTTTTTTCCCGACTCTCTCCCGCCCTACCTCAAACTGCGGCTTTACCAGCAACACGGCTTCTCGCGGTGGTGCCAACAATTCCCACAGCGCCGGTAAAATCTTATCCAGGGAAATAAACGACACATCTACTACCGCCAAATCTGCTCGCTCAGAGTCGCCGTAAAGCTCAGCAGCAGTCATGTACCGCAAATTGGTGCGTTCTTTCAAAATTACCCTCGGATCATTCCTCAAGCCCCAATCTGCTTGACCGTAGCCAACATCTACGCCGTAGACTAAGGCCGCGCCGGCTTGCAGCAAACAGTCGGTAAAACCGCCTGTGGAGATGCCGCCGTCGAGACAAATTCTGCCTGCAACGGGAATCGCAAAAACTTCTAAAGCTTTGGCTAATTTGTCACCGCCTCTGGAAACATAGCGCGATCGCTCTTTTATCTGAATTTTTGCTGCAATGTCAACCTCAGTGCCCGGTTTGTCAACTACCTGCTGGTTGATAGAGACTTTTCCAGTCCGAATCAATGCCTGAGCTTGCTGTCTGGAACTGCACAAATCTAGGCTGACCAATAAAGTGTCTAGTCGCTGTTTAGCCAAGGTTTTTAATCTGTACGGATAGGGTTAAGAACAGTACCAGATTAGCACTTACGCACAAGCCCCACTGCTAATTTTTGGCGATTATTTTGGTTTGGCGATTGTCGCGGGGCGATCGCCCCCAGCTTACATGATGTGACTGAGATCGCTCTGAGTGTGTAGTTTTATCACAGATAAACATTCATAGAATCACACAATAATTTTTGTTACTAGCGGATGATTTATATGCAGCTAAAAGCGCTACAAATACCATCAGGGCGAGCGACCATGAAAACAATGAACTTTCCTATCAGAAATCCCGGCAATTGTCAAGAAAATCCCCTCGCATTCGTCAGCGGTGACATCATCCACATTCTTTACCCCAATGGCGAAGTAGAAGCAACAACCGTCGCACAAGTGGATCTGGGTCAAACTAAAAATCCCCTGGACAAATGCCTCGTCTGGGGATGTGTTGACGATTTTTAGCACCAGTTTCAAACAAGAATGCAATTGTAGGGCAGCTCCAAACCCTTAATTCATCAGTCATTCCCAATTATTTAAATTTTTAATCTATTATTTTTAATCTGAAATCTTTAATCTAAAATTGTATAACCCATAAAAAAAGATCGCTTGGAGGCGGTGAGGCCAAAAAAAGCGATCGATCCAACTGCTGCTAACTGCCAGCCACAAGTGCAATTTGCTGCTAAAAGAATTAGCAAATTGACTTAAATATCTTGTTCGCTCAATTCGCGAATCATGTAATCAAAAGGCTGATCCAAAAAAGGCCCCACAGACAAGCCAGCAGCTTCCACCTGAGCCTTAACCATCTCCTTCATAATGCTAATCCCCATCACCGTCGGGCCAATGGGAACGCTGAGAGAATTGTAAGTTTCTCGCAAACCTTGCAGCACGCGCTCGTCGAGCACGTCGGTACTTCCAGCCACCAGGGCGTAAGTAGCATAGCGCAAGTAGTAGTCCATATCCCGCAGACAAGCCGCGTAGCGACGAGTCGTGTAGGCATTTCCACCGGGACGGATCAGTTCTGGCTGTTCAGCAAATAGCTGGATACCAGCTTGCTTAACAATTGCCGCAGCATTGCTGTTAATCGCAGCCGCCGCCTGTACCCGTGCCGTGCCCGTTGCAAAATAAGATTTCAACCGATCGATACCATCTCGGTCTAAATACCTACCAGCAACATCATAATTTTCAATCAGGCTCGTCACTGCATCGCGCATAAGTTTCTCTCCCAAAAATCTTTATCAATACTTTGCTATCTGAGACAGACCGCCTATTGTAGACTACTACAAATCGGCGTTTGATTAAGATTTGAGATAGGATTTTCACGAAGGGTAGTCTATCCGTGGCAAACTGTCGTAAAATTCAGCCGTTTGCCTTGTATCTTCAGTCGAAAAATCCACAGGGCAAGAATTTCAAACTGCCCGGCCGCACTGGGCCCCTATTTCAGAATTTTGTAGCCCTAGATACAAAATAGTGGATACTGAAGGCCTACGATCGCCCAAACAGTCTGAAATCGGCCGATCGCCAAGAAACAACCAATATCAGGAGTAAGTCATGTTCCAGACACCCCAAGAAGCCTTAAACTACATAAAAGAAAATAAGATCCAGATCGTTGACCTCAAATTCATCGATATGCCGGGGATCTGGCAACACCTTTCCCTGTACCACGACCAAATCGACGAAACTGCATTCACAGACGGCGTACCCTTCGACGGTTCCAGCATTAGGGGCTGGAAAGCCATCAACGAATCAGACATGACGATGGTCATCGATCCGACCACCGCTTGGATGGACCCGTTCATGGCAGAACCTACCATCAGCTTCATTTGCAGCATCAAAGAACCTCGCACCGGCCAACCGTACAGTCGCTGTCCGCGCACCATTGCCCAAAAAGCCATAGACTACTTGCTTTCCACCGGTCTTGGCGATACAGCATTCTTTGGCCCGGAAGCAGAATTCTTTATTTTTGACGACGTTCGCTTCGACCAAACCCAAAATTCCGGCTACTATTACGTAGATTCGATCGAAGGTCGCTGGAATTCCGGCAAAGAAGAAGCAGGCGGCAACCTCGGCTACAAACCGCGTTACAAAGAAGGTTATTTCCCAGTAGCACCAACCGATACCTCACAAGACATGAGAACGGAAATGCTGCTGACAATGGCAAAATGCGGCGTACCAATCGAAAAGCACCACCACGAAGTCGCCACCGGCGGTCAATGCGAACTCGGCTTCCGTTTTGACACTTTGGTAAAAGCCGCCGACTACTTGCTGACTTACAAATACGTAATCAAAAACGTCGGCAAAAAATACGGCAAAACCATCACCTTCATGCCCAAACCGCTATTTAACGATAACGGTTCCGGGATGCACGTTCACCAGTCGATTTGGAAAGACGGCCAACCTTTATTTGCAGGCGATCAATACGCAGGTTTCAGTCAAATGGGACTGCATTACATTGGTGGCATTCTCAAGCACGCACCGGCACTTTTGGCACTCACCAATCCCACCACCAATTCCTACAAGCGTTTAGTTCCAGGCTTTGAAGCGCCTGTAAACTTAGCTTACTCTCAAGGAAATCGATCGGCATCAGTGCGGATTCCGTTGTCGGGAACCAACCCCAAAGCCAAGCGGTTAGAATTCCGCTGTCCCGATGCTACATCCAACCCCTATTTAGCATTTGCAGCCATGCTGTGCGCCGGCATTGACGGCATCAAGAATCAAATCGATCCGGGCGAACCTTTGGACGTGGATATCTACGACCTTTCCCCTGAAGAATTGAGCAAAATTCCTTCGACTCCCGGTTCCTTGGAAGGCGCTTTAGAAGCTTTAGAAAAAGACCACAGTTTCTTAACTGAAACCGGCGTATTTACCGAAGACTTCATCCAAACTTGGATTTCCTACAAACTAGACAATGAAGTCAACCCGATGCGGCTGCGTCCTCACCCCTACGAGTTTGCTCTCTACTACGACTGTTAGAAAATTAAAAATTAAAAATTAAAAGTTAAAACTGGTAATTATACCATTTTTAACCTGTGATTTTTAATTAATAAGAACGCCGCCCTTAAAAGCGGCGTTTTTTTGAAGTTTAGAACTTCTGGATCAACGCCCAGACTCTCCCGTTACCCGACACTATCTGGGCAACGCTGTTAGTAGTAGGGCCCATTGTAGCCTCAGAGACATCCTCTACAGCCCATTTATTTGCTTTCTCATCAACAATAAACAAATCGTCAGCGGTAGTGCCTTCCTGAACCCGATATATCTTATTCAAAATGAAACGCTGTCGCGCCTCAGCTTTTGGTATGCCCGTAACTTCATCAGGATCGATAGAGAGGGCACTGCCTTCTTTTAATGTACCTTTCGAGTTGCTTAAATTGCGATCGTCCCTTTGAGCAACCCGCACGCCGTGAAGCTGCAAACGAGGCTCAATCTCAGAGATATTTGAGATAGCAGCTACGGTCCCACTTTTTCCCCAACCGAGAACCGCTGCACTAACAGTCAAAATTAGCAAAAACTTGAAAGGATTCACTGTATTTATGCTCCTTCTTTTGTGAGATTCTGCACTCATTCTAAATTAGCAATTAGCAATTAACAATGACCAAACGATGTCCGATATTTTTGTGATGATCCGCAATCAGAGTAACGTCGCCATGACTTCAGTTGACGGCATTGCGTTTGTCACTTTACTGACTCAAGAAGGACGAGTGCTGGCCGAGGAGACAGTTGACCTGTTTGAAGCTGATGTGAATTTTGATAACCTGAAGCCGGGAAAATATACTGTAGTTGTCAGGCACGAAGGCGTTGAACCTCGATCGGCAACCTGTAGTGTTACAATCACCGATGAAGATAAAGTAATCATGCTGACATTTGTTTACTTGGAGCTAGAACGGGTGCTGCTCCGCATTCAAACTTCAACCGAAGAAAGACTATGACTGTGAAAGTTACTCCGCCAAATTCAATTAAAATGTTTCGCTATCGAGTACATTTCTTGGCAAAAGACCTCTGGAGGGAAAAAAACCCGGTTTGTCGGATGAATCTGGCTTTACAGCTAGCCGATGTGGCGACAACTCTGGCTAGATTGGAAGTAGAAGAGGCGCGAAAATTTCAACAAGAGTCTGCTAGTGTGGAGGTTTCAGACTCGACGGAAACTGAAAAGTTTTGAGTGTATGAGGTTGCTTTGTGTGATCCGCACAACCCTTGCGTGATAGCAGTTTTAAAAAATAATCTAACTGTATAAAAGCTCCCAACCCTGATACTCATCAGTCATGTTTAATCTAAAATCTAAAATCTAAAATCTAAAATGGTATGACTCGCAACTCAAAACTATTGTTATTTGTTGAGCTAGTAAAAAAGTGTCTTTATAAAATTGAATCTCCGTGCTAAACAATAACTTTCTGCCTTGGGAGGTAATTGGTTGTGGAAAAAAGTGCGTTACACTTATACAAGTATCTTTACAAAACAACATAAAAGCATGACTGTTGCCTATCCCCGCAAGCTTCGCAACGCTATGGGAGCGCGCGAAATTTTAGCTAATGTAGTGCGCGATCGCGAACTGCACCTGATCACCCTCAACCGCTACCGCTATAGCGAACAGCGCAGTTGCAAAGACCTCACCGACGTGATCGAACGGCTAGACGGGGAACCGGCCGAACTCGTGCGCGACCTCTCCCGGCACATTTCCGACGAAGCGCGACACGCCATGTGGCTCACCGACTTGCTGGTAGACATCGGCCACAAGGTGGGAACGCCACCAGGAGTCTCCTACATTGACGAATTTGAGCGCCTGCTGGACAAAGAGCAATACCGCAACCTCGATGACGGTATAATTGCAGCCTTAGCCGCAATCAATGTCACCGAAAAGCGGGGCTGCGAGTATTTCTCCGCCCACATCCACGCCCTCAAACAGGCTCCCCAAACCGCAGAAAACGTCAAAATCCGCGAAACCATCGAAAAGATTTTTCCCGAAGAAGCTGGTCACGTCCGCTGGGGCAACCGCTGGCTCGCCCAAATCGCCGACAAAAGCCCGGAACACCGCCAGAAGGTGGAACAGGCAAAGCGCAAGTATATGGCGATCGAACAAGCAGCTTTTGAATCGGGAATGGATATCATGCTGGGGGCAGAACTCCGGCGCGTCACCCGCCTCGTGGATATTGCCAACACCATGCCGATGTGGGAACGCCCGCAATACCTGATGGAACGCTTGCCCGCAACCCTCCTGGCCCCGGATCTACAAATGACCAGAGTTGATGTAGCTCAGCGCGCCTGGAACCGCGATCCGCAGGCATTTATGGAGAAATTGGTACCCATGTTCCTCAACGGCTTGAATACCATTGAGAAGAAGCCGGCGGCGACTAAGCCTAGATGACCCGGCGGTTGAAACCGCGGCTACAGAAACGAAGTCTGCCTCCGCAGACTAAGAGATGTACTCGTTACCAGGCAGAGCCTGGTAACGCAGATCCCGAGGCTGTGCCTCAAATTTTTGTAGTTAAGCAAGGCGGAGCCTCTGGACATCGGTTCCCAGGCAGAGCCTAGGAACAAGTTACTCTGGTCGGAGCTTTAAGATTTAAAATTTACAATCTGAAGAACATAGCAAGTAAACTGATTATTGGAATAGTTTTCCATCTAAATATAATTATGACTACCAGCGAGCCGAACATACAAACAGCTTCCGCAGAAAGCCTATCGAGTGAAAGCGCGATCGCCTCCGAGCAGGTCGAAAAAGCCACAGCCGTCACCTATGCAGAAGAAATTGAAACTGTCATCGCCAGCATGGCTGTAGACCAAAAAGTGATGGTCGGTCAAAATGAAGCTGGCGGACATCTTTGGAAGTTTAAGTACGGCAGTGTTGAAGTGTTCGTGCAACTCACCGGCGAAACCGAAGAGGATACTTTGACTGTTTGGGCTTTTGTACTACAGTTGCCAGCGAAGAATGAAGCTCAATTAATGCGGAAACTTCTAGAAATGAATTGGCTGTCTACTTTGGAATCTCATTTTGCCATTGTTGACAATCAAGTTGCGGTAATATCGACTCGGACGATCGCCGAAATCTCGGCCGGGGAAATTTCTCGGGTTATTACTATTGTCGCCACGATCGCCGATGACAATGACGATATTCTGCAAGCAGAATTCGGTCAGTAGTGATTAGTTAACAGTTAACAGTCAACAACTAACAGTTAAAAGTTAACAGTTAACAGTTAACTAATATGCAGGCCCTGCGATCCAAGCAATCGTGATTCCCAGCCCCAAACCTACAAGCACTTGAAAAGGAGTGTGTCCCAGCAACTCTTTCAGGCGAGCCTCATTAAGGTTGTGATCTTCCTCAAAAAACTCGTCAATAATTTGGTTGAGGATGCGAGCTTGCTTGCCTGCTGCTTGGCGGACGCCTGCTGCGTCGTACATCACAATAATTGCAAAGATCGCAGCGATCGCAAAATCCGGGCTTTCCCATCCCATCGTTTGTCCGACTCCAGCAGCCAAAGCGCCCACAAAAGACGAGTGAGCGCTGGGCATTCCCCCCGTTGTTACCAAATACTGAAGATTAAACTTGCGATTTTTGACCAACTCGATCGGCAACTTCATGATCTGAGCCGCCAGACAAGCGAGCAAAGCAACCACGAGTACATGATTGTTGAATATGCCGCTGCAAATTTCCTGCATAGTGTTTAGTATTTCTAGTTACTGCGGCTGGTAATAAAATCGGCGATAGCCAGCAGCGGTAGAGCTTTGCTCCCAAACACTGCCAATTGAGCCTTAGCATCAGCAACAAGCTGCGAAGCTTGGCGCCGAGACTCCTCAATTCCCCACAAACTCGGATAAGTGACTTTCCCTGCTTGAACATCTTTGCCAGCAGTTTTGCCCAGTTCTTCTTGGGTAGCAGTAATATCCAGAATGTCGTCAATTATCTGGAAAGCCAGCCCAATATTTTGAGCGAAACGAGACAGCCGCTGCAAATCTGCAGCAGACGCCCCAGCCAGAATTGCCCCACAAACTACGCAGGCCTCTAACAGCGCGCCTGTTTTGTGAGCGTGAATGTAATTCAAAGTTTCCAGAGAAACATCTGTCTTTCCTTCCGATTCCAAATCAACCACCTGACCGCCTACCAATCCAGCAGCACCCGATGCCCGCGCTAAATGGGCGATCGTCTGCAACACCTGTTGGGGGGGTACGTTCTCAGTTTTAGTAGCGATAAATTCAAAAGCATAGGTCAGCAAACCATCGCCAGCCAAAATGGCGATATCTTCGCCGTAAACTTTGTGGTTCGTCAGTTTGCCGCGTCGGTAGTCGTCATTGTCCATTGCCGGCAAATCGTCGTGAATCAGCGACATCGTGTGGATCATTTCCAAAGCGCAAGCTGTCGGAATTGCCATAGATGTAGTGCCGCCGGCCAGTTCGCAGCTAGCCAGACACAGGATCGGACGCAGGCGCTTGCCCCCCGCTAGCAGCGAGTAGCGCATTGCTTCGTAAATTTTCTCTGGGTAGATGACCGGCAGTGCACTGTCGAGAGCTACCTCGATCGCCTCTTTTCGATTGACTAGATAAGTAGATAGGTCGAAAGAGGATTCCGGTTGGGACGAACCCATTTCTGTTGCCAATACCATCCCTTGCTCTCTTGTACTGAATAGTTATGTGGGATATTGTGAGCCGTTCGGGTCGCATGGTGCCGACGTTTACGGCAGTAGTTGCTCGAACTCCGAGCATCAATTAATCATTCTACGGGTGTTGTTGCACAGAAAATCTTTGAGTTTTGATAACTTTGTCAAATTGCCAGTCAATCTAAAATTTACAATCTCAAATCTTAAATCCGCTGATGTGTCTGGCGACTTCCAAAAACCGCTGCACCGCCGCCGTTGGATCGCTGCGCCAAATCAGAGCGATCGCCACAATGCAGGTTGATTCTGGCAAAGATTTGTAAACAACCCCGCTGCGCTGGAAATTTTGCATTGACGCCGGGACGATCGCCACGCCCATCTCGGCAGCTACCAGACTCACAATGGTTTGCATTTGAATTGCTTCTTGAGCTGCGATCGGGCTAAAACCTGCTTGCTGACAAAGACTGACGATCGCATCGTACAATCCCGGAGCCTGGGAACGCGGAAATAAAATGAACTGTTCCGTGGAAAGTTCGCGTAATTCAACATTCGTGCGATCGGCCGCCGGATGCGTTTCTGGCAGTGCCACGATCAGCGGTTCTCGAAAAACGATTTCAGAATTTATCCCATCTTCCTCAACCGGAGGGCGCACGAAGCCGATATCAATTTGCCCGAACCGCAGCCGCTGCAACTGTTCGTTTGTCGTCAGTTCGTGCAGTTCCAGTTTGACGGCGGGACACCGAGTGCGAAACGCCTGCAAAATCGCTGGAACCACGTTGTGTGCTGCAGAACTCACAAAGCCGATCGTCAGTTGGCCGAGTTCGCCCCGACTGGTTTGTCGGCCGAGTTGAATTGCTCGATCGACTTGCTGCAGAATTTTCCCGGCCTCCTCGAAAAAAACCTGTCCCGCTGCCGTTAACTGCACCGTCCGCTTGGTTCGCTGAAACAGTTGAAACCCCAACTCTGCCTCTAAATGCTGGATTTGTTGACTCAGCGGTGGTTGGGCAATATGCAGTTTTTCGGCTGCGCGAGTGAAATTCAGTTCCTCTGCAACTGCAATGAAATAACGCAAATGCCGAAGTTCCATAAGTCCCAATGATTGATACTTTAAAAGTATAAGTTGTTAGTCAAACATATATTGGACATTAATGATGATATTTCATACAGTGATTAATAGGCGAAATTCAGAATCAAAAAATGGCAAATTTGGATATCAAAATTAGAGAAGCAGAGCTGGTAGATTTGGAACTAATTCTGGCTTTTATTTCGCAGAAATCAGAATTCGATGGAGTTCCACATCTTTTAGAAGCAACAGCAGACAAATTGAAGCAAACACTATTTGTCGAGTCTCCCCTAGTGCGAGTATTGTTGGCGGAAGTTGGCGACACAGCGGTAGGGTTTGCGATGTTTTATGCTTCCTATTCAAGTCTTTTGGCGCAGCCTTGTCTTTGGCTTGATGATTTATTTGTCCTAGCTCCTATGCGCGGTATGGGAGTCGGTACAGCACTGTCAAAGTCTTTGGCACGAATTGCTGAGTCCACAAATTGCGGGCGAATGGAATGGACTGTTAATACTGGCAATGCGCCGGGAATTGCTTTTTATCAAAAGCAGGGAGCGCGGATTTTGGAAAATATTAGGGTTTGCCGTATTGATGGAAGTGCGATCGCCCAACTCGCTAACAAATAATTTGATTGGTTTTGTGAAGAAGGTTTTTTGTTAACCGCAGAGAACACAGAGAACACAGAGAACACAGAGAAAGAGAAGACAGATTTAGGGTAGTTATCATGGCACAAAATTCTTGGAATCCCGCTCTTTATGAGGGAAATCATGCTTTTGTTTGGCGGTACGGTGAATCGCTTTTGGAGTTACTAGCTCCGAAGGCTGGTGAACAAATTCTGGATTTGGGCTGCGGGACGGGGCAGTTAACTGAAAAAATTGCTCAAAGTGGTGCTTTTGTGCAAGGTATTGATTCATCTTTGTCGATGATTTCCACGGCAAAAGTAAACTACCCTCACATCAACTTCGATGCAGCGGATGCGAGTAATTTTCAAGTAGAAGAGCCGTTAGATGCTGTGTTTTCTAATGCGGTTTTGCACTGGATTAAACAGCCGGATGCTGTGATTAATTGTGTGGAAAAAGCGCTGAAGCCGGGAGGGCGTTTTGTGGCTGAGTTTGGGGGTAAGGGGAACGTGGGGGCGATCGTCCGCGCACTTTTGAGTGTTTTGTCAGAAATTGGCTGTCAGGAGCCTGAAGCGCTTAATCCTTGGTATTTTCCGAGTATTGGCGAGTATGCTGGGCTTTTGGAAAAGCAGGGATTTGAGGTGGGTTATGCCGTTTTGTTCGCTCGCCCGACTCCCCTAGAAGGCGGCAGCGCGGGTATGGTAAATTGGATTGAGATGTTTGCTGGCGGGTTTTTGTCGGGGTTGTCTGATGATGTGCGATCGCAGGTAATTAACGCAGTTGAAGAACGTTTGCGGCCGACGCTGTACCGCGATGGTAATTGGAGTGCAGATTATCGCCGAATTCGTGTTGTTGCGGTCAAGCAGTAGGGTGCATCGCCACCCTTAAATCTGCAAATCCGATAGACAATATCACAGCGACGCACCCTACGGTAAAGTCAGGTGCGTCGCCACCCTTAGATATTCCAATAGGATCAAAAGTTTCAGCAGCGACGCACCCTACATTAGGTGTAGTTGTAGGGTGCGTGGCTTCCTGAAAACTTGATCGATTTTTCACCAGAATTTTCGACAGCGATGCACCCTACGTTAGGTGTATTTATAAGGACTAATTACTACTTAATACTGTAGGTCGAAACGGTATTTTCCAACAGCATAGCAACAGTCATCGGCCCGATTCCTCCCGGCACCGGCGTGATAAATTCCGCTACTGTTTTAACAGCATCAAAGTCCACATCTCCGGCCAAACGACTCGTACCGTCTGGATTGACAACGCGGTTAATACCGACATCAATTACTACTGATCCAGGTTTGACCATATTAGCTGTAATCATTTCTGTGCGGCCGACGGCGGCGATTAGAATATCGGCTTGGCTGGTAATCGATTCTAGGTTTTTCGTCCGCGAATGAGCTACAGTAACAGTACAATCAGCTTCTAATAGCATCAGCGCCATCGGTTTACCTACCAAAATACTCCGTCCCAAAACAACGGCATTTTTTCCTTTCAAATCAATCTGGTATTCCTGCAATAACCGCATCACTCCGGCGGGAGTACAACTTCGCAAACCTTCCTCCCCGCGCACGAGACGGCCTAAATTTACAGGGTGAAGTCCGTCAGCATCTTTGTCGGGGGCAATTTGGTACAGCAGCGAAATTGCATCTAAGTGCTCTGGTAGTGGTAATTGCACTAAAATGCCGTCTACTCGATCGTCCTCGTTGAGTGCCCCAATTGCAAGTTCTAGTTCGGCTTGAGTAGCGTTGGCTGGGTAATGCTGGCCGAAGGAAGCTATGCCAACTTTAGCGCAGGCTCGCTCTTTGTTGCGAACATAGGCTGCGCTAGCTGGGTTGTCGCCCACCATCAGCACCGCAAGTCCGGGAGGACGCCCCTTTTGGGGTTGTAGGGTGCGGACTCGATCGCTCAGCTCGGTTTGAATCTTTGTCGCTAAAGCTTTGCCATCTAGTATTTGAGCAGTTTTGGCATCCATTGTAGACTCTGGGTTAGGGGCTGACGATTTTAGATTTTAGCTTAATCCCCGCCAAGGACTACACTAGAGAAATTTCTTACTTGCGATCGATTCTTGGGATTCTGTTAAAGTAAGTCGTATCTCAAATCTCAACTCAGTTGACCAATGACTACTGCAATTAAGCAAGTTTGGGTTCAAAGATTCTGCACCGGCTCTTTATCGCTAATCCTCGCCAGCGGTTTTTTCAGTTGTGGCAATTTACCTCTGTCTCAACTTAATCTTGGCTTTAATGTTGCTAGCATTGGCGACGTTCAACAAAAGCGGCAAGTGGATGCTGAAGTTTATCTTCGGGGAAAGGTAGAAAATCGCGCTCCGTTTGTGGGGAATGCGGCTTATCAACTTGAGGATGGTACGGGCAGTATTTGGATTTTAACCAAGCAAGATTTGCCCCAGCTTGGGGATGAAGTGTTGCTGAAGGGAGAAGTCCGCTACAAGAGTATTACTCTGAAGGAATTGGCCGGAAAAGATTTAGGTGAAGTTTATGTTGAGGAAATGGAACAATTAAAGCGCACTCCAGCAGCTAATAAATAACAATACGAAGATGCTAATTTATTTCCATAAGTAAGTCTATTTCATAAAAATCAAAGGTTTATAGTTGTGATTGGGCTATTGGGAGCTGTTTATTTATCTTAAAAGTTCCTTAATCATAATATTAGGGTCTGGGCGGGTTTACCTATATTTTTAGTTAATTTTACAGATGTTGGTGAACCCGCTTCTACAGCAATTTCTGCCTTCTCTCTTCTTTCTAACACATGACTAAAATTCACGTTGCGATCGCGATTTTGTACCAAGACGGCAAGTTTCTCTGTCAGTTGCGAGACGATATTCCTCATATCAGGTATCCCGGACATTGGGCTTTGTTTGGCGGACACTTGGAACCGGGAGAAACTGCCCAAGTGGCTGTATTGCGGGAATTGAAAGAAGAAATTAGTTATGCTCCTGCAAGTGTTTCTTTTTTCTGTTGTGATGTCGAAAAAGATGTGGTTCGCCACGTTTTTCATGCACAACTTAGTGCGGATGTCAACGATTTAGTTTTGCTTGAAGGTTGGGATATGAAGTTGTTGACACCGGAGCAGATTCGGGCGGGAAAATGCTTTTCTGAGCAGTCAGGAGATGTGCGACCTTTTGGCATTGCTCACCAGCGTATTTTATTGAATTTTATTGACTCGATGTGAGAAAAGTGCCACGCACCCTAGATGGGAGGGGTTTGAGCAAAGAGATATTCGTAAGGTGGACGGCAGAGCCGCGCACCCTACATTGCAGGGATTTTAACAGTTAAGAGCGAGCCGCAATCATTCCCGTTTGGCGCGCGTAGTCAAATAACCCTCCGGCATCTATTACCGGGCCTACTTCTCCTAAAGGTTTGAGTGAGAAAGTTCGATCGAGAGTGTGGTTGACAATTACCTCTGCTGTAAAGTCGATCGTCACTTCTTGGCCGGTTACAAACAAGTCGCAGAGTCGATCGACTGATTCGATCGGGTACAATTCGCCAGTAGCCGAGCAATTGCGAAAGAAAATGCGTGCGTAAGACAAAGCTACCACCGCTGTGACGCCAGCGGCCCCCAGAGCTATCGGAGCGTGCTCCCGCGAAGAACCGCAGCCAAAATTTTCGCCCGCTATGATAATCGGATACCGGGTTTTCTGTTCACCGGATTCGATAAACTTACCGTAGCGCTCGGGCAAGCCAATCATCGCGTAACTGCCTAGTTTCTCGTACTCGTCCGGCTTCGAGGGAACCAGGGTCAGGTATTCTGCCGGGATAATTTGATCTGTATCGATGTTGTCGTCTACAACAAAAATTTGACCGCTAATTACTTTACCCATAGTTTATTTCCTGTTAGCCTCGCTCGATGCTGTGGTGATAATTTTAAGTGGATCGGTATGCAAGATTTGCATCTGTTTATTTTAACCTGGCAGTGTCAGTGATAACCTGTATGAGTAAAAATTAGATCCGAGACTTTGGGTTAACAATTAACAATTGCTAAGCGTCAAGATAGTTTTATGGCAAATCCAATAGATGACATTGCTCGACAAGCTCGCGAGGGCTCGGTTGCATCGATTATTCAAATCCTTAATGACGAACTGGCACAGGTAGGGGTGAGGGCCAGAGCCGTGTTTGCAGACGGCGTGCTGCAACTGCTGTGCGAAGCTGCAACGCCCCAACTGCTCGAAGAGTCTAGTTTGGTCGATCGAGTCCGAGAAATTTTGGAACGCATTTCGCCCCACAATATTCGCCGAGTCAACATCAACAGCCGGCTTGTCCGAGAACACCAACTGCTGTGGCTGGAAGAAATTAGCCGCGATCCAGATAATCAACTTTTGTGGTCTCAAGAAATTAAACTCCGAAAGCCGAATTTGTTCAAGCGTTTAGCTCTGAGCAAGCATCACGAACGACAAGCTGTGGCAGGCAAGCGGGGTTTGCCGAGAATGGCTATACCTCGATCGATGCAGCAACCGCGGCAATTTCAGCGCGGTATCGTCGGCGGCATCAGCTTGACCGTGCTGTTGCTTGCAGCAGCAACTGCCATCTACAAAGGACTTAATTCCCAAGTGCCAAACAGCAAACAAGCCACCACCCAAGCCGTAGCAACTGCCCCTTCCTCGGAGGCAAAACCTGCTTTGAAAATTTCTAAGGAGACTCTTAATTCTGCTGTTGACTCTTTTGCCCAAGCAGTGCGAGTAGCCGAACAAGCAGCCACCCAAGGCAAAACCGCTCAATCTCGCCAGGATTGGTTGGTCGTAGCTGCTAAGTGGCAGCAAGCTTCCGATTTGATGGCCGCCGTGCCTTCCAAGCATCCCCGCTACACAACGGCTCAGAACCGGACGGCACTTTACCGCCAAAATAGCGATAAAGCCCAACAGGAAGCACAAAATAAGTAAGCAGGTAAGTCTGATAAATTTAAGCCTAGAGTTTGCCGCGCTGCTCTCGGTGTTGTGAAAAATGAGTTTTTGAGTCAAAACTCGGAAACTCTCAGCTATAGTTATGAGTGATAATTTGGGGATTTTGAATTTTTGCGATCGGCATTACTCGATCGGCCGATTTGTATCAAAATAAAAATTTGTTAAGATCACAAACTTAAAGAGGAAACATCACAGGGTGAGGAGATGGGTGTCACTAAGCGGTCTCTAGAAAACCTTCATACTACTAATAGCCGTCAAAATTAGCGGGAATGGGGTTGATAATCATCCGGTAAAGGATGCTAAAGTTCCTCCCGTACAGATCAAAGGGTAGAAAACAGGAAAATAGAACTCGGTCAGATCTGGGTATATTTTTACATATCGAGCGACCCGCCGACCGGCTGCACAAACACAGAAAGCAGGCTCATAACAACGGTCAAGCCGACAGTTATGGAAAGGTTCTAGATTGGCAGCGGGAGCCGGCTCAAACATCTTAGAATAAAGGCTTGGTTGCCATGATCGATCGCCAGGGAAATCAAGACTTTACTTCGATCGACCGATCGCCGTCAGAGTCTTGCACTTTGTATTTTCCGCAAATCGCAGAACCAGTATCAGTCCAAAAATTTCTGGATCGTCTTATGCAGTTCCAGGTCGATCCTGCCCTTCTTGGGCGACAAATTTGCCAAATTCTCGCCACCAGCTTTGATCGAGAACTCCTCCTGCTGCAAATAGCCAATACTTTGGGGGTTGCATGGGGGGCAGATTTCTGTTTAGTTACTGCTGTGGTTGACCAAAAAGTAGTACATCCGAATGCTTACTGGCAAAATAGCAGCGATTTCCCCTATGTTGCCGGTGTTGCCGATTCCACCGAAACACCGGAACACCCCAAAACCCCTAGATTAAAACCGCCTAGCATATCACTCGAACATCCTGTTTGGGCAAACGTCCTAGCAGACGGCGAGATAGTGGCGATATCCGACTATCTTGATATTCCGGCAGCTTCATCGCCCAATTCCCCTGTGACTGCGCTGCCTTTTCGGGCAATTCTGGCAGGGCCTGCGCGATTTGGAGGGGCTGTAAATGGGATGATGATTGTTGGTAAGTCGCAACCTCACGAGTGGTCGGTAGCCGATCGGCAGCGCCTTGAAGCAGCATCAGACGCGATCGGCAGCGCGATTTCTCACATTCAAAAAACTCAAGAAATTGCTAGCTTAAACAAACAGTTACAGCGACAAGCTAAATACAAAAATCTACTCAGGTCAGTTGCTGCCTCGATCGACACAAATTCAGAAGTCGATCGAATATTGCAGCAAGTTATTGAAAATACCGTCGATACCCTGGAAGTTGATAGAGGCCAAATCCTGCTATTGAAATATACAGATCCTCTATTTACAACTCGCTCCCCCAATCAAACTCCCAAAGCGAAAATCGAATTAGTTTGCGAATCCGTTGCAAAAAAAAATCCAAAGAAACAGCCAATAGCAAAAAGCGCTACCGGAAAAAAAAGCTCAACATCCAAAACAAAAAACAAAGATAAAACTGCTAATCCCCCATCCAAAATCCCCAACTCACAACCAAATAACTAT
Organism: Microcoleus sp. T3_A4; assembly: GCF_036700465.1. Taxonomy (NCBI): domain Bacteria; kingdom Bacillati; phylum Cyanobacteriota; class Cyanophyceae; order Oscillatoriales; family Microcoleaceae; genus Microcoleus; species Microcoleus sp. T3_A4. The sequence goes on along the minus strand of NZ_JAUBOY010000045.1, from coordinate 18,809 downwards.
CCCGCTTTTTGGCTGTCAGAATCTAATTTGTGCCACCAAGCATTCCACAGCGCACCCAAACCCCTCGCCCTCGCTGATGCAGGCGCATTAATCGGCAAAGAACAAGAAGCGGCCACAGAAATTTTGAAACTCCAAGACATTCGCGGCTTGCTGCTGGTTCCCCTCACGGGCCGTAGCTACCAGGAAACTGTTTTGGGTTTCTTGGTTTTGCAGCACTCGAAGCCGCGCAATTGGAACCCGGAAGAATTAGAAGTTCTCGAATCAATCAGCGCTCAAGTGAGCAAGATGATTATCCAAACTCAAACGCTTAAGGAATTGCAAACCTTAGTCTTCGACAGAACCTCTCAGTTGCAGCAAAGCCTCGACGTGCAGGGGAAACTGTACGAACAATCTGCCAATCAGCTAGAGCAAATGCGGAAATTGAAGCTGATTAAAGACGAGTTTCTCAGCACTCTGAGTCACGAGTTGCGTACCCCTTTAACAATCATGAAGCTGGCGATTCTGATGCTCAAACAAGCTGAACAGCCGTCAGCGAATCGGACTAAGTATCTCGACATTCTAGAACAGCAGTGTTCTAAGGAAACTGCTCTGGTTAACGATTTGCTGGCCCTCAAGCAGTTTGAGCCTCAGCAAGTCCCCATTTCTCTAATCAAAATCGATCTCAACCGTTTGTTTCAAGATTTAGCTGGGGATTTTGAAAAACAGTGGGCGGATAAGCAATTGACTCTTAAGGTGGATTTGCCCAAGTTGACCCCTTGCTGGGAAACTGATCTGGACATTCTAAATCGGGTACTGCTGGAACTGCTGACGAATGCTGGAAAATACTCTGCTTCTGGAACGGCGGTAGTTTTGGAGGCGTCTGAGGCAGCCGGCTATATTGTCCTGAGCATTTCTAATTTCGGGCGTGGCATTTCTGCTGCTGATTTGCCCCACATCTTTGATAAGTTCCGCCGTGGCACTGGCATTACTGACCAAGCTATCGCCGGTACGGGTTTGGGTCTGGCGCTGGTAAAGTGTTTAGTGCAGCACTTGAATGGTACTATTGATGTATCAAGCTGTCCGGTCGAAAGTTCAGAAGCTGACACTTTGTGGCGCACATCTTTTACTTTGACTCTGCCGCAATTTGCAGTGGCACTCTGTAACGTAGAAGAATAGTTCGGTTGAGAAGTTGTTGGGAATTGGCAGCGAACAGGCAAAATTAGAAGACTTGCCAGAAAAGAGAGATTTGGAAATGTCGTAAACACTACCAAGTCCTCTGTTTTGAATTGTTGATCTAGTTGCCGTCTAAATTGCCGGTTCTCGATTGCTGATTTTCCACAGGACTTATATTATGTCTGGTTATTGGCCCGTAATTAGCGCCTGTTTGTAGTGAGTACGACTGTCCTATATTTATGAATTAATCAGGACTTGTATTACTTACTAGGAACTTAATTATAATTGTATAGTCGGATATGATATTACGCAAGATAGACCAAAAAAACTGAGTTTTTTAACTGTTTCAAAAGCCTGCAACCCGTATTTTCGTACCAGCGGGTTTCTGCGTCCTGGATTGTTCCCTAAAAATTGTCATGGTGCATGGAATTTGATCGCCAATATTATGCTCACAAAAGCAGCACCTAAAACCCTGCGTTGGCAACGTTCTAAATATTCGCCACTGGCACGGCAAATAGACATTTTTGCAGCGGCGGGAAAGTTTATGTTTTTTTTGTGGTGGGACGCACTGCTGCAAAATAATTCGCCTCATACAAGAAGAATTCGCGCTCATTGGTTGGTCAATACTTTGCTGAATTTAGGCCCGACTTTTATTAAAATCGGGCAGTCTCTCTCGACTCGGGCGGATTTGTTGCCGCTCGAGTATGTGAAGGAACTCGAACAGTTGCAGGATCGGGTTCCTCAGTTTAGTTCGGAAGAGGCGATCGCTCTTGTAGAATCAGAGTTAGGCAAGGATATTTATGCTTTGTACCGCGATTTTGACCCGTCGCCCATCGCTGCTGCGAGTCTGGGACAGGTGCACAAAGCAAGGCTGCACACCGGGGAAGATGTGATTGTAAAGGTGCAGCGTCCGGGTTTGGAAAGTTTATTTGATTTGGATGTAAAGGCGGTGCGCCAAGTGATGCGTTTTTGCGATCGCTATCTGCCTGCGACGCGCAAATATGACCTAGAATCTATTTATCACGAGTTTTTTAAGATTTTATATCAAGAAATTGACTACCTGCAAGAAGGTAAAAATTCCGATCGCTTTAGCCATAATTTTCGAGAATATCCTCAGATTATTGTCCCGAAAGTCTACTGGCAATACACTACTAAAAAAGTGCTAACTCTAGAATATGCACCAGGGATTAAGGTGGACGACCGCATTAGTTTAGAGGCGATTGGAGTCGATATTGTGAAGCTCAATCAACTGGGAATTTGCTGTTATTTGAAACAGTTGTTAATTGACGGTTTTTTTCAAGCTGACCCGCATCCGGGAAATTTGGCGGTGACAGAAGATGGTAGCTTGATTTTTTACGATTTTGGGATGATGGCTGAGGTGAAGTCTCTGGCTAAAGACCAAATGGTTAAGACTTTTTTTGCTGTGATGAGAAAGGATACTGACGAGGTAATCAATACTTTAATTAAGATCGGCTTGGTTGAGCCGATGCCGGATATGATGCCGGTACGCAGGTTGATTGCTTTTCTGTTGGATAAGTTTATTGATAAGCCGATCGACTTTCAAGCTTTTAATGAAATTAAGAACGAACTTTATATCATGTTCGAGCAGCAACCGTTTCGCTTGCCTGCAGAAATGATGTTTATTATCAAGTCGGTGACGACTCTCGACGGCATTGCTAGAACTCTCGACCCTGACTATAATTTCCTAGCATCCGCTCAGCCTTTTGTCAAAAGTATTGCGGTGAGCAAGGGGCGAGGAAATGCGATCGGAGAATTGGCAAGGCAAGCGCGAAGTTTTATTACATATAAGTTACGGCAGCCCAGCAAATCGCAAATTTTTCTCAAGCGTTTGGAGCAGCGAATTGAAGAGGGCGAACTGCAAATTAGAGTCCGAAATATCGAGAGCGAAAGAGCCTTGAAACGCATTAATTTAGCCCTGAAAACTCTAATTTTCGCTTGTTTGACTGGTTTTGTGTTTTTGTCGGGTGCTGTGCTGCTAGTGGGCGGATATCAAACGGGGGCGATCGCAGCTTTTGCGGTTTCGGGATTCGGTGGCTTGTTTGTGTTGCGATCGTTGTTAGACTTGTTGGTTAAGGAAAAGCTCGATCGAATAGTCAATCAATAAATATACTGGGTAATTGAGAATTGCGATCGTAAGCTGCTACGCATTTAAATTGAATCCAGATCCTGGCTCTGGGGCCGGTTCCACAATACCACACGATCGGCAGACGTTGGTACTGCCAACTCAACTTGTTAACCTAATTTGCGACTTTAGGTAGGGGCGGATTCTCAAAGCACGAAGTTATACTCCTAACATATATTAAACGCGATCGCCCGCCCCTACAAAAAATGTACGCCCAAACATTGCTAAAACCAGACGGCCGCCCACTCACACTGTACAGCCGCTACCCAATCCCAGAAGGTATCGCGGCCGTAAGTCCCAGCAATGAACCCGTAGAGGCCAACCCCCACTTTCGCTGGCATCCTTTGCGGGGGGAATGGGTAGCATACGCCAGCCACCGTCAGGGAAGAACTTTCATGCCGCCGCCGGAATACAACCCGCTGGCAGCTACAATTAACCCTAAGTTTCCGACAGAATTGCCGCCGGGAGATTACGATGTAGCAGTGTTTGACAACCGCTTTCCCTCGATGACTTTGCAAGCCAAAAACGCACCGGCAAATATTGTAGAAACTTTGCCAGCTAAAGGCATTTGCGAAGTCGTTGTTTTTACTCAAGATCCGCTAGCTTCCCTCGGCTCTTTAGAATTATCTCACTTAGAATTGCTGTTAGAAGTATGGGCAGATCGCACTTCAGTTATCGGCAGCAATCCCGAAATTGAATACGTCTTGCCCTTTGAAAATCGCGGCGTCGAAGTCGGAGTAACTTTACACCATCCTCACGGTCAAATTTACGCTTATCCATTCGTGCCACCGGTGCCGGCACGGATGTTAGAATGTCAATCGGTTTACTATCAAAAAAACAGTAGCGGTTTGCTACAAGATTTGATTCAAAAAGAGATTTCCGACCAACAGCGCATTATTTATTTAGACGAAGAGGCGATCGCCTTTGTCCCCGCTTGTGCCCGCTACCCTTACGAAGTGTGGATTGCCCCGATCGCCCCCGCTGCTACGTTTGTCGATTTGACGGAAAAACAGCGGCAATCACTCGCTAAGGCATTAAAAACAGTCACCCTCAAATACGACGGTTTGTGGCATCGCCCCTTCCCTTATTTGATGGCTTGGTTTCAAGGGCCCACAGACGGCAAACCCCATCCAGAAGCGCATTTGCACGCCCAATTTTATCCGCCCTATCGATCGAGCGATCGCCTAAAATACCTAGCAGGAACCGAACTCGCCGCCGGAATGTTTGCCAACGACGCTTTACCCGAAGAAAAAGCTAAAGAACTGCAAGCCGTATCTGTCAATATAAGCTGAAACGCATTTAAATTTTCAAGTAAAGTTTGATTCAATTATTGTGGGGTGGGCGTCCCGCCCGCCCAAAAAATACAATTTATATGCAATAAAGCTAATGATAAACTCATTAAATCAAGAAGTCGATCTAAAAGTCGAATTCATCCGCCAAGCCTTAACCGAAACAAAAGCGATCGCCCTTCGCTTGCGAGGCACCGACTGGTTTGCCTGGGCCACAGCCGGCGGTTCCCATACAGTATTGCTAACCGCAGAAACCGGAGTTGCAGAAATATTAATTACTGCCGAAAACGCTTGGGTTCTCACCGATGAAATCGAAGCTCAACGCTTGCAGGATGAGGAACTGCCTGCCAACTTTCAAATGTACATCTATCCTTGGGCTGCTGTTGCACAGCGCGAAGCTTTTGTTAAAGAAATTACTGGTGACGGTAACGTCATGAGCGATCGACCAAATGCCCAAGAAACACCAATAATCGCATCTTTACAGTCTCGCAAACAGACAATGATGTCAAGCGAATTAGAGCGATATCGGCGAGTCGGGCGTTTAGCCAGCGAAGCGATGACAGAGGTACTTTCTGCAGCCAAACCAACATGGACAGAATATCAGCTAGCGGGAGCCGGTGCAGAGGCTTTGTGGGCGAGAGGTTTGCATCCAGCACTTACCTTAGTTGCTGGAGAAAGGCGTTTGCCACTGTACCGCCACGCCACAGCAACCGCCGAACAAATTGGACGACAAGCAATGTTAGTATTTTGCGCGAGGGGATGGGGTTTGTATGCAAATTTAACCAGATTTGTCTGTTTCGATTTTCTTGGAGAAAAGCATTCCGAGTTACACCGAAAAGTCAGAGAAATTGAAGCAGCCGCGCTAAATTTTTGCCGACCGGGAGTAACGCTGAATGCGGTTTATGATACGCTTAAAACTGCTTACGAAGAACACGGATATCCTCAAGCAATTGCGGAACATCATCAAGGCGGAACTACCGGATATTTGGCGCGGGAAATTGTGGCGAATCCGGCAACTTCAGATATTTTGGCAGAAAATATGGCTGTGGCTTGGAATCCGAGTTTGTCGGGAGCAAAAATTGAGGATACATTTGTAATTCACAGCGATGGAACGTTGGAAAATTTGACTTTCGATCCGAATTGGCCGAGTGTAGAAGTCGCCGGAAGGTTGCGCCCTGTGCCGCTGGAAATATGGGACGATCGACCTTAGTCAATTTAACTTATCGCCTTAGTAGAGAAAAAAGTACACTACCCTACAAAACGCATTCAACCGACTTACTTAAGCAAAAACGCTGCCACATAAGGGTTTCCGAACTTGTAGTCATGTACAAGATTTTTCAAAACCTGCAAAGTTTCACTCCGTATTGGTTTGGATCGGAACGATAGCAGGAGGCGGCGGAAGTTCCCCTCACTCTACCCCACAACCCTGTCTTTTAGTCGGCAGTTTCTAGTTCCTCTAATTCTTGCGTAGACTGCCATCCAGCTTGCCAGAGGGATCTGTCTTTGAGCTGTGCGGCGTTCAGCCAAAAACGGACATTTGGATCGCAAGCCGCCACCATTTCTGCAAATACCCATTTACCTTCGTTTTTTCGGTTGACGACTTGAAAGTGTCGCCACCCCCAAGTTTTTTGGTGTGAAGTCCATCGGGAACCAACTAAATAAGGAAATTTTTGTTTTTTGCTCACAGTATTTTTGTGGAAAAATATATTAGAAAGCAAGTGAATTGTAATATAGCCATCCTAAATCCTTTATGTAATTCTTGTAGGGGCAAACCCCTCCGTGGTTGCCCCCATGAGGCCGGGGTAGGCAAAGAAAGGCACTATCCCTACATCTTTGTAGGACTCCTGCAAGGATTGCTATAACTCGTTCTGTTTGATGATATTAATTCCCTATTAAAGCTCGTCAACTCCTCTCCCCCTCTCCCCTTCTCTCGAACATACCAAATAATATAGATCCGCAGCAGCTTACATGAGAGTTCGCCTAAACTCTATCTGCAAGTAGATGTTTTTATTGTAACTTGCAGCAGTTTCGCATCGGGGTTCAAAAGTAAGGGCAGTTCAATGACTGCCCCTGTAATTAGTTATACCTATTGAATAGGATAATTTTTCAGGCGATCCACAAATAGCAAATTTATCCAGTACGAGCTAAATCGTGAATCTCAAATCTAAAAGCAAATAACCCAGGTTATAGTTGTGCAGAATAATCCTTTCTGTGAAACTTACTCAAATCTACTTTTAGAGCAGGTTTGACGTTCACTTCCTGTTTCTAGCAAGGCGGTCGGCCGCTTCTTTTCCACAGGCGTGTTTTCGAGCCCAACTTTCCCTACAAACATTTTTTCAATCTTAATCGTGTTTCATTGATCCTGTACAGCTCAATAAAAACGCACTTTTAGGTAAGATTGACTAATTTCTTTGATTCTGTCGCTACCTCTTGATGACTTCCCTGTTAAGGCTTTTGGCCTGATAAGTCCAGAGGAAGTTGGGGAAGCCGGAGGCGAACCGCATTTGTTTGCAGCCAGAGAGTGATAGCGTGCTTCCGTTGCGGCGTCACGTACTCTCCCGGTCGGATCACGCCAGCACAGACGCCGATGTTTTTAATAAGGGTTTCTCGCTCCGATGAACTTGCACCCTGTAGCAACCTGACTTGGGCTTTGATAAAATCCACGTTCATAGCTGAAAGTAAAAGTAAGTAAAGAACTCAGTTAAATAGCGATGCTTTGATTCCGATTGTAACTCTAAAACCAGTTGGTATGAATCAAATTGATTCAACATCCCCATCCTGGGGATCGCGGGGTCTAGAGCTAGCCAACTTTATTTACTTTATCTGTTTTTGCTAGCAAAAGTGTCACTATGCTAGCAGTTTTGGCAGAATTATTTATAGTTAAGAACTGTTACAAATTTGGCTCGATTTCCACAATACGGCAGAGTTTAGTGCTAACGCTACTTTCCTGAACTCAAAAAGTTCAGCATTGTCTCCAACTCCTTGCCTTCCTAGGTTTTAGACTCCCCGATTGGGAAGCGATCGCTCCGGGAACATTCCTCTTCGAGCGCCCCTCTTAACACCCCCACACTGCCACATCACCCTATTGATTTAGATCATCCCGTAGACTTGGCTGTGGACTATAACTTCAGGCATACGTGTTGTTACCGCGGCTACAATAAGCGAGCAAGTTTTTATTCTTGTTTCTCAAGAAAATATTTTTTGGATTTTCGTGCAAAGCCCTTATTTGTGTTAATTAAGGCAGCTTTATCATCTCCGGGCTAACGAAGACTCGCAGCTTGCGAATCCAGATAATTTGTACTCTGTGGCGGTGAATCTGTTTCCTGAATTCATTGGGGGCGATCGCTCCTCCGCCAGAATTGCCAGTAACGGCTCCTTTTGTATATTTCATAACAGATATGTCACTGTTCATAATTTAAAAACAGTACAAGTTTAAACAGTCTTCCATCCGTCGATCGCTCCTAATAGCCCACGAAGAGGGATAAAAATTTTTAACTCTGCATACCCAATTGTTTAAAGCGATTTTGCCTTAGCCACTTGCCTGAGATAGCAATTCGATATAGTTAAATTTGATGATAATTTAAGTTAAAATAAACTATAAACTTAGGTAACAAACATACCGAATAGAATTCAAAAATTAACTGTTTTAGTTAATTTTAACTTAACTTATTTAGGCTTTATTCATGATTCTTAGTAAACATTTTAACACCAATGCTTATTGTTAATGACAACTCATTTGTGACGGTGCAGGTGCAGATTTAGGGAACTTTGGACGTGAATTTAAAATATTAATTAACCTGGTTGCACAATTTGAGACCTTGTGGGGACTAGGGTTAGGCGTCTCGCCTGCTCTGAAAATACACGCCTTCGGGATCATGGGTTGATCGCAAAAAAACTTAAAATCATCACGCTATTATGCAACCCCCCATTAACAGCTCATACAATATCTTTTGCTCTACAAAAACTAACCTACCAGGCAGCATATAAAATCCCCTCGCGCAGAAGCTGCGGAGGGGAAATGGTGAATAAAATTATTGGTTTTAAATTATCGATGTGTAGATCTCTTTTGGCAGTATCAAAAGGTATCGAGCGATCGAGCGACCTACTTCGGCCAGTCGCTAAAATAATTTCCCGGTGGGAAACCGAGAAATTATCAACTAAATCAACCTTTTTTCTGCTGGCGTTGGAGCTTAGTTTTCCAATTGGCGATCTCCTTCTGAGCCGGCTGATAACTCTTAGTACCCGACGGCACCAGCGAAGCAGCTTCAACTGCCTCTTTCAGCTTTCCTTGAGAGCCGCGCAACTGAGCAATTTTGAGAATACTTTCGCTCCACTCTCCAATTAACTGTTGAGCTTCTGCATACTTCGGCTGACCGGGTTCAATTTTATTAGCTTGCTGGATGCCTTTACTGTAAGAAGAGGCAACCCCCCGCTTAATTTGACGCTTAGCAGCCGATAGCAAAGCAATATTTACATCCTGGTCTTTGGATAGCTCCTCCCACTGAGCGATCGCCTGTTTCGACTGATTGTAAACAGGCTGATTGACATCCGGCATCAATTTAGCCGCGCCGATCGCCCCCTGGAAATCGCCCCGAGCAGCCCGCCCGTTAGCTATATCCAAAATCGTTAAACTCCAGCGCTCAATATCCCGCTGAGCCTGCGGGTAGAGCGGATCGCTAGCCGGAATCGTTCGAGCCTTAACCACCGCTCTATTAAAACTAGAAGCCGAACCATCTTTGAGGAAAGTTTTCGCCTCAGCCCACACCTGCTGGCTGGATGGTGGCTGCTTGGTTCCAGTCCCCGCTTGCAGCGCCCGCGGTTGGTTCTGCGATCCCCCAGTACCAGTAAATTTTTGAGATCCAGAGTTTTCGGCATTTTTAGCAGGCGATCGAGGATCTCCTTCCTGCTGACCAACAAAAATTGATTTGTTCGTCACAAAAACACCCAACAGCAGCACCAAAGCCGTAGCTGAACTCCATAAAACTAGCTGCTGCAAAAATGACTTATCCGACCCCCCGTTATGCTCATCCTCCGGCTTTTGCAAGTTCGGTCGATCGCCCCCCCCATCAGCCGGACCCACAGCATTTGGTGGCGACACAGGTGGCATCTCAACCGACGAATCCTGAGCGTTACGAACTGCCGGAGGCACATCCATTCGAGCCGTAGCCATCGCCATTTGCGGGCGATCGAACCCATCAGCCGTACCAACCGCCATATTGCCGTTGCGTCCTGCCAACGCAGCAGTTGGTACCCCTGAAGCATCGGGCAAAATCACCAAATTAGCCTTTCCTGGAGGATTCACCACCATCAAAGGTTCTTGTTTCGGACGCAAATGGTGGTCACACAGCTCCGGCAGTCGATCGCTCAAAAAACGGTCTAAACCCTTAATAGTCATGCACTGTCCCGAGCGTAGCCCCTCCAAAAGCGCCGTCGTAAAAAACCCCTGACGCAAAGCCGAAGTTTCCCGCGAAACTTGATTAGGGCGGCAAGAAAGCACCGTCGGGATTTCCAGTTCCCGCGCCAGCTCGACCGTTTGAGAGCCGATCGTTTCCCCCGCTTTCACAATCTGGCTGCGGTTCATATCAACCAGCACCAACACCGTTTCCGTAGGAGCGTTTTTCAGAGTATTCAACAGCAACTCTACCGGAATCCCTGTACCCTGAATGTCAGCCGGATTGCCGTCAACCGGCATCAAATAATCCTTACCTTCATAGCTGACACCGTAGCCGCTAAAAAAACACCAGAGTAAATCTCCCTGTTGCACATGTTCCGCGCACAGGCTTTGGGTCAATCTCAGAATATTTTCCCGATTTGGATAGGTAGATTGACCCCACAGCGACGGCGAGCTATCGGTCATCAGCAGACATCCATCCGGTGCAAAACCCGCCTCCTCAGTCAAAAAACCGTACAGCGCCTCTGCATCCTCTTGGGCATAACTCAAAGGCTGGAGTAACTGATATTGATTGATGCCTATTGCAATACAAGCGTGATTTTTCATCCCCATATGCCCTATATATATAGTGGACAGCTTGCACAAAACGATAACACATACCCGTTTAAGGTTATACCCACTTTCGTCAGCACTCAGAGAGCAGTTGACCGCAGGCAGAACTCCCAACAAGCCCCCCAATTTAGCATCCTAGAATTTTTAATTTTTATATTGCAGTAAAAAATTATATCCTCTGCCTGCCTTTAGAAAAATAAAGTTAAATTGGATACACAGGCCCTTCTATTTGACTCTAATTTCACCAAACTACACCAAAAAGGAATAACCCGCCAATGGTCTCTACCGCCAAAAAAGAAATCTCCCCCCACAGCGAATCGTTACTGAAGCAAAATCATCCTAAAACTCACAGCCACTATAGGTTTCAGGATTTTTTTGCCTTCGATCGCCAGATGGGTACAATTGACGACTGGAATGAGTCACGCAACATTTTTACCAGCGAAGACTTCATTATCGGTTTGGTGGAGGGGCTCGAAGAAGAAGTCGGCCCCGCGTCCTCTGTCATCATGTATACTATTGGTTGCCAGTGGGGACTCCAAGATTCCGAATTTTTTCAAAAATGGTTTAGTGCCGAATACAGCCAGAACATTCGCCAGTCAAATCTCATGTTTCTGCTAGAAACTTGGTGGTGGCCTTTCACGGCTCAAGGTTGGGGTCGCTGGGAAGTAGACATGAGCGATCGCAAACACGGCTGCATCTTCATCAACCTCTTTGACTCAGCAGTTGCTCGCACTTTGGGCGACGTAGGCAAACCGGTTTGTCACCTATACGCCGGTTTGTTCGCCGGTTTCTTCGGCTCTTTAGTCAAAAAGCCTCTGAGCTGCATAGAACTCCAATGTTACTCAATGGGAGAAACCTATTGCAAGTTCCTGCTTGGCAACCCAGATAAAATTGATGCAGCAGCATTCTGGCTCAACGAAGGTGCGAACGCCCGCGATATTCAAAATCGACTGCAACACGGTGAAATATTGCGGTAAACAACCTGGAAAGGCACATCCCCTGCCCTGCCTTTCCTCCCACCAATTTCGCGATGAAAGTGCGATGGTGGATTTCTCCAGGCAGGAAGAAAGATGAAAAGTCAAACTTCATGGTTGGACCAATCTGTCCAAGAATTCTTTGGTCACTATAATTGGCTGGGAAAATCTTTAGAAACCCCAAATGGCTCGACTCCCGGTCAACTTCTGAGTTTAACCCAGCCAGTAGCAGACTTTTTTCAAGCTATTTCTTGGGAAGGAATTCCGGAAGTAGGTGCCCTACCCCTACCGCCACCCTTGCCAGTAATTTCTATTTCTGAACAAGCAGAAGTCACCATTGATGACCTATTTGACCTGTTTTAATCTGTGTGCCAAATGGAAAATAAAAAATAGGGCAATCCCTCATCCATCTTCCCTCACCCATCTTTCCTCATCCCTCAAAATCCATTAGTTAAACCCGTTAAATCCCGTACATAGCTCGTTGCCGAACTTCCTTCCTTTTATCAATTACCGATTACCACTTAATTAAAATCATGCACCCTGAGATTGAGGCGCTGCTGGATCAGGCAGAAAACCGCTTTTTAAAAGGCGAAGAACTCATGGCTTTTAAGCGTCAAGCTGTAACCCTTGTCCAGCGCTTAAAAATTTACGAATTTTTGCGAGAGAAGGAAGCAAGCATCTTCCAACCAGTAGCCAACAAACTACAAGAAACATTCCCCGACGAAAAACAAGAAACCTTAGAACGATCGCTCAAACATTGGGTGTTAGTCTTGCGGTACTGCGCTATGGCTATGCTGCTAAACGATCAAAATTTTCTCGAACAGCGCCTTGTAGACTGGCTTTCCGGCATAGTCGCAGCCCACCAAACTCAAAAAATCGAAGCAACTGTTTGCAATCTGCTGCAAACTCGTTTAAAAGAATTGCTTTCCGAGCAAGCCCGGGCTATATTGCAACCATTTTTTGACCAAGCACAGTCAATTATTATTGACCAAGGTAATAAATAATCAGCTTTCTTCCCAATTTCCAATTTCCAATTCCCGATTCCCAATTCCCAATTCCCGATGATTAATATTGCCGACTTACTCAAACAGCCCCGACTACCGGGAAACTACTTTGCCAGCGATGCCTACGTCCGAGGCGACCTCGAACTCGGTCTCCTCGAAAACCGCCGGGGCGATCGGCTCTTAGCACTCCCAGAAACACTGATTCAAGCTATTTATATTGGCTTAGAAAAAGAAACAGGTCAAGCCTCCCGCCTCGTGCTTTTCAACTGCGGTCGCTGGTGGGGTAAAAACTTCTACGTGCGTTTTTGCGAAGAAGTCAGCGAATACTACGGTCAGCCAGTTTCTGAAATGGAAATGGTAGAATTTCTTCAGTCCTTGCAGCAGTGTTGGAAAACTCATGGATGGGGAACATTTGATCTAGATCCCAGCTATTCCGAACAGGGATTTTTAATAGTAAAAATTGCCAACTCTCTTTTTGCTAAAACAGCCCCCAAGTCTAAGCGACCAGCCTGTTTTTTAGAAGCAGGTATTTTAAGTTCTTTCTTTAGTCAGCTTACGGGTCGAGAACTTCACTGCCTGCAAACATCCTGCGAATCATTGGGCTCGGACTGCAACCGCTTTATTTTAGGGCTGCGCGAGCGCCTCCAACCAGCAGATTCTATGGTCGAAGAAGGAAAAGACCATGAAGCTATTCTCAGTCAACTTTTTCAAAAAAACTGACTTATTTGACAGCTATTAGTTTGTTGCTAATAGCTGTCAAATCGATTTTTGGGCAGCCATATTATCGACCGTATCATCAAAACTGTGAGTTAAATTATAAAAAAGCTCGTGAGTTAAAAAATAAGGTTTTAGCAATTCAAATAAAACCTGATGATAACTAGCAGCTAGAAACTTCATAACTTACTCTAGAAACTCATAAAATTTAAAAGCCATCAAAACCTCAAACATTTTGCTAGAACTTAATGGACGCCAATGAACTTCTAACTCGATATGCAGCCGGCGAAAGAGATTTTAGACTGGCAAATCTGCGCGGCATTGTGTTGAGTCCGATCGATTTATACCGTTCCAGCGATGCCCCAACTCTAATTTTGGCAAACCTCAACCAACACCAGCAACGACCCTACTTAATCGGCGCTAACCTCAGCGGGGCCGACCTCACCAAAGCCCATCTGAGCCGAGCCAATCTCAGCAAAGCTGACCTCAGCGGAGCCAATCTCACCGGCGCCAACCTCATGGCAGCCAGTCTGAGCGGAGCTAATCTCATCGGTGCTAATCTCACCGGCGCCAACCTAGCCGGCTCTCATCTGAATTGGGCAAACCTGACCGGAGCAAATCTTCCCAATGCTAATCTCATAGGTGCAGATATGAGCGCCGCTAACCTCACCAAAGCCGTTCTCACCGAGGCCAATCTCAGTAAAGCCTATCTGATTAAAGCCAATCTCAACGGAGCCAACTTCAAAGATGCTTACTTAAGTCTAGCGAGTTTGAAAGAGGCAGACTTGACCGAAGCACAGCTCACCGGAGCCGAATTATCCAAAGCCAACCTAGCCGGAGCCAACTTAACCCGTGCTAACCTCAGCAAAGCCAACCTGTTGAAAGCAAATCTTAGGCGAACTAACCTCACTCAAGCCTATTTAAACGGCGCGTGCTTGATCGGATCAGACCTTAGCGAAGCTTGCTTGGATAGAGCCAATTTGTGCAAAGCAGACCTCAGCAAAACCTACCTGAGAAACATTACTTTGAATGGCAGCCACTTAAGCGGTATTAACCTCAGCGGGGCCGACCTCAGCGGTGTAGACTTGAGTCGCAAACTTTTAACTGGAATTAATATGGCAGAGGCATTGTTGAACGAAGCCAACTTGAGCGGTGCTTATCTAATGGAAGCTAACTTAAGCGGGGCAAACCTCAGCAAAGCCAACTTGAGTCTAGCCTACCTGATCAATGCCGACCTGTCTAATTCTTGCCTGCATGAAATTAACTTGACCAAAGCTAACCTGAGTAAAGCCAACTTGCAGAAAGCTGACTTGACAGGAGCCAACCTCCGGGGAGCGATTCTCACTGAGGCGGATTTGACGGGAGCGAAGTTGATTGGAGCCACTCTTCCTAACGGCACAGTTTATTGGCGTTAACTGGTCAACCCCCTTGATTATTTGCCCAGCAATGTGCGGTTAATGTCCAGAATCGGAAAAAATAGGTTCCTTTCTTCCACCGTGAGATATTGTTTAAGGACTTTTTTCATCACATCATAGGTCACGGTTGCACTATTTCTAACTTGAACAGCGCCTAAAATAGTTTGCAACCAAAGTAGTAGCCGATCGCGCAACCGTTCAGTATCATTAATCAACAGTGCTGCAGCCGAATGCCTCAACACCCGCACAATATCTCCACGGCACTTTTCAGTCATATCGTTAGCCCCCCGGCGAAATAAATTAGGGTCTAGAGACAGCATTTGTGCTTCCACTTGCCGCATAATTTCTGTTTCAGAGGCTTGAATTTTTTTATAAGCACTCATCCGGTGATTCAAAGACTGAAAGTAGTCTTTCAAAAATTGGAGTTCTTCTGCACTGGCGTAGCGTCCATCTGTTTCCGTGCTCAAACGCGCAAGTTGGCTCAACATAGATTTTTCTCTACTACTAAAATACAAACATATCAGTTTTAAGCTTCTTTAGTCCGAACTAAATACTGTCCTACTTGAAAGCGGGTTTCATTAAGCTGTGTAACGATAGAACGAGTAATTAACTTTCCCGATTCTACAACTACTTGACCCGTAATTGGGTGTAATAAATCTTGCTGGGCCCGGCGACCGATCAAAGCTTCGACATTTTCAATCGCATTAATGTACATCCCCGCAGGCAACTGTACAACCACACCCTCACCCATAATTTGAGCCTGACAAGCAAGTCGCGAATTGGCTTTAGCCGTAGTAATGACTTCCAACGTTCTTCTCTCGCGGCGGTTCATGTCCGACAAGCCTTCCATGCCTTCTTTAATGTAAACATGGCAGGTAGCGCACATTCCCCGCCCCCCGCATTCCTTGAGAACGTCTAAGTCTTTGGAAAGTAAGGCAGACAGGATATTTGATCGGGTTTCGACTGCTATTTCCTCCGCAATGGGATCTAGTTTAATAATTTTAACCATATTGATGTTTACTCCTGTCAACTTCAGTATTTAGCAAGTTACGATCAACTTATTCAAAGCGCAAAAAAATTTGGCTAACACTCAAAAAGGTTAAGATGCCTTGACGAAAGCATCGGCTTCTGGCTCTCTAACCCCTATGGCATAACCGCACTTCTGTTTTGGTCATATCGCTGTTCCCTCGCCCCGATTCCCCAGCTTAGCCTTGAAAAGCTAAAACCTTAGATACTTTCTGGATGGCATTGAAAAAACTGTAATAGTCGCGATCGACTAAAATAGCAGCCACAGGTAGTTCCCGATCAGATACCGGCATCCGGCAAGATTGATAGTGATTCCGAAGCTCAAGGATTTTAGTAGGTGCGAGTGTGCGATCGCTCTCAAGGAGGCTGAGAATGAACCTGAGATAACATAGGCTGTACCTGGCGAGCGATTCAAAAATTTGAATTTTTGTCAGAATTATTTACATATTTTAATACTAGCTCAAGCTTTTTCTATAATTAGACCGATGCAACATTCTAAGTACCGCATTTTAGGGCTAGTCGGACAAGGACAATTTGGTCGAGTCTTTTGTGCCAGCGTTCGAGAAGCTCCCGCCCAGGACTCCCGCCTCACCAGCCAACTGGTTGCTCTGAAAGAACTTAGTCATCAAAAAGCCCCAACTAGCGAATTCTTGCGAGAGCTGTGGTTTCTGATCACATTGCAGCACCCCAACATTGTTACCTGCCGAGCTCTAGAACACACAGCTACAGGCAGGTACTTGGTTATGGACTACTGCGAGGGAGGAACCCTCCGCAACCTACTCAAACAAGACCGCCCCTTGCGTCTGCTCGAAGGTTTACAGCTAGTCATGGAAGTTTTAGCCGGCTTAGACTACGCCCACCGCCGAGGCGTAGTTCACTGCGACATCAAACCCGAAAATATCCTCCTAACTTTAGGAGCAAAAGGTTGGTCGCCCCGGCTTTCTGACTTTGGCATCGCGCGTCGGCTGCCAGAAATTGGTACCACTCGCCTCCACCAAGAACTTTCTCCCGACGCTACCGTAGGTTCCCCCGCTTACATGGCCCCTGAGCGGTTTTACGGTCTTTTTTCCCCGATGTCAGATATATATGCAGTAGGCATTCTGCTGTTTGAATTGCTAATGGGCTACCGCCCTTTCGGGGGAACCCCCGGAGACTTGAGGTGGGCACACCTGAATCAACGCTTGCAATTTCCCGACGCCATCCCCGAACCTTTGCAAGCAATAGTCAAAAAATCTTTAGAAAAGCTGCCAGCCCGCCGTTTTGCCAGTGCTTCCCAAATGGCTCAAGCTCTGCGGCTGATCATGTACGACCCCGCTGTCAGGCAATTGGGCGACTGCATTATTCCTTGGGAAAGCCCCACAACCAGTATTGATAAAAGTCTGAAATCGGAAACTGACTCTTTGCTGGAAGTTGAAGAGGAAGAAGCATCACAGTCGGCTATTAATTTACTTGGGACTGTGCGCTATTCGCTTTCGCAGCCAAAGCCACTGATACTTCCTGCACCGTTGACCGCTTTAATTGCCACTGAAACGTATCTATATGCTGCTGTAGGTACAGAGGTCAAGGTTTGGTCTCAGCCGGGAAAACAGCTAGTTACAGGAGAAATGTCTACTTCTATTTCATTAATGGCGGAAATTGTGCGGGGCATTTTACCTGTTTCTCACGGCTGCTGCGTTCTCACTCCGCAAAAACTTTACTGGCTCAATGAGCGCTCTTGGGAGCCTCAATGTTTGCTGGATATGGGTTTGAGGCAAGGTCCAGATGCTTTTAAAGCTGCTGTAGACTCTCACGGCAACTGGTTGACAGTAGCGGTTCCCGGCGAACTGCGTTTTTATTCTTTAGCTGGAAACAGCACTGCGGGCGATCCGAAAAAAGCGCTGAAGCTGATCGCTACTGTGCCGTTACCAGAACACTATTTACCAGAATTAATGTTTTTGGATCGGCGACACGTCTTAGCAGTTTGGCCGGACAACGAACCAAAAAATCCCCAAACTATTTTTAGAGTTTACACTCGTCGTGGCACGCCTGTGGGTTCTGTGCGGTTGTCTGCCAGTGTCAGACAGATGCTGTTGACACCTGAGCCTTATACTTTGCTGGGAATTCCTCAAGGTGGTAAAGCGGCGGTGCTGTTGATGAAATTGTGGCCACTCAAGGTAGCGCGAATTCCTCTTGAAACTTTGCCTGTGTCTGCTTGTGTGGCTAATTGGGGATGGGTGTTGGCAGATGTTGGAGGGCAGATAGAGGTGGTAAACAGTCAAGGGATTCAAGTAGGGAGTTTTAGCAGCCCCGCCTCGCCCCGGGCGATAGCTCCCTGGGGGAATAGAGGTTTGGTGATTGCTGTCAATACTGAGGAAGAGAGTCACTTGCACTTTTTAGATGTAGATGTTGAGGATACCAACTCGCCCTCGATCATCAAAGGCTGATAACTGGCGTAACTGAAGGAGTTTGGGGGTGTAATTCAGAAGAGTGTATTTGCGGGCGATCGATTCCTGGGAGTTTGATCTGGGTTAGAGTACCGTGTCGTGTCAGCTTCTGGATTTTGAATCAGAGGAATTGTTAAGGGCGATCGGCTCAATCTGAGACCCAAACGTCCCTCAGTAAAGTCCAAGAAATGCAGACACCACTTACATATATATGACTCATGCACCAGCCTGCTTCTGTCATCCTAAGCCCATGATGCAGCCTCACAGCTTACACTCTAACTTTGCCTTAGCTCTAGTCCCAGTAAGCCCCATCATCATATTGAACCACTGAGTTCTTCTACCGATTCGCGGGAGAGAGTCTGCCCCAAAGCCGTAATTTTGGTCTAAAAAAAGACCCCATAGTTAAAAGAGGAGTCAGCCAGGGGATACCGGAGCGGTGAAGGACAGCTCAAACCTTTACTGTGTATAGGTTCCCCAAAAACTCAAAAATATTTTCACAAAACGCTTGACAACACCTTGCGGAATAAGTATATTAATAAAGCGCCAGAAGGGAAGCGGTTCACTGAACCACGAACTAAAGGTAGAAAACTGAACCTAGAAAAAAGAATAGTTTGAAAGCTTAAAGCACTATTAACCTCGTCAAAAAAATCAAGATAGAGAGTAAA
>NZ_JAUBOY010000102.1:0-6433 GCF_036700465.1 Microcoleus sp. T3_A4 | reverse complement strand
ATGGAAATCCATGAGCTTAGCCTCTAGCATAAAGTTCCTTAATTATACAGTTTCCACCGCAAACCCAGAAGAGCCTTACTTCTTCAGTCGGTTTCAACCGACTTTAGCTATGAGACAGGGGTTTCAACCCCTGGCGGACTGGCGGATCACGGGCGGATCACTAATTCCTCAAATTCTTTTGCCCCCACGGCCAAATTAAAGGTTTTAACCCCTGGGAAACTGGCGGATAACTAATTCCCAATTACTAATTTCTTACAAACCATCAAAATTATGAACGATTTTGATTACATTTCGATCGCAACTCTCAACCAGTATTCTTACTGTCCTCACCGCTGTTGGCGGATGTCTTGTGCGGGAGAATTCACCGATAATCAGTATACCATTGAAGGGACAAATTTGCACGATCGCGTTCACACGATGGGCGAGATTAATCGCGATGAAACTTGGCAGGTTCGGGCGATTTGGCTGAAATCCGAGCGCTACAAACTGATTGGGAAATCGGATTTGATTGAGTCGGCAGAGGGTGAGATTTATCCGGTGGAATACAAGCGCGGCCGGAAGGGGGAATGGGATAACGACGAGTTGCAGGTTTGCGCCCAAGCGCTTTGTTTGGAGGAGATGACAGGGAAAACTATTGCGACTGGATATGTGTATTACGCGCAGTCGCATCAGCGGCAATTAGTCGAGATTTCTGAGGGTTTGAGACAGGATGCGATCGCAACTATTGAAAAAGTCGGTGCTCTTTGGCGATCGGGAAATATCCCTTTACCAGTTTACACCTCTCGGTGTAAGGGATGCAGTCTTTTTCCCCAATGTCTGCCCCAAGCTGCGGCCAAAGTCAACCGCTATCAAGAAGCAAGTTAATCTGCAAATAGGAGATTTCACAATGGGAACAGTTTACATTACTCAAGAAGATGCTTTTATTGGCAAAGTGGATGAACGTCTGACGGTTAAAGCTGATAAAAAAAATCTGTTGGACGTGCCATTAATTAAGATTGATGGCGTTGTTGCATTGGGACGCGCTACAGTTTCGCCGGCTGTGGTTGTGGAACTGTTGGAACGTCACATTCCTTTAAGTTTTTTGACAGTAAACGGACGTTATTTGGGGAGGTTGGAACCGGAAATGACGAAAAATATCTTTGTGCGAAAAGCTCAGTGGCAAGCGGCTGGGGAATCGGCACAGGCAGTGCATTTAGTTAGGGGGTTTGTACGGGGAAAGCTCAAGAATTACCGCCATACTTTGTTAGAATGTCAGCGCAAATATTCTCCCCAGGATTTTGAAAAGCCCATCGCCCAATTGAAACAAGTCATCGCCTCTATTGATAAAACTTCCAATATTAATTCTCTGCGAGGATTAGAGGGGGCGGGTAGTGCGACTTATTTTGGCTGCTTCAATCGGCTGATTCGCGTGCCGGATTTTAGCTTTGAAGTTCGCCGCCGCCGTCCGCCTACCGATCCGGTAAACTCTCTGTTAAGTTTGGGATATTCTCTGCTGCGGCACGATGTTCAAAGTGCAGTGAATATTGTGGGATTCGATCCGTATTTGGGATATTTGCATTTTGAGCGCTATGGGCGTCCTTCCTTAGCGCTGGATTTGATGGAAGAATTTCGACCTTTGGTAGTTGATGCTGTAGTGTTGAAGGCGATTAATTTGCAGAAAGTTTCGCCTAATGATTTTACGGCAGAACCGTTGAGTGGCGCGGTTTCTTTGACAAAAGAAGCGCTGCACAATTTTTTGCGACTTTACGAAGAAAAGAAGCAGTCAAAGTTTAAGCATCCTGTGATGGGAAAGTTGTGTACTTATCAAGAAGCTTTTGAAATTCAAGGGCGGTTGATGGCTAAGTATTTGATGGGTGAAGTTGATAAGTATCCACCTTTGATTCTGAAATAGGGAGGGCAATAAAGTTATGTTTGTTTTGGTTTGCTACGATATATCAGAGGACAAGCGCCGCACTAAGATTCACCAGATTCTCAAGTCTTATGGTGAATGGAAGCAGTATTCGGTGTTTCATTGCGAGGTGACGGATACTCAGTATGCCCGGATGCGCCAACGTCTGAGTAGGGTGATTAAGTCGGAAGAAGACAGCATCATGTTTCACTATTTGTGCGCTTGCTGTCAGGGCAAGATCGAGCGGATTGGCGGCCGGGCACCGCTGGATACTACGATCTTTATGGTGTGATTTTGCGTCTGGCTGTGGGTGTAGAACGGAGGGGGTGAATTTTAATGGCTCAGAGCTTTACCAGGACTGGGTTTGCGGTGGTTTGTACCTCATGCGGGTCAGACGCAAAGGCTGAAAGCTTTACTGGGAGAGAGTTTGAGGTCTATTTGAATTTTGCCCTCTTGACAGGGCGATCGCTGAAACGGTATATTTATTGCAGTCAGACGCAACTGAACCTTGAAAACCTTATATTTCAAGCCTCCCAGACCCCGGCGGCCGGAAACAACCTAAAACCCTATCAGGGATTGAAACTTAGAAATGGAGCCTGGTTACTTTGAGAATAATTGGCCGGAAACAACCTAAAACCCTATCAGGGATTGAAACCTGCTGATGAGGAGCATTCCCAGTTTGGAAAATTGCCGGAAACAACCTAAAACCCTATCAGGGATTGAAACAGCCTTACTGACAGCCTACCCGCACCCCTAGTCAAGCCGGAAACAACCTAAAACCCTATCAGGGATTGAAACGGCTTCTTCCTCGGTAAAGTAGCGGGGTTTTTCGAGCCGGAAACAACCTAAAACCCTATCAGGGATTGAAACTTTACGCTGTACCGTCACATCTAAAACGCGAGCGCCGGAAACAACCTAAAACCCTATCAGGGATTGAAACGCCGCCGGAGGAGGGCGAGTGGGAGAAAATTATCGCCGGAAACAACCTAAAACCCTATCAGGGATTGAAACGAAAATACTCCCCATACGGATCGTGAACTATCAGCCGCCGGAAACAACCTAAAACCCTATCAGGGATTGAAACTTACGCCCAAGAGAGAGCTGGTAACTCCCGCTTGGGCCGGAAACAACCTAAAACCCTATCAGGGATTGAAACCCGGCGTTAAGTTTTGAAGCCATAGACGCGCTATTATCCGCCGGAAACAACCTAAAACCCTATCAGGGATTGAAACAGTATCGACAGCTAGAGCGACGCTAGCCTTAGAAGCCGGAAACAACCTAAAACCCTATCAGGGATTGAAACCTAGTAGTGCATTTATAGCAGTCGCCGCCACGTTCGGCCGGAAACAACCTAAAACCCTATCAGGGATTGAAACTGGCGCTTCATTTGTTAGCCTCGGTATGGCTCCGGCCGGAAACAACCTAAAACCCTATCAGGGATTGAAACTACAGCCACTATATCATCCATAACTTCTAGAGCTTTGAGCCGGAAACAACCTAAAACCCTATCAGGGATTGAAACTACTCTCATTTATGCCCTTGGCTAAACCGTCAGCCGGAAACAACCTAAAACCCTATCAGGGATTGAAACAAACCTGAGAGAATTAAACCCGATAACCTGATCGGCTGCCGGAAACAACCTAAAACCCTATCAGGGATTGAAACCGCTGCTAGGTTTAAATCTGGTACTATTCCCGCAATGCCGGAAACAACCTAAAACCCTATCAGGGATTGAAACTTAGCGATGACGGGATGGCTATAGAAGGCGAGATCGGGCCGGAAACAACCTAAAACCCTATCAGGGATTGAAACGCATTTTATTTATAATCGGAGTTAGAAACGCGGCAGCCGGAAACAACCTAAAACCCTATCAGGGATTGAAACGCAAAATCGACAGCACCAGCACCAGCACCAGAGGTTAGCCGGAAACAACCTAAAACCCTATCAGGGATTGAAACCCTTACATTTTATTTGCTAACAGATTAGAACTTAAGCCGGAAACAACCTAAAACCCTATCAGGGATTGAAACCAAATCATGTAAAAACTTTTACCCCGTCCCTGTTGCCGGAAACAACCTAAAACCCTATCAGGGATTGAAACCCGCCCGAAGTCACTGCGGTTGTCACGAACACGACAGGCCGGAAACAACCTAAAACCCTATCAGGGATTGAAACACATTGAAAAGAGCGGCCATTTTTTTAATCCTCGCCGGAAACAACCTAAAACCCTATCAGGGATTGAAACTTGTACTTACAACCCGCCAAGTAAAATCATAAGCGGCCGGAAACAACCTAAAACCCTATCAGGGATTGAAACCGCGGATTGAACGTTCTAGCAGATACCCGGAAATGCCGGAAACAACCTAAAACCCTATCAGGGATTGAAACTTAGTGTTGTATGTTGCGAGGTTGGCTTCAGCGGTGGGGCGCCGGAAACAACCTAAAACCCTATCAGGGATTGAAACAATTGTAGACAGACTGTAAACAGTGTAGACATCTAGCCGGAAACAACCTAAAACCCTATCAGGGATTGAAACCTTCTGTAATTGTTGTAGACACTGTAGACACTTTAAGGGCCGGAAACAACCTAAAACCCTATCAGGGATTGAAACGCAGGTTCGGTGGCTAGTGCGGGAATTGCTGCAAGGCCGGAAACAACCTAAAACCCTATCAGGGATTGAAACGCTACCTTGTCTAGTGGTTGTCTAGACACAATAGCCGGAAACAACCTAAAACCCTATCAGGGATTGAAACAAGCTTTAAGACTGCTTTGTGCGGGCCTCCTTTCGCCGGAAACAACCTAAAACCCTATCAGGGATTGAAACCCAACGCTATATCTGGAGCGGCACAGCTACAAGAGCCGGAAACAACCTAAAACCCTATCAGGGATTGAAACATTGACATTGGCACACAGCCCACAAGAAGTGGCACAGCCGGAAACAACCTAAAACCCTATCAGGGATTGAAACTGAATCTGGTGCTGACGGTACGTGGCTGCAATTTGAGCCGGAAACAACCTAAAACCCTATCAGGGATTGAAACCAGATTAAACAATCTATGTAAATGCAAACTCTTAGCCGGAAACAACCTAAAACCCTATCAGGGATTGAAACAAGGCCGGCGACTGGGTGAAGCTGCGGCGCAAAGCCGGAAACAACCTAAAACCCTATCAGGGATTGAAACTTTATCAATGCCAAAGATGGATTTAACTACGATTGCCGGAAACAACCTAAAACCCTATCAGGGATTGAAACAACGATCCGTGGGGTGAATATTGGCCCGGTGGATATGGCCGGAAACAACCTAAAACCCTATCAGGGATTGAAACAAGCCCGCATCTGCGATCTCAGGGCTGATCGCAATTATGCGATCGCGGGCCGGAAACAACCTAAAACCCTATCAGGGATTGAAACTCTTAGTATCGCCAGTAAAGACGATGTGATTGAAGCCGGAAACAACCTAAAACCCTATCAGGGATTGAAACTTAAATGCCTTGTAAGGTAGTAGAAACCAGCTAAAGGCCGGAAACAACCTAAAACCCTATCAGGGATTGAAACAAATTGTGCCTCTAACAAGTCGGCAAAATTAACGCCGGAAACAACCTAAAACCCTATCAGGGATTGAAACCGGGTCGCTTGCGTCACTCCTGAAACTTCTGTGAGCCGGAAACAACCTAAAACCCTATCAGGGATTGAAACTTTTGGAAACGGACTGTCCGAGTTGGTACGAATTGAGCCGGAAACAACCTAAAACCCTATCAGGGATTGAAACTAAGTCGATGAATTCCATCACCCGATATTCTGCGCCGGAAACAACCTAAAACCCTATCAGGGATTGAAACTTACCCAAGGAAGAATTTCTGTGATGCAAAAAACCGCCGGAAACAACCTAAAACCCTATCAGGGATTGAAACTTAATCAAGACTAGCGTAACTTGTTTACCTTCAAGCCGGAAACAACCTAAAACCCTATCAGGGATTGAAACAATCGGCAGCAGTTGATAATGTGGTTGACGTTCAAGCCGGAAACAACCTAAAACCCTATCAGGGATTGAAACAAACGATGACGAGTTCGAGCCACAAGGAGAATTACTGCCGGAAACAACCTAAAACCCTATCAGGGATTGAAACGTACAAGAAGGATAAAAAGATGTGACCACATAAATTCGCCGGAAACAACCTAAAACCCTATCAGGGATTGAAACTTTGGGGGCTTCCGGGCTAGCTCCCCCCGTGGGAACCGCCGGAAACAACCTAAAACCCTATCAGGGATTGAAACATCTTATTGATAATGGGAGTTAGGAAGGCTGCAAGCCGGAAACAACCTAAAACCCTATCAGGGATTGAAACATTTGCTAACTTCAATACTGAACGTGGCAACCACCCGGGCCGGAAACAACCTAAAACCCTATCAGGGATTGAAACAGAAAAATATCAAGACTCTAATGAAGACAGTTTGCCGGAAACAACCTACAGCGTTTCCCGCTGTTATGAGGTACAGTAGCAGCAATTAGCAAACCAATTTCTTAAATGTTTAGGGTTCATTA
>NZ_JAUBOY010000044.1:0-66433 GCF_036700465.1 Microcoleus sp. T3_A4 | reverse complement strand
TGATCAACCGCGCTAACTTGGGTATGGAAGTAATGCACGAGCGCAATGCTCACAACTTCCCGCTTGACTTGGCTGCAGGTGTTACCACTCCCGTAGCTTTGGTTGCTCCTTCTATCAATGGCTAAGTTTTAGTCTGAGATAACAAAAAGCGCTCCTAGTAATAGGGGCGCTTTTTGTTTGGGGAAAAAAGGTTTTTAAAGTTATCCTTCTATGAAAAAACTAAGTTATATTAAATCGGCTTCAGTAGTTGTCATTCTGAGTCCTGAATGAACTGAAGAATCTCGCCCTTTCGGCAACGCGCTGACTTCGTTGCGCTTGACTCATGACAAGTAAGCGTTTGGAGTCAAGCGCTCGCGCGGACATGATATGAGCAACGGCTAATCAAAAAAAAGAATAGCCAGAACTCCGCAGGAGTTAAAGTGCTGCGGGGATCTCAGGCGCGATCGCATTATAGGTTGGGTTAATTTGATTTACTTAATAGCCGATCGCCCAATCTAAAATTTATCTAAAAATTAAAAGGTAAAAAATTAATTTTTTACCTTTTAACTCTCGATTTTCAAATTGCCCGTTACTGAACAAACTTCTTGAATGCCAGAGTCACGTTGTGGCCGCCAAATCCAAAGGAATTCGACAGCGCCACATCAACTTTTAGAGCGCGGCTTGTATGAGGAACATAGTCCAAATCGCACTCAGGATCGGGATTTTCCAGATTAATTGTCGGCGGGATTTTGTCATTGGCGATCGCCATTACCGTCGCCACCGCCTCAATTCCCCCAGAACCGCCCAAAAGATGGCCGGTCATCGACTTGGTAGAACTAATTGCTACTTTGTAAGCATGGTCTCCCAAAGTCTTTTTAATCGCTTTCGTTTCCGTAGAATCGTTGGGAAGCGTGCTCGTGCCGTGAGCGTTGATATAGCTCACCATATCCGGCGTCAAACCCCCATCCTTGAGCGCTAAAGCCATCGCCCGCGACGCACCTTCCCCCCCCGGTACCGGAGAAGTCATGTGATACGCATCGCAAGTTAAACCGTAGCCGACGATTTCTGCGTAAATCTTCGCGCCACGCGCCAGAGCGTGTTCCATTTCTTCTAGAATCAGAATGCCAGCACCTTCGCCGACGACAAAACCATCACGATCGCGATCGAACGGACGAGAAGCATGAGTCGGGTCATCATTGCGAGTCGAAAGCGCTCTCGCCGCAGCAAAACCCGCCACGCACAAAGGTGTCACCGCAGCTTCCGTACCACCGCAAATCATGGCTTGCGCGTAACCCCCCTGAACTAGGCGAAACGCATCACCCACGGCATTTGACCCGGCAGCGCAGGCCGTCACCGTGCAAGAGTTCGGCCCCTTAGCACCCGTTTGAATTGCCGTCAGACCCGCGGCCATATTCGCAATCATCATGGGGATCATAAACGGGCTGCATCGATCGGGGCCGCGAGTCAGATATATCTCTTGCTGATCTTCCAAAACCTTTAAGCCACCAATGCCAGTGCCAAGAATGACACCCACCTGTTCTGCGTTCAGGTCATTAATCTCCAACTTTGCATCAGCAACAGCTTGTTTGCTCGCTGACACCCCAAATTGAGCAAAGCGATCCATCCGCTTTGCTTCCTTGCGCTCTAAATAGTCGTGTGGGTCGAAACCCTTCACCTCTGCGGCAAAGCGGCAGTCGTGCCGCGACGGGTCGAATAAGGTGATCGGGCCTATACCATTCTTCCCGGCAAGCAACCCGTCCCAATATTCGGACAAGGTATTGCCGATCGGTGTAATCGCGCCGAGACCTGTGATAACAACGCGCTTACGCTCTAAATTTGTCATGATTTCAGTTTCAAAAAATTAAACACCCAGAACGCAGAACTAAAGAGGAGTTTCCAGTTTTATAACTTCTCTCCTCTTAGGGGAAAAGACAGGTATTTTATGCTTTTGGAGCTGCAAGTTGGCTGCTGATGTAATCTACACAAGCTTGAACCGTAGTAATTCCTTCGGCTGCTTCGTCGGGAATTTCAATATCAAACTCTTCTTCCAAAGCCATTACCAGCTCTACTGTATCTAAGGAATCTGCTCCTAAATCATTAGCAAAGTTGGCTTCCGGCTTGACTTCGCTCAGCTCGACTTCCAGTTGCTCTTTCACAATTTTCTGGACTCTAGCAAAAATGTCGTCTTGGCTCATAACATCGTGTCCTCATTGGTTGCTGCGTATCTAATCTTATCCGAAAGGGGGATCTGCAGGACAAAGGCTGGCCGCTTTTCTAAGTGACACGGGCCAGGGACAATTGGGACACGGACGATCGCAGCAACTCTAGGACTCAGGCAAAAAAACCCAATAGCCCAAAATCAATCATCTCGTTTAGCCACCTGATAACGTTGAGGAAGCGGATTTTTGGTCGATGGTGCGTCAGTCATCAACTCAAAATGCTTGAGAAAAGCTGACAATTGGCTCTTAGCTAGGCGGTGATCGGTTAATTATAAAGAGGGAAAACTAAGCAGGAAGCCTCCCGACTTCGATCGCTCAAGTTTCTTTTCCCGAACCTTGTGTCCCCAGCAGAAACGATTATGCCATCCCAAAATCTGAAATATGCTTATTTTCCCGGTTGCGTTGCCCAAGGGGCGGCCCGCGAACTTTACCTGTCTACAATGGCGCTGACTCAAGCGTTGGGGATTGAACTGGTGGAACTAAAGAAAGCTTCCTGCTGCGGTTCTGGCACTTTCAAGGAAGATTCGCAGTTACTCGAAGATACTGTCAACGCCCGCAATATTGCTTTGGCTGAGGAACTGAATCTGCCTTTGCTGACGCATTGCAGCACTTGTCAAGGGGTCATCGGTCATGTGGACGATCGCCTCAAGGAATCTCAGAAAACCGATCCCAACTACATAGAAAAAGTCAACGGTTTACTGGAAAAACAAGGCTGTTCGCCTTATCAAGGCAGTACCGAGGTGAAACATCTGTTGTGGGCGATCGTTGCAGATTACGGTTTGGAGGAAGTGCAGAAGCGAGTCACCCGAAAGCTTTCGGGCTTGAAGTGCGCGTCTTTTTACGGGTGCTATCTGCTGCGAGCTCAGGATAAGCTGCTTTACGATGACCCCCACCAACCGGAATCGATGGAAAATGTGTTTCGGGCGATCGGGGCAACTCCGGTTTACTATCGAGGGCGGACGCAGTGCTGTGGCTGGCCGTTGGCCAGTTATGCCACTAACCAATCTTTTCAGATGGCAGGCAAACATATTCAAGATGCTCTTGACAATGGCGCTGATTGTATGGTAACGCCTTGTCCGCTTTGTCATTTAAATTTGGATTCGCGGCAGCCGGAGGTGGAAAAAGTAATCGGGCGCAAATTGGGTTTGCCGGTGCTGCATTTACCGCAGTTGGTAGCTTTGGCTTTGGGTGTGGAGCCGAAAAAACTAGGACTCGATCGACATATTGTTTCAACTAAGCCCGTGTTAGAAAAATTAGGCTTGTAGTCGATCTATTTGCAGCAGTTTGCAGCAAGCCCTAATTATCAAAAATTTTGCAACAGTTGGTATAGGGGCTAGTTCACCCAAATCCTTGCTAAAAGCCAAAATATCAAACAACAAGTCCTTACAACTGTTGCACAACTTTGGGAAATTGGCATAAAGACTTGAGTTTTTTCTCAAATCAAATCCGGTTAGATCGGAATTATACAGAGCCCGCGAGCCGAAAGCTCGATCGGGCTCATACATTTTTGAGTCAATAGAAGATACAGACCCAAAAAACAGTATACTATTATACAAAATAGTTTTTAAGACTTCCTAACTGCCTAGTTAGGGACAAGGAATAAGCAATGAAACGAAACCCAGTAAATCTCACACGTTCGGTATTCCTATGGGCAATGCTAGGAATCATTTGTGGTTTGTTTGGTGCAAGTTATTGGATATTTTTGTCTTACATGATGGTGGGATTTGAATATTTTAGTGGACATTCTCTACTAATCATCATGCCGCTTGCGGGTTTGCTCATCGGTTTGCTCATTCATTGGCTGGGAAATCCTGGCGAAATAGGGTTGATTATTGACAATATTCATCTCAATGGTGGGCGGTTACCAATGAACGAGAATCCTTCTATGATTCTGTCGTCGCTAATCAGTATTGCAAGTGGAGGCAGTGCTGGTCCAGAAGCACCAATGGTGCAAGTAACAGGTTCAATTGGTACGTGGTTAGCCGATCGCTTTCAATTGAGCGGAGAGGCACTACGAACTTTGAGTATTGCTGGCATGGCATCTGGTTTTACAGTTTTGTTCGGCGCTCCATTGGGTGGTACTTTTTTTGCTTTAGAAATTCTCCATCATCAGAATGTTGTGGAGTATTTTGAAGCAATATTGCCTGCGGTCGTGGCAAGTTGTGCAAGTTACACCATTTTTGTAGCAATTACCCAGCTTGGCATTGGCCCTACGTGGCATTTTCCTCAATACAATGTGGACAGCCTTTATGACTTTGGCGCCGCGATTGCTTATGGAATCGTAGGTGCGATCGTGGGGTGGCTTTTTATCGCTGTATTTCGCAGTGTTGGTCGCTTGTTTGATTCGATACGCGGTCCAATCTATGTGCGAACTACTTTAGCCGGGCTAGGACTTGGCGTTTTATCAGCTTTGTTTCCACTCACTCGTTTCTTTGGTGAACATCAAATTGAAAAAATTGTTGAGGGAAACTTTTCTTTGGGAGTTCTCTTAACTTTAGTTATTGCTAAAGTGTTTGCCATAAGTACGACCGTAAATGGAGGCTGGCGGGGGGGGATTATCATCCCACTGTTTTTTATAGGAGCCTGTTTAGGAAAGGCTATCGCTATCATTAATCCCGCCTCCAACGAGACTTTGGCAATGATTTGTGTAATTGCTGCTCTGAATTCAACAGTTACTCGAACTCCAATTAGTACAACTCTGCTACTCGCCAAGTTGACAGGATTTAGCACTTTTACACCGATTCTCTTCGCTAGTCTCGTGGGTTTCTTCTTGGCTCCCCGATCTCCCTTCATTACCTCACAGCGTAAAGTTGATTAACAAACGGCTAGAATTCCTCTAATAGCTCGGTGTACCGGCGAAAAATACGTGCATTTTGCGAGTGTCGAGTCTAAAGGCTTCTGCCATTACAACTGCACCAATGGCATCAAACAACATCTAGCCGTTGATACCAGTCAGCTTGCCGTTTTTTATCCATTGCACAAAAGCCAGTGTGTCCGATGACTGTGGCTTGATTTAAATGTTGAGTCACAACCTCGATTATTTTCACACTCGGGCCCGTCAATATTCCGAAGATTACCATTCTGCAAGGGTAAGGGGTATCACCCGGATAAGATCATCGCAGTTTGGTCAAGAACTTTGAACCCACTCTCACCAATC
Organism: Microcoleus sp. T3_A4; assembly: GCF_036700465.1. Taxonomy (NCBI): domain Bacteria; kingdom Bacillati; phylum Cyanobacteriota; class Cyanophyceae; order Oscillatoriales; family Microcoleaceae; genus Microcoleus; species Microcoleus sp. T3_A4. The sequence goes on along the minus strand of NZ_JAUBOY010000044.1, from coordinate 61,078 downwards.
CTACTGCCAAACTCAATTTGTATTTAATCAGGCTGATGCTCAAACGGTTGGCGAATCATAGAGATCCCAAAAGGGTTCCATAAGACTCCCATGGTGAATAACTGTGAAGTTTTGTCGCTTTTTCGCGAAGTGCTTCCAGGCACTGCGGTAGACTAACCTTTAATTCTCTGTGCAGGCTATAGCGGTGTCACCTCGCCGTCAAATCTGTTCACTTGCAGAGCCAGCAAATTTTTAGTGACTCGTTGGGAGCCTTTATTCAATGTCTCATTCAGTCAAAATTTACGATACTTGCATCGGCTGCACTCAATGCGTCCGCGCTTGTCCGACTGACGTTTTGGAGATGGTGCCCTGGGATGGCTGCAAAGCAGCTCAGATTGCCTCATCTCCCCGCACCGAAGACTGTGTAGGCTGCAAGCGGTGCGAAACTGCTTGCCCCACCGATTTTCTGAGCATCCGGGTTTACCTGGGAGCAGAAACCACTCGCAGTATGGGTCTAGCCTACTAAATATCGATCGACACACCGATCGAATTACGGGTACAAAAGAGGGGGCGATTAAATTGCCCCCTCTTTTTTGTCGCGGAATCTGCATTCTGGGGCCGGAAGAAGGTAAAAATGATAAAACTTGAGTTTTATTGCGATCGCTAAGCAGGAGTAGTACGTTAAATGTGCGGAATCGTTGGCTATATCGGCACGCAAGCAGCAAGCGAGATTTTGCTAGCAGGATTAGAGAAACTAGAATACCGGGGCTACGATTCAGCGGGCCTCGCTACCATCTCCGAAGGAGAAATTACCTGCATCCGAGCCAAGGGCAAATTGCACAACCTCCGGGAAAAGCTAGCAGAGATAGACTCTCCGGCTCCCATCGGCATCGGACACACCCGCTGGGCAACTCACGGCAAACCAGAGGAATATAACGCTCACCCTCACCTGGATAATAGCGGGCGAATTGCGGTAGTTCAAAATGGAATTGTCGAAAATTATCGCGATTTGCGGCAAGAATTGAAAGCAAAGGGACATAACTTTGTCTCGGATACCGATACAGAAGTTATTCCTCATTTAATAGCTGAGTTTTTTGCAGAAGCAAAAAGGGAGAACGAAGAAGAAAAAGAGAAAAAACCCCAAAAAATTGCTGATTTGTCCTTTTTGCAAGTCGTTGCTAAGGTGGTAAATAGGTTAGAAGGAGCCTTTGCGATCGCCGTTATTTGCGCCGATTTCCCCGACGAAATAATTGTCGCCAGACAGCAAGCTCCTTTGGTGATTGGCTTTGGTGCAGGCGAATTTTTCTGCGCTTCCGACACGCCGGCATTAGTATCTCACACTCGCACTGTTTTATCTCTAGAAAATGGCGAGTTGGCAAGGCTAACTCCGATGGGAGTCGAAGTCTACAACTTTGCAGGAGAAAGGCTGAAAAAAAGCCCGCGCATCCTTGGTTGGAGTCCGGTTTTAGTCGAAAAACAAGGCTTCAAACACTTCATGCACAAGGAGATTTACGAACAGCCCGCCGTAGTCCGAGCTTGTTTGGAGGCTTATTTAGACAGCGAGTGGCAGCCGGGAAATCCGCGCTCTCCCATCAATCTCAACTTGCCCAAGGAACTTTGTACCGATGTCGAACAAGTTTCGATTCTCGCCTGCGGAACGAGCTGGCACGCCTCGCTAATTGGCAAATATTTGTTGGAACAATTAGCTAATATTCCGACTGCGGTGCAGTACGCTTCTGAGTACCGCTACGCGCCCGCACCGCTGACAGCAAATACTTTAACTATTGGGGTAACTCAGTCGGGAGAAACGGCGGACACGCTGGCTGCTTTGGGGATGGAACAACAGCGCCGCGCGGGTTTTACTGATAAATTCCGGGCGAGAATGTTAGGCATTACTAACAGGACTGAAAGTTCGATCGCCCACATGATGCCGCATGTAATCAATACCCACGCTGGTATAGAAATCGGCGTTGCTGCGACTAAAACTTTTGTTACTCAGTTAATGGCATTCTATTTCTTAGCTTTGGATTTGGCGCACCAGCGGCAAACAATCAGCACTGAGAGATTGGCAGAAATTATTACTGGTTTGCGCCAGTTGCCGGCAGAAATTGAGAAGTTTTTGGAGATTCAAGAACAGTATGTGGAGGAATTGTCCCACCAGTTTACAGAAACCCAAGATTTTATCTTTTTGGGGCGGGGAATTAACTTTCCGATTGCTTTGGAAGGGGCGCTGAAACTGAAGGAAATTAGCTACATTCACGCCGAAGGATATCCCGCCGGAGAGATGAAACACGGCCCGATCGCCCTTTTGGATGCGAAAGTGCCTGTAGTGGCGATCGCCATGCCCGGAAGCGTCTACGAAAAGGTGCTTTCCAACGCTCAGGAAGCGAAGGCGCGTGACGCCCGTTTAATTGGCGTTACGCCCAAGCAAGGTGCGGCGGAAGCCGATATTTTTGACCACATTTTGCCGGTGCCTTTGGTGGATGAATTGTTGTCACCGATTGTGACAGTGATTCCGCTGCAATTGTTGGCTTATCACATTGCAGCCCGTCGGGGTTTGGATGTGGATCAGCCACGTAATTTGGCTAAGTCTGTGACGGTAGAATAAAGGAAGTCATTAGTCAGTAGTCAGTAGTCATTAGTCAGTAGTCAGTAGTCATTAGTCATTAGTCATTAGTCATTAGTGGGTTGTTGGTTGTTGGTTGTTCGTTCTAATAACCAATAACCAATAACCGATGCCCGATGCCCGATGCCCGATGCCCTATTCCCGATCGCCTATTCCCTCTGGCTGACTCCGCAAATTGCGGCTAACAGCAACCAGCTTGTAGTATTGACTCGGAAATCAAACAGCGTCACATCTACAGTGTTAAAAAGCGTACAGGCGGCGAAGGCTAATAAATAACTGAAAAAAATTAGGTGATCGGTTGCTCTTACATCTTGACAAACTATCTGATTTTGGCTAATAATTATAGACTGTTGATTAATCACTAAAGCAGTTTCCACTTGTTCCTGTGTTGCTATTTGCTCGTGTTTGATATCCCCAGAAAAAACTGGCCAATTCGCCAGCAGCACAACACCTCTAGCCAAAACCCAACCAACTAAACCAAACAAAAAAAGCGTTGCGGGTATTCCCGTTTCCGCAGTCAACATCAGTATCAAACTGTGAGGATGACCGAGCCATTCTTGCATCTGAGCTTGATAGAGAGGCGTAAAATTTCGCAATCCCCAACCAGTCCAAGGACGCTGCTGAGTCATCGACCAAGCAAATTCCCACTGAGTTTTTCTTAAAGTAGCTGTCGGTCGATTTGGGAACATCTCGTCGGTGAGTCTCGCCCAGAAAAAAGCCGGGATAATTCTTCGCAAATACTGCCGTAAAGGTTCCGGGCCAAAGGCAGACAAAAAAACTGTACTAGCCACACTCAAAACCGCAGCTAATAATTTTTTATAACCCGCATAAAGTGCAAAAGCCAAAACTGCCAAAACTGCCAGTCCCCAAGCATTGCGAGAATTAGTATAAATCAAAGCAACAGCATTTCCGATCACTGCAAAACTTAAAAATAGGAATTGGGAATTGGGAATTGGGCATTGCGCATTGGGCATTGGTAAGTGGTGACGACTGACAACTGACAACTGACAACTGACTTCTGCCATCCACAGTCCCAGTGCTAAAATAAAAGCAATTGTCAGATAGCAAGCTAAAATATTAGCGTACATAAATACAGAAGCCATACGGCCGGGGGGATTGCCTTGGGATGCGAGTACCCAGCCAAAAACTGGCTGCAATTGATCGATGCCGCTCCAGCCTAAAAATTGCTGTCCCAGACCTAAAATTATCACTGGAATTGAACTAATTACAATCATCCAAGACAATTGCCATAATTGAGCCGAAGTTTGAATTAAACTGCTGAAAGCGGCAAACAATATAAAGAACGGCAAGAAATTGTACAACCCTATAAAAGCCTCGATGCGGTTGTGGGCAAAAACGGCTGTGATGACTAGCAGCACGCTCAGAATTGCGAATCCTCGATTCAACGGGCGGCGACTAATTTGACGGAACTTTTGTTTACAAGGGCCGGCCAATCCCAGGAATAAACCTAAGGCTCCCAAAATCGGAATTAAGGGAAAAATCAGCATCCCCACTTGGGCGAAATTCCAAGGGATTTGCAGGCGGGGATCTGGATGTTTTTGGAGACGAGACTTGAGATTTTCGGCTGTCTGTTTGGCAGCCAATTTCAAGCGATTTTTGATATTCACCCACACTCCCAATCTCAAATCTAAAATCTACAATTTACCATCGTTAAGCTAGTTCCCAAACGCATTCCGATCGCGTCAAGCGTATTTGAGCTAGGGCAAAAATGGTGGGGATAATGCGGCCGTAGTTCGTGGAAATCGATCGCCAACCCAAATCCGCTAAAAACCAAGTCCACATCACCGGGCCTATCAACGAAAATACGCTCCGCGTCGCACCGTAACGAGCTGCACTCACCGCCATACCACGCCGCGCGGTCTGAAGTGCGACATAATTTTGAAACTGGGTTGCTGCAGTTGCAGTGCCTGCAAGCAGTCCTTGTTTTGCCATTTGATAGGTGGCAAAATGCAGCGCAAATTGATTAGCCATTAGTTTGAGCAGCATTGGTTTTAAGATGGAACTAACAGCTAAAGCGCTGCCGCCTTTGAACAGTAAACCCAGCGGGTCTTTTTCAGCAGAAATTGGCAGGGGTTCTGAGAGTTTAGAATCAACGATCGCTCGCTGTACGCGCAGTGTCAGCGCTTGCTGTTCGTCTGCAGGTAAACGCTTCCACGCGCGACCCATTAAGTGCAGAAACACTTCTGCCTCTAAGTCGGTGGTTGACAACTGTCTGGGATAAGGGATTTTGAGATAGCGACAAACTTGAATTAGTGCTTGTCTGTAAGTTACTTGTTGGCTTCGCCCTCGGAGTACCGTCAACCCGTCCGCTGCAAGGTAGCGAAACCGCTGTTCTACGGCGTCGAGCCATGCTTCGCGATCGCGACTTTGTACATCTATCGGTGCGGGGGTTTGCACATAATCTAAAGGGTTAAACTTGCGGCTGAACAGAAGTTCTGTTAGTTGCTGCAATTCTTCTTCTGTTGTCAATTCGAGTGCTGCTCTGAGTTCGTCCAAAATTTTGCCCTCCCGTATTCGATTTTAGATTTTAGATTTTAGATTGCTGCTGATTGACAACCAGCGGGATTTAGTATTTACCTACAGTGGCTTTTTTTATTTTGTCTTAATCATGGATTCGTGCTGTCCCTTATTCTACTACCTGGCGCAGGACGATCGGCAGGATTGGCACAGAAGATCCGACTGCTAGAAGCTATAACCTCAGCAGCTACATTGATCGGCGGACGCGCATCTAAATTTTACAGTCAATTTTGGTGTCCCGCCGATCCTAAAAATACAATTTAGAGGCCCAACAGCAAACCCGGAAGCCCTCGGTACGTCTGCAACCCCGCAGCTTGAGGAGTCAAACCGTCGCCCTGAACCCCCACTATTTTATTCGCTATAAACAAAGGAAAAATAATTTAGTGTACTTCTGTTCAAAAATGTCAGTTAATCCTATAATGAGTTTGGTTTTTTTAGAACAAAGTAAATGATGTATTCTTCTGTCGCACCGTCTTTTTTGCAGGGATATTGGCAAGATACTTTCAATCTCAAGCAGCATCTACAGGATTTTTTAAACTTAGATTTAGAAACAATTGAACAAGAGCTGGCACTCGGTCAACAATCCCTAAAAGAAATAGGGCATCGGGATTTTGATTGGGAAAAAGCTAGCGAGTTTTATCGCGATCGAGTCGGACAAGCTTACCTATTTGACCTCGGAGCTTGGCATATGTCCAATCAGGATTACATAGGAGGCACTTTAACCTTAATATCAGATATGGCTGTCGGTCGAGTTTTAGATTTTGGCGGCGGTATTGGCACTCATGCTATTGCAGCAGCTCTTTGTCCTCACGTAGAACAAGTAGTCTATTGTGATCTTAACCCCATAAATTGCAATTTTGTTCAAAGCCGAGCTGCTAAGTTAGGATTGAGTGAGAAGATTTTGTGTAGTCTAGAAGTATCTCCTACAGAGGCTTTTGATACGATTATTTGTTTAGATGTGATGGAACATTTACTCAATCCCAGTCAGCAACTGATGGATTTTCACAAAATGCTAGCTCCGTCAGGGAAGATTATCCTTAACTGGTATTTCTTTAAAGGTTTTAATCAAGAATTTCCTTTTCATTTAGAAGATAAGCAAGAGATGAACACATTTTTTACTAAACTTCAGTCTAATTTTATGGAGGTTTTTCACCCTCATTTAATCACCGCTCGTTGCTATCGCAAATTAACTGCAAGTTAAAAAATCAGCTTAAGGCTTATTTCCTAGAAAAAGTCCGGTAAGTAATGTATCTGAAAGTCCAATTATGTTCGATGTTGCGGTGATTGGTGCGGGTATGGCGGGGCTCAGTTGCGCTCAACGGTTGCGTCAAGCTGGTTATTCTGTGGCGGTTGTTGAGAAATCTCGCGGCGCGGGGGGACGTGTTGCTACCCGCCGCGTACAGGGTACGAGGGCCGATCACGGGGCGCGGTATCTGGAACCGCAGGGGGATGCGGTGCAGGGGTTAATTGAGGTTTTGGTCGATCGCCACATCCTCAAACTCTGGACTGATAGTGTCTGGGAATTCAGACAGGGGAAACTTTCTGCTATTCCTAATTCTTGTTATGTCGCACCTGCGGGTATGAATGCTGTGGGTAAGTATCTAGCGGAGGGTTTAGAAATTTGGTTTGGCCGCCGCGTACAAGCTATTTCTACTACAGATAACCAAATGTGGCATCTTTCCCTTGAAGTCACTGATGACAATTTACAGAGGCCTCAAGAATTGATTGCTAAGGCTGTGGTTGTGGCAATTCCTGCACCTCAAGCTTTAATTTTTTTGGATGAAAAAATCGGTTTGTCGCCTGATTTTACGGACAAATTGCGTTCGGTCGAGTACGACCCTTGCATTAGCGTTATGGCTGGCTATCCTCCGTCAAAACAGCACGATTTGAGCAATCTAAATCCGCAGTGGAAATCTGTTTCTTTTTCCGATAATTCTGATTTAGCTTGGGTTGGTTTGGACAGCAGCAAGCGGCTCGATCCGCAGCAACCAGTGTTTGTGGTTCACAGCAGCGCAAATTTTGCAGAACGCCATCTAGAATCAATTGATTTGCCAACAGTCGGTCAAGAATTGCTCGATCGCACTTCTGGATATTTAATCCCTTGGCTGAAAGAGCCGGAATGGTTGCAGGTTCACCGCTGGCGCTATGCTTTTTGTCGAAATCCTTTGCCTGTTTCTTGTTTGGCTGCGGAGGGGACTTTGCCGCTGGTTTGTGCAGGAGATTTGTGCGGGGAAGGTCAAATAGAGGGGGCTTTGCGATCGGGTTTGGCGGCGGCTATTTGGGTGAATTCTCAGTTGCAAAATTTGCAGTTAGATTCAAGCCTAAATTGGTAATATGGCTACAATTAAGGTATCAATTTTGCCTCTAACGCTATGATTGCCATCCCGTCTGGGTTTAGCCCGGAAGATTACCTTGCCCTAGAACGTGATAATACCGTCCGGCATGAATATCGGCGCGGTTTGGTGTACGCGATGGCGGGAGGTAGCGATGACCACAGCCGTCTCTGTATTAATTTTATAACTGCGATTAACCTTCACCTGCGCGATAGAGTTATAAAAAATCCATCTAACGACTTACGAAAAAATGGAAAAATGGTGTAAATTCCCACTTTTCCAAATTGTTACTTTTGTGCTGTTTCCTGTTGTTGTAAGTCTTGTTCTTGCATCTGCAATAATTCGGGAACTGTTACGAAACTGTACCCTTCATTTCTCAATCGAGCAATAATATCAGGCAAAGCTTTTACAGTTCTTGCTCGATTGCCGCCGCCGTCGTGCATCAGCACAATGCCACCGGAATTGGCCTGCCTCATCACGTTGTCTATCAAAGATTCCGTAAGCGTGCGCCAATCAAAAGAATCAGCAGACCACATCACAACTGCATAATTTTTCTTTTGAGCATAAGCTGTCAATCCATTGTTTAAAATGCCTCCTGGCGGGCGGAACATCGATGTTTGGATGCCGGTCAAGTCCTCAATTAAGGATGAAGTGCGATCGATCTCGCGAGCGGCACCGTCTTCGTTATACTGAAGGTATTGATGGTTCCAAGTGTGATTGCCGATCGCGTGACCGGCTTCTGCGACCTGTTTGCCAATTTCGGGAGAATTTTGCAGGTATTTTCCTACCCAGAAGAATGTAGCCTTAATATTATTTTCCTTGAGAATATCTAGGATTTGTGTAGTTGTTTTTGGCCAGGGGCCGTCGTCAAATGTCAGGGCGATCGCCTTGTGCTGGGAGTCGAGTTTCGCGTGACGAATGGTTGTACCTTGAAACTGCGACGGTACGGCTGATTGAAATCGGATTGCCTGCAATTGGGTTAGAGCATTTTGGGAAAAGTCAACTCGATGGGCGATCGCCTCGGAGAACTTATTAATATTGGACATCGGCGGTTGTTCTTGCGACTGGGATACGGCCAAGACTTGCGCCTGAATCGGTTGCAATGGCTGACTGGCCCGCAAGTTAATCGGCCATGTCACACCCAGCAAAAAACTTCCTGTTGCTGCCATAAAAGCAACGATTAAAGTTTTTCGCCGCCTCCACAGCAGTTTCAATTTTGTCACGTCATTCTCTCCTTCACACCTTGCACAGTTAATTTGAGATTTTATGTTGATATCAAGTTAATCCACTTAAGAGGATAATCTTAAATTGGACAGTCCGTAAAAATGCTACTGGAAATAACCGATCGCGGGGAAGTCCGCCCGGATAAAAAAATTTAAGATTTGTGTGCCACAAATCCCCTAACCCATAAAAACGTGGGATGGGTGAACTTTTTCCCTAGCCAGGGGGACGGCCCTCAAGTCGGATTCATGGCACGATATTCTTAGGGAGTCAGCCCGCATCAGCCCGCGTCCCTACCGGACACTGCAAGTTGATTTAACCTGAGATGTTGCACCATTCTCAATAAGCTTTTTATGAACAGGCTTTTCGGCCTGTTCCACAAGAAAATTTACTCTTTGTGGAACAGCCATCTTGCCTGTTCTTGAGAATGGTGCAAGATGTGAGGTTAACCGGATTTGATATGAGGGCGATCTCGCGCCCCCAGCGTCGTAAAATTAACTTTTAGGGCCGATTCTCTCTTTGTACAAGCCGACAATCCGATCGATAACTTCAGCAACAGTCAGATTGTCTGTTTGAATTTCCACAGCATCGGCCGCTTTACGCAAAGGTGCAACCTCGCGGGTGCTGTCTTTTTCGTCCCGCAGGGCGATGTCTTGTTCCAATTGGGCCAAGCTAGTATTAGCCCGATCGGTATCTTTAAGTTCTAACAGCCGCCTGCGCGATCGCTCTTGTACCGAAGCCGTCAAAAAAATCTTTAGTTCCGCATCGGGAAAGACGTTAGTGCCGATATCGCGGCCTTCTGCTATAATTCCGCCTTTTGTGCCGCAGCGCCGCTGTTCCTCCACCAGAAACTGCCGCACGGCGGGAAGCGCCGCCATTTCCGACACGCGGGATGTCACTTCCAAACTGCGAATTGCCTCGGTTACGTCTTCGCCGTTAATCTTCAACATCTTTGATGCGGGATCGAGGTTGTATTCCAAATAACTGGCACTGATTAATTCGGCGATCGCACATTCGTCGGAAATTGGCGTGTCTGTTTTCAATGCCAGCCAAGTCAGCGCCCGATACATCGCACCGGTATCCAGATAAAATAAGTTCAAAGCAGTTGCGGCAAGGCGAGTTACGGTAGATTTGCCAGCTCCCGCCGGGCCGTCGATCGCCACAATGGGCCGGCGATTCCTGAGAATTATATTGTCAATCAAACGAGTAGAGCCAACTCTGGCGGCCACGGCTAAAAGTCCCGCTGTTTCCACAACCTGCAACGGCGTCAAAGTGTCGGGATGGACGAGTTCGGCGTATTCGAGCTTGACTGCGGGTTCTCCTGCGACTGCTGCGTGGGCGGCCGCGAGTGCGGCTGCTCCGGTGCGGTCGCCTGAAGAAAAAGTTTTCGAGGCTTGTTGCAGCGCGCGGTAGAGTACGGAGGCTTGCTGTTTTTGCTCTGCTGTTAAATACTGATTGCGAGAACTCATTGCCAGTCCCGACTCTTCGCGGACGATCGGACAAGCGACAATCTCTACAGGCAAGTTAAAATCCAAGACCAGCTTCCGAATAATTGCTAGCTGCTGGGCGTCTTTTTGACCGAAATAAGCTTTTGTCGGCTGCACCAAACTCAAAAGTTTAGTAACAATTGCCGCGACGCCCTGAAAATGACCGGGCCTTGCTTTGCCGCACAAAACCGATGTCATCGCCGATGGCGGCACTACTTGAGTTAAGGATGAAAGGTGAATCTCTATCTGTTTTTGGGCGGTTTGCTCTGTTTCTGTACGCGCGGCGAAGCTATCCCGTAGGGAATCGAGCGCTTGGTTGCCGAACATTTCCGTTGCTGAGGGAGCAAATATGGCATCAACCCCAACTTGTTCGCACAACAGCCGGTCTTGCTCGATATTCCGAGGATAATCTTGAAAATCTTCTGTCGGCCCAAATTGCAGCGGGTTGACAAAAATGCTGACCAGGGCGATCGCATTTTCTTGCCTTGCCCGCTGGATCAAGCTGAGATGCCCTGCGTGCAAAGCTCCCATCGTCGGCACCAAACCGACTGTCAAATGAGGTGCAGTAGATTTTTGTGAATTTAAGTAGCAGCGAAGTGCTGCAATGGTAGTAAACAGGGGCACCGGTAGAATCTCCTGAAGGCATTCTGCAGAAGGCAGAATTTGTTTGTCGGAATTTGTTCGACTTGACATCTTGCATCATCCTCAAGAACAGGTAAGATGCCTCTTCTACAAATAATGGTGCAAGATGTCAGTTTTATTCTACTTTCTGCCTTCTACACTTCGGATAACTTTTGTATTCGGCCTTAGACTACCGTTCAGCGTCCAACAGTTGTTTGCTGCGGCGGTTCGATCACTTCGATTTCCACTCTGGCTACGCCACTGCTGATCATTCCTAGCACGTTGGCGGCGCCGGCGGACAAGTCAATGAGCCGATCGCCCACATAGGGGCCGCGGTCATTAATACGGACGACTACGGTGCGGCCGTTGTCGAGATTTCTCACCATGACTCTAGTTCCAAAAGGCAAATTTGGGTGGGCTGCGGTCAAATCATTTTGGTTGAAACGCTCGCCGCTGGCGCTGAGGTTGCCGTCAAATCCCGGGCCGTACCAGGAAGCCCAGCCGCTGAGGCGCACTTGAATTGGGCCCAGAGACAGCACAGCGGGTTCTGGTTGGGGTTTGCCTGCGACTTCTTCCAGGGGTGGGGCGTTGCCCAGAAGCCGGCGGAGGCGATTGGTTGCTTGCAGGGCGTCTCGGCTAAAGTTGCTGGTGGTGTCGGGGAGGATTGTTTCGGCGTTGATGTTTACCAAGTCCTCGCCGTTTGCCTGGATAATGTAGCGATCGCCTTTTTCCCACTTAACGGTAATGCTGTTGGGATCGATGTTGTTGCGGGCTAGCTGATTGAGTCTTGCTGCTAAGCTTGATGCCCGCCAAACTGAATCAGGTTCTTGGTTGCTGTCGTTGCTGGCAATGTTTCCGACTTTGGGATTTTCTCTCGCGCCCGCTACTTTTGACGGACTGCTAGCACTGGGTTGGCTGTTGCCAGTTTCTCCCAAAGGCGTGTTTGTTTCCGGATTCGCGTTCAGAAAGGTGATGACTGGAATGTTTCGCACGTAGACTGTCGCTGCTTGTCGCCCGCCTAAGTCGTGGGGCTGAATTTTGGCGATCGAGTCTCGGGCAATTTCAGCTCTTGCTTGATACTGATACTGTCCGACTTTTTGCGCTTCGACCCGAGTAGCGTTTAACTGTCGGGACGGTTGGGTGGCAATTACTTGCTCGGAAACCTGAGAGTTTTGGTTGTCGGCACCTGTTGCTTGTGCGTGACAAGAGGATGCCGTTCCAACCATAGGAACTAACAGGACAGCGAGTAGACCACCAACAAATTTTTCCTTCATACGTCCATTTTTGTGAATAGCCATTGCCAACCGAGATTGGAGGATTGGCCATTTGGCGGCGGGCGTCAAGGATTTCTCTCTTGCCCGTCGCCATTCCCCCGTGAGTCAAAGCAAAGTATCCGGGTGCGTTTTTGCTTTAATGCTTCTACCCCAAAAAAAATTGGCGGAAACTTCCCTGACACTTGACAACTCATACTCGATTCGCAATTTGTGTTTTGTTCACGAACTGCAACAGACTACCACAAACTTTTGTGCTTGGGGATCGCTGGGATCGCGATTTTCACCCAATCTTCATCAAATTTTCTCAAAACCCTCTATCATAAAATCCTTTAGTGCCAGGGGTTACAGCCGTTTCAGCCATTACGGAAAACTTTACAAAACTTTACAAAACTTTAGTGTATTTTGTGAGCTACGGAATGGCTAGTCTTAAAAAAGCTGTTTGTCAACTGTTATGGGAATAAACTAAAAATTAGAAGAAATCGATTTGGCGGACTTATGGATTATCGAGAAGCAGGTGTGGATGTTGAGGCGGGCAGAGCTTTTGTCTCGCGCATCGGGAGTATGGTTAAGAGCACGCACAGATCGGGAGTTTTGGGCGGATTCGGCGGGTTTAGCGGGTTTTTCAGCGTTCCGGAGGGTTTAAAAGAACCGATTATGGTTTCCGGTACTGACGGCGTTGGGACTAAGTTGAAATTGGCCCACAATCTCGATCGGCACGACACGGTAGGTATCGACTTGGTGGCGATGTGCGTCAACGACGTGCTGACATCCGGGGCCGAACCCCTCTTTTTTCTCGATTATTTAGCCACGGGAAAGTTAAATCCCGAACAATTAGCTGCGGTGGTGGCCGGCATTGCTGACGGTTGCAAGCAAGCGGGCTGTGCTTTACTCGGAGGGGAAACGGCAGAAATGCCCGGTTTTTACCAAGCGGGTGAGTACGATTTGGCGGGGTTTTGTGTGGGAATTGTCGAAAAGAGCAAATTGTTGGACGGTTCGCGGGTGCAGGTGGGAGATGTGGCTGTGGGGCTGGCGAGTTCGGGCGTGCACAGCAACGGTTTTAGTTTGGTGAGAAAAATTGCGGGCGATTGCGGTTTTGACTGGCATTCCCAACCCGAAAAGTTAGGTGGCAAAACTTTAGGAGAAGTGCTGCTAACTCCGACTACAATTTATGTTAAACCAGTCCTCGAAGCAATTAAGAGCGGTCTAGAAATTCACGGCATGGCTCACATTACGGGCGGCGGTTTGCCGGAAAATTTGCCCCGCTGTTTGGGGGTTAATCAATCTGTGAAAATTGACAGCAATAGCTGGCCAAATTTGCCAATTTTCCAGTGGATTGCTGAAGCCGGCCAAGTTGCCACAGCAGATATGTTCAATACTTTTAATATGGGGATTGGCTTTGTGCTGTTGCTCGATTCCAGGGAAGTAGAACAGGCTGTTAAATGGTTTGAATCTCAGGGAATTGGTGCTTGGGCGATCGGGGAAGTGATTGAGGGGAAAGGAGAATTGATCATGGATAACGGTTAATGGGTAATTAATAAGAAGCAATCGCATGGGGTGAAGATTGCTTTGCTTTGTTTTATGCGTTAACAGACAATCTCAATCTGCATTCATCTGTGTATATCTGCGGTTAAATTTATACTTTTCAAAGTAACCGCAGAGGACGCAGAGGAGACAGAGGAAGAAAGATAAAAAGGAATTCACAACAGATGACTCGTTGCTTTAATTTTAAAGGAAATTGAAATCAGCTATTGTGCCTTTAAGTACGGTATAATTCCAGATTATTTCCGTCAATGAGTGCAAAACTAGCTTTTCAAAAGTCTCGGAATCCCAAACAAATATAGCAACTGCAATAAGCATTAAAATAAAAAAAAGGATATAATAGAGTAAAAATTATGATTTTGTTATTGCTAAATAACCGAAATAATCAAAAATTGGTGATTTTTTTGGTTATATCGTAAATAATGTGTTTCATTGGTGTATTCAGGGATATCCATAGAATCTAGACACTTACTACTATTTTCTGTCCGAAGAGAACCTAGTGAAGCAATCTCAAACCCTTGATTACGTAAGTCCTGAATATATTGCTAATGGACTGTTTAAAGTAATTGAAGAGCTAGAATATTTATTACATCGCCTTTCAGCGAACACGCTGATTATTGCGCTCGCACTTCTTCTCCTCTCTTGTTTGCAGCATTCTGTGAATTATAATTATAGCGATCGAGTTTTTGAAATCCTATTTCATTCAATCCAGGAACATCCTCATACTAAACAGAGATTGGACAGTGAAAATTCATACTAGCCAACTATACACATTCCCCCTCGCCGCAGCAAGAAAAAACCCAACGTTCGGTCACATCCCGACGGTAGCAATCCACATTTATCATTGGGTGACTGATGAATACATATTTTTGTATAGTTGAGAGCGATCGATAATCCGCAAATTTATCTCCTCTGTCAAACGCCTCAGTAGTCGGAGATAAGACTTCCACTTTATATGATGTTATTTTAATTACCAATAAAACAGGTTTGGAGTAAGGACTTTAGCCATCATTGAGTAATAGTTTCGCTATTCAGGACAGAATTACTCACTACCAAATTGATTGTTTTACGGGCATAAGTGAGCGCTACAAACTTGATGATTTTGAGGACAGAAGTCCTGACTTATTAATAGGCGATCGCCAATCATTAGACTTTTTGCAAAAATAGATGATATCTGCGTTTATTTGCGTTTATCTGCGGTTAAAAACAGAAAATCCAGAACTCTTGCAAAAAGTCTAACCACTAATCTTACTTAGTCTTGTCCAAACTCCGCGCTTCCAACCAAATAGGAATTGCAATCCAAGCAATTGCTAACAGCAAAGCAAATACCGCAAATTGAGCAGCCCAAGCTACCAATTTCTCTAAAGACACAACTTGTCCCAAGAAGTAGGATAAACTCACCATTACAGATGCCCAACTGGCAGCACCCAGAACATTGAACAGCGAAAATTTCCAAAAAGGCATTTCTGCAATACCTGCTAGGGGGCTAGCAAAAATTCGCAGCAATGCGATGAAACGGCCCAAAAATACGGCTTTAGCTGCATTTTTGCTAAACTGTTCTTTTAAGTCAAACAGTTGTTCTTCTCGAAAGCGGAAAAATTGTCCCAGCTTCAGCAGCAGCGGCCAGCCGCCGTACCTGCCGATCGCATAACCAAAATTTCCCCCCAATGTAGCACCGGCGATCGCACTGCCGAGCACAAACCAGTAATTCAGTTCCCCGCTGCCAGCTAAAAACCCGCCAGCAATCGTAATTGTCTCCCCTGGAAGAGGAACTCCCAGATTTTCCAGCAAAATTCCCAGAAATACTGCCCAGTAGCCGTAATCACGCGCAAACTGCTGAATAGTCTCTAACGATAAAAACTCAAAAGACATTCGATACTGCCTTCGTAAACTTTTGCAAAGCTCAATACATTTATATATTGGCTCGATTCAGCCAATAGTGCAATCTTTCGCTGTGATGAAGAACACACTGTTGTCGCGATCGCTGGCCCACCTAAAAATTAAGCTTTCAGGCATACTAGATGATATAGAGAATTGTTGCGGTTGCGTTCCGCGCGATCGCTAGCCAGTTTTCCTACTAAAATTTATCACAACGGCTCTCCCCACCAATTCCCACAAGGGCGATCGCCAATCCTAAAACATACGCTGAAATTCCCTGAGTCTCTCAACAGAGTCAGCAACTAAACTAACTTATTTATACTTTACGCTCGTAGGATAACTGCTATGGAATTTCCCAACTTCAACCAACCCATCGTCCTTCAACCTCACAACTGCCTCGACTCCCAAGCCGGCAGCCTCCTCCAGCAACAGCTAGCCGAGATTGTTCCCGATCGCCACAAACTCTGGGTAATAGACATGGCCGCCGTAGATTTCATCGACAGTTCCGGGATCTGCGCCTTAGTCGGCGGACTCAACGCCGCCCGCCACCGGGGATGCCGCCTCGTCATCTGCAACCTCTCAGCCACAGTCAAGCTAATTTTTGAAATTACTCAACTCGACCAACTCTTTGAAATCTTCGACAGTTTCGACCAAATAGTCTCCCCTGAAACTCCCGCTTTAGTTGCTTGATTAAAATGAGATCCCCAGTTTAAATCTCAAGTTTGCAACAGACTTCAAGCAACCCCAGAGTTAATTTGTATATCATAAATAGGTTTATTTGTCAAGCAATACCAATGACAAACAAATAAATCCGGCACTTGAACGCCGACAGAAGCGATCGCAGGTGCAGCCGGAAAAGGCCAAAGTCGATCGAAACAAATCCTTTCCCCCACAAACCCGAACTGCATCAAATAAGTCGCCGGCGGCGCATTTAAAAGATTCAGCAAGCGGTAAGCCAACTCATACAACTGCTGTCGCCAAACATCCGACAAATGCACCGGTTGAGAGTAACTCAACTCGCCAGACTGCTTATCAGGTTCGCCACCGATCACCTCAGCATACAGTGGGCCCTTTGCAGTCAACACCACAGGCAGCCAAAAATTGCCACCCCCGACGGGACAAAGCAACTCCTGAGCCACTCGATCGCGCGCCCCCGAAACATTGGCACAAAATCGAAACACATCTTGAGCCGGAAAAACCAGATTTTCTGGTACATCCAGCGTCAAAGGACAAACGATCGCCCCACCCGGAGCGATCACGCCCGAATCGAGTTCAGAAACCCCACAAATATTGACTTCAGTTAAAGGATGAGATTGAGCGATCGCCGCCTTGAGACTTGCCGCCGGACTTTGCTCACCACCCGCCACAATCAAAACCTTAGACATTGCCAAAGCTCGGCATTTGAATTCCCCGATCGTCCGTTTCATCGACGCTCGGCAGATCCAAGCCCTTAGCCTTGCGGCTCCGCACAGCGAGACGGTAAGTGACGCTTTGCAACTCAGTGTGCAACTGGCGGTTTTCTTTTTGCAGTTGATCCAATTTTTCCTTAATTGGCTCGATCCGCTCGGCAAACTTCTGGCGGTAAACCCCCGGCAATTCCTGAACCACCTGTTCCAGCATCCGAGAGCGATCGGTCAATTCTTGCACCGATTGCCGCAGTTGGTAAACCTCAGCATCCCGCTCGGCGATTTGTTCCTGATAAAAACCCACCTGTTCTTCAACAGCTTGGAGTTGTTCCCGCATTGCCTGCATTTGAGCTTGGTGGCGATCGGAAACTTCCGGCGCCGGCACAAAACTAGAATTGCCCTTCACCAGCCTGAAAAGTTCTTGAGACAACTGCTGCACCAATTGGTCACGCATTTGCAGCTCTTCGGTGAGACGAGATACCTCTGATTGCAATTCTTTTGAGCTTACAAGTTTAGTTTGATTCACGATGACTCTCAGCTTTTGTTATATAATCTGTTTCTATTTAAAAATATCTTTCCCTTACCGCAGAGGCAAGAGGTACTTCAAAAGTTTTGAACCCATTAGGCTAAATCGAGCCAGCGGCCCGAGGTCAAGGGTAAAACTCAGTCTAACTCAAATCAGGCATCCACGTCATCACCTTAGTTTCTTGTCACTGAGATGTTGCACCATTTTCTCTTAACAGGCTTTCCGGCCTGTCCCACAAAGAATTAATTTGTTGTGGGGAGTAGGGGTTGAGCAGGAGAACCCGCCCAAAAAAGGATTAAGGACTATTGATATTGGTGCAACATCTCAGTTCCCATAGACACAGGTAAAATCCTAGGTTTTTTGTCAATAAACCAAGTTTATTAGCTTTTTTTGAGAATAGTTCAATATCTCATGTGTAACCAATTACAGCAGAAAGCACTTTGCCAGCTTCGTCCACTGTGCTGCCAAAACAGATAATCCCGTCCTCGTGACCGGCCATGGCCAGAATTTTGCGCTCGGCCAACTTCTCCTCCTCAAAAAGTCTAAACATTTCTAAGGCCATCTGGGGAGTGCCGTAAGGTATTTCTTTTCTAGTAGTAGGAATCTTAAACAGCAGTTGCTGCCATAGTTTAGGATGGTGGACATGAATTATCGCGCCCACATCCTGTCTCTGAAAGTAGAGGGCCCCGTGAGTCAGGGACTCCGACGAAGCTTGTACGGGGCCCCGGCAGCCGAGGTAATTTTTTTCTAAGTTAAATTCGGTAACAGTACAGTAGAATTCTGGTCCCAGAGTCTTCAAGTGTGCAGTCTGGGTTCCCGAAATCACGAATTGGCCGGAATTGCCGAGTCTGACGCTGGCGTTGCCAAACCCTATGCCATTTTCGTAGACGCCAATTAATCCCCAAGAGTGGAGCCGATCGCGCCAGTCCATCAAATCTGCTATGTTCCGGGCAGCTACAGGGTCTGCTTTTTCCCAGTCACAGCGGTACTTAACGACTCCTTCATCCATTTTTTTGTTTGATCAGACACGACTCTGACACGACAGACCTTGCCGAAGCTGAGACTTAATCGAAGTTGTCAAGAAGTTGTCAAACAACTTTTTTTGGCTGCTGCCTTCTGTCTCCGTGCATCAGTGCCTTAACTAATCTACATTCCAGTGTCGCCGTAATTAGCGACCGACATTAGCAAAAAGTAAGCTAGGAAAGAAGAACCAATTATTCCAAAAATCATGATTTAGCCTCTAGGTGATTACAAAAGTTCAATATGAATATGTACGCTTTCAGTCGGGGAGTTTAATTTCAGGCTATTGCCCGATCGAGTTTCTGATGTGAAACTACATAACATCCTTGAATCGCTTATTGTCCTATACTACAGCATTTCTACTGAGGTGAGCTCTACCTTAATAAATATTTAAGGATAAAGTACCCTTAATTCGGTAACTCCGGCAAAAAGCAACCGTACATTTACTGATTTTTTATCATTATACATATAATGAAGCAAAAAGCAAGCGGAACACAAAAAATATTTTTTCGCCAGTCTGGGAGGAACTGGCACAATCTTCGGGTGATCTACGTTAGTCCACACCTCTGTCGATCGAGCAATTTTTAGCTCCGGGGCATCCTACAAGCTAAGAAAGCGGGTTGAGGGTAATATCATGTCGAGTAAAATCACCGCCACGCCAGCTCGCGTCGGCGGGTTCACCAAAATCTGTAGTATTAGTATAAGTTATACATCCCCTCAACCCGCGCCTGCCTAAAGGGGGATAGTCGATCGACCGAACCTGATATAAATCCTATTAAGAAACAAACAAGCCGATCGAGCAGTGAGGGCCCGATCGGCTAAATTTTTCTGTGAAGCGCGATCGCCCCCAGCCCTTTAAATGTGGAAGTGATACAAGATGCTGCCGTCGTCTTTAATTTCGCAATTGGCATTAAAGACTTCAGCTTGTTGGTTCAAAAAACGCTGAGCCACATCCGGCGACAGCCGCGTTTCCATCGCAAACCGCACCAGAGTTATTTCGCCGCGGCCTTCTTTGATCAGTCGGTACAAAGCACTTTGGAGCCTTTCGCTCTCTTCTCGCTGAAAAGCTGCTTTGTACTTCCAATCGGCCACCGAAGGAATCAAACCCCGGCTGACCAAAATCGCCAACAGCAAGCCAATTCCCAAAATCAGAGGTACTGTCGGATCGCTCGTGGGCGTCGCCACAATTTGCGGCACTGTAGCGGCGGCCAAACTGCTAACCATTTCTTTTTCCGAAGCTTGCGTATCCGCCATTGCAAGCTGAGTTTTGTTGTAAAAGTCTTGCTGAAGCTTCATTTGCTGCAACAGGCGAGCGCGTTCTCTTTCGTATTGGTCGAGTTTTTGCTGAGCTTGTTTCAGGTCTTGAGTGACTTGTGCCAAGCGTTGGTTGAGCGACTGATTGACTGATTGCCACCGATATCTGTTAATCAGGCGGCTTTTTTCAACCATGCCCTTCATCAACATATCCGCCGTTTGGATTGCTTGCTCCTGATCGAGCGAGCGATACCCAACCACAATTTCTAGGGGTTGTTCCGGCTTAGAAATTTTGACACTCGCATTTTGTCGAACTTGCTGGGGCGACAGCTTAACTGCATCTGCCACTGCTTTGACAACATTATCTGCTAGGAGAACCTCCGGGGTGAGTTGCTCTCCCTGCTTGAGAATTGTCGTGCCGGTGGTCGAAAATTTGACTGGCGGATTATTAGAAGTGAGAGTGCCTTGAGCCATGAATCCGGGGGGCGGGGCGAGGCGGTAGGCCAGGGCGCCTGAAATACCCATAATTACAGCAAAACTGCCTAACGCAATCCATCTGTATTGATGTGCTGAAGATCTAAAACGTAAATTTCCCATTTTGATAGTCAAGTCATAACATTCGCTTGCCGCAGCTACTGCCAAACGCCAGAGCGATCGTTTCTTTCTGGTTAGTCAAATTGACTGCTGAAAATTTTCTCAGTTTGTACCTAAAAGCTATTAGCTTTTGAGAGTTGTCAATATTCATGATCCCAAAAAACCGATCGCGCTTTTATTTGATCCGAGCTATAACTTCAGTTTTTGTCCTTAATAATTAATCTGTAACAAGGCTTCTGGAAGTCTACTCGCATCAGACTAGCACTCAGGCGTGCGATATCCTCGCCTCCCCGTGTTTGTTGACATTCAAAAGAGTCACCTTTTCACCCTTGGCAATCCTCCAATTATCTTACGTCTTGGCGTCTTGCGGACGCGGTTGAAGAATAAAAAAAACCTTAAATAATTTGCCTAAAAACTTAACAAGCAAGAATTATACCATGCAGTTAAGAGTTTGCTGCGTATTAAAAAAAATTGTGGATCGGGGCGCGAGACCAGATCCACATATTCACATAACAATTATGGTTCGATCAGTTGATGGTTCGATCGAGCCTCAGAGGCGAATGTTCACAAGCCGATCGGCAAAATAAGACCCTCGCGGGCCATGACAGCCTTCGGAAAAGCGATTTGCACATCTTCGGCGATGCGATCGAGAAAATCGTCAGTATGAGCCGGATCATGGTGAAAAATCACCACTCGTTTCACCCGCGCCTCCTTAGCCATTCTCACCGCTTCCTGCCAAGTCGAGTGTCCCCAACCCACCTTCGGAGATTTGGGGTTGTGATATTCCTCGTCTGTGTACATCGCATCGTAAATCAGCACATCAGCGTCGAGGGCTAAATTGTAGACATTCTCATCTAGGCGATCGGGAAAATGTTCAGTATCGGAACAATAAACAACAGATCGTCCCTGCCAAGTCACCCGATATCCCATAGCAGTATTCGGGTGATTCAGAGAACCCGTCCTAATCTCAATATCGTCCAGCATCATCGTCTGGTTGTGATTGAGTTCGTAGAAATTCAAATCTGCCTGCAAACCCATCAGCGGCACCGGCGAATTCGAGTGGAGCACCCGTTCAACAAAGTGCCTTTTCATGCAATCTCCATCCGGCGGAGTCGCCCCATAAATATCAAAGCTATTGCCGCGGATGAAAGCTGGGGCGAACAGCGGGAAACCTTGAATGTGATCCCAGTGATAGTGAGTAAAAAACATATAAGCTTGCACAGGCATTTCTTGCACCAACTGGTCTCCCAGCATCCGCAAGCCTGTTCCGCCGTCAAAAATCAAGCGTTTGCCAGCGACTCGCATTTCCAAACAAGAAGTATTGCCGCCGTAGCGAACAGTTTCCTGTCCGGGTGTCGGAACACTGCCCCGCACGCCCCAGAACTGTACTACAAAATCATCTATGCCTTTTATTGATTCGGAGGGTTGAGGGCAATCAACGGGAGTTGCCGCTACAGAGGACAAGCTGATTTCCATTTTAAAATTCAGGCTTTAAGGTTCCACATTGTCCGTGATGGCGCAGCAGATGATCGCACAACACTAAAGCTACCATCGCTTCCACCATTGGCACAGCTCTTGGCAAAACGCAAGGGTCGTGCCGTCCTTTGGCAGCCAGCAGCGTTTCTTCGCCTTCTCGGGTAACGGTGCGCTGCTGCTGGCGAATTGTCGCAGTCGGCTTGAATGCCGCCCGCAAAATGATATTTTCGCCGTTAGCAATCCCACCCTGAATTCCGCCAGAGCGATTCGTCACTGTACGAATTACACCCTTATCATCAGTATAGTATTCATCATTATGTTCGCTGCCCTTGAGCAGAGTCCCGGCAAACCCGGAACCAATTTCAAAGCCTTTGCTGGCGGGCAAGGACATGATGGCTTTGGCCAAGTCGGCTTCGAGTTTGTCGAATACGGGCATTCCCAGACCTTTGGGTACATTGCGGGCGACGCATTCGACTACACCGCCGATTGAATCTCCGCTGTCACGAACTTTTTCGATCAGTTCAATCATTCTTTCGGCACATTCGGCATCTGGACAGCGGACGATGTTGCTTTCTACTTGTTCTAAGGTAACAGTGTCCGGATCGGCGACACATTCTAAGTCTTTGATGCGTTTGACGTAGCCGACTATTTCGACTCCTGCTGCTTGTTTGAGAATTTTTTTAGCGATCGCCCCTGCTGCTACTCTACCAATTGTCTCTCTCGCCGAACTGCGACCTCCGCCTTGCCAGTTACGAATTCCGTACTTAGCATCGTAGGTAGCATCAGCGTGGGAAGGGCGGTAGGTAGTCGCCATTTCGCCGTAATCTTGGGGGCGAGTGTCTTGATTGCGGACTAAAATTGCGATCGGCGTTCCCAAAGTTTTGCCTTCAAACACCCCGGACAGAATTTCGCAGGTATCTGCTTCTTTGCGGGGCGTAGTAATTTTGCTTTGGCCGGGGCGACGGCGATCGAGTTCTGCTTGAATTTCCGATGCGTCGATCGACACTAGGGGCGGGCAACCGTCAATTACTACTCCCACACCGCCGCCGTGAGATTCCCCAAATGTCGATATCCGAAATAAATGCCCAAATGTGTTCCCCATAATGCTTTAGCCTGACACCTAATAATTTTTAGCTTAAATGGAATAGAGATTTACTGTATTTATGAAAAATATACCATTGACGAGTAGGCGACAGGCGATCGCCTCACAGCATCACTCCCTTCCCACCCCTAGAAGAATATCTACCAGGGAGAGAGGGAGAGACAGAGAATAGGAGATATCTGGAAACACACTTAAATTCATCCGTATATCCGTGTCCGAATCCGTGTTGTGCCTTCCTTCTTCTTTAGTCTTCGTGTTCTTCAAAAGGATCTCTCAATTCCTTAGCGGGAGGGCCGAAAGCCGTGTAGATCGAGAAACCGGTGATGGCCACCAGACACACACCGAGAGAAATGCCGAGAACTGCTGCGGGTTCCATATTTGTGATCGATTATGAGTGCTCCACTCTATAATATTACAAAAAATAACAATCCGTCTGAAAGTCTCGTGATTTTAGGCGCTGTACGGTATGGCAGCCAACCGCCACTCCCCGTTTTCCGAGTACCCCGGCAGCATTTCTGAGAAATTGCGATCGCAATTAGCGGTAGAAATATGTCAAACTTTTCTGTAGAGATTCATTGCAGGTGACTTATGGCACAACGGACTTGGTTAGGAGATATACTCAAACCCCTTAACTCGGAATACGGCAAGGTAGCCCCCGGCTGGGGAACCACGCTGTTGATGAGCGTGTTCATTGGACTGTTTTTCGTGTTCTTGTTGATTATTTTGCAAATCTACAACTCTTCTCTGATTCTGGAGAGTGTGGATATGGATTGGTCGAGTCTCGACCGCTAAAAATTGATCGCAAAACAGTAAGGCTAAAAGTAAAAGCTGAGGGTTGAGGAGAAAGGGTAAAAGCTAAGTTTTCCCGTTTTTCCTTACCCTTTCCGATTACTTTTGCCATAAATAAACAAAAAGTAACTAAACAAATTGCAGGAGAAAAACCATGAATATTTTTGGCATTGGTTTGCCCGAAATGGCAGTTATTTTTACGATCGCCCTCTTGGTATTTGGTCCGAAAAAATTACCTGAAATCGGTCGGAGTATGGGGAAAGCAATTCGGGGCTTTCAAGACGCTTCGCGGGATTTTGAGTCGGAGTTCACGCGGGAAGCTAAACAGTTAGAAGAAGCAGTAGCAACTAGCAGCAAACAGGAAACTGAAAAACTCGCAGCGGCTACTCCTAAGAAGGAAGATAGCACAGACAGTTAAATGAACAACCCTCAGAAGTCGGAAACACCAGCGGAGTTAGTGATTCCCCAGCTAATAGTTGGGTTAGGCAATCCCGAACCTAAATACGATCGCACCCGACACAACATCGGCTTTAATGCTATCGATGCCTTGGCTAAATCTTGGCAGATTTCGCTGTCGGAAAATCGCAAATTTCAAGGCATATTTGGCGAGGGAAACCGGCCGCGGGGACAGAAAATCCGCTTGCTGAAACCGCTTACTTACATGAATCTGTCGGGTCAAGCGATTCGGGCGGCGGCGGATTGGTACAAAATACCTGCGGAGTCGGTATTAATAGTATACGATGATATGGATTTGCCGATCGGGAAATTGAGAATGCGGCTTGCCGGTTCAGCCGGCGGACACAACGGCATGAAATCCACAATTTCTCATTTGGGTACAGACAAGTTTCCCCGCTTGCGGATTGGCATCGGCAAACCTCAAAACGATGCTGCTAAAAATGAGAAAGATACGATTTCCTTCGTGTTAGGAAAGTTTTCCTCAGAGGAAAGTCAGTTAGTAGAAAAAGTGCTTAAACTGGTTGTAGAAGCTGTGGAACTAAGTCTACATCAAGGAGTAGAAAAAGCCATGAGCCTTTACAATAGTCGCACAATTGCAGAAACAAACGCGGAAACAAAAAGGTGAGTTCGAGACGTTTGCCTGAAACAACTGCATATGTCCGAGTTACTGGTCAATCTTGGCAAAAAGGCACGATTGAGGGTGAAGTGACTGCCGGCAATTTTGAGTGGCAGTTTCAGTGGCGTTTCACGTCAGAAAAAACACTGATACTTGAGCCTTCTCAGGGTAGGGCATTGATTCAGGAACCGCTGCACCGCTTTCTGGAAAAATGGGATTATCAATTAGAACCCGGTGGCGATTATTCGTTTACGGTTCGGGCTGAATTTTAAAATCTTGGTAATGGGAAATTGGGAAAAGGTAATCGGGAATAAAAACTTCCTTTAGTAGGATATCCCGATTCCAGTAATTCTTTAATTAATTATGGGGAATGGCTGTAATGGGAAATTGGGAAAGGGCGATCGGGAAGGCAAACTTTCTCTAGTAGGAGGTCTCGATTCCAGTGATTCTTTAATTAAAGCAGGGTTCATCCCTTCTCGGTAAGCCCCGCAATAATACATTGTCAAAACAGCTTTGTAAGCCCAGTGATTGGAAGGTACATCGCTAAAAGGATTTGGCAGGGTTTCAGCCTGATTCTGCACGCAAGCAGTGAGAATTTGTTCTCGCAATTGCTGCACTTGAACTAAAGAATTATTTGGCTTGAATTGTGCGGTATTTTGTGCCTTTGCAGGAGCTAAAAAGCCTGTATAAATTAACAGTGTAGCAGTGGCAAAGAGGCTGAGTTTCATAAGTTTATAAATTTCTGAATAAGTTGATTGGTAGTGAGGACTTTAGTCCTCAAAGCTGTGGCAAATAAGGTCTCTTCGTCCTTACTACAAACCTTTGGAATGTTCGGACATTTTTTGCATTCGCAAAGCCAATACACTCAAAAACAACAGCCCCACTGCGCCAGCTAGCGGATTGCCGTTAACTCCTGTCACCCAGTCGGGTACAGATCCCGAATATCGCACTAACTGCCCGATGTTAATCATGTAATATCCCCAGACTAAACCTGCATGAAGCCCGATCGACAAACCGAGGCGATTTTGGCGCGATCTTTTTCCCCAAACCAGAATCAAACCCAGCAACAACAACCCCGGAAACTGCGGCCAACTCCCCAGCATTGCCGCGACAGGTTTGATAAAATGAGATAGGGCAAACACCAGGCTATTCGCCCACAGAGATATTTTATAATTGTAATCCCGCTGCAACTCGTCCAGCAACCAACCACGGAATACCAACTCCTCCGCAAAACCGACTCCAAGGGCGCTTAAAAGCCCTTCTGCGATGATTCTAGGCAAATTATCAGAATTTTGCCACGCGACTAAGCCGAACAGCCCTTGCACCGCAAATAAGCTGAAAGTGAGCAAAAGCCCGATCGCCAATCCAATTAAAAGCTCAAAACCGTTTTTTCGCGTATTGGCTAAACCGTAACTTTTGAGTAATTGGGTTTGTCCGTAAACCTGTTTTCCCCAGCGCGGCACTAGGAACAGAAACTCAGTAAACAACAATCCCATTGTCAGAATAGTTGCTAGGTTACTATCTTTAACTAACAGATAAATTGGTGCTGCTAGCGGCAGCCAAATTGCTAGCAAAATTAATAGGAAAATTATCACACGTAAAGGAAATGGATAAGTGGCTATTATTTGGCAGCGGTTAATCATTGGTTACAATTTACTTGCTGAGAGATTTTAATTTTTAGTAAAAATAAACATAACACGGGTCGGACGCATGAGTGAAATAGTCAACAACACTGTCGCTTAAATGAGTGACACTCAAATGGTGTAGCACAAATAAGTGTCACTCCAAAAAGCGACTGTAAACTCCCCAATACTGCCACTTATATATGGAGTATCACAATATGAAAGGATAAATAAAAATGTCTCAGCAAGATCCTACAAGTATCGATTTAACCAGTAGTGATTTTTCGTTTGGAGAAATGTCAGTCGATGACATAGCTGCGATCGCAGCAATAGAGGCTGGAATTAGCGATCCAACACATCCAATCGAGGGCGAAACTGCACCAATACCTAGCATCCCACCGCTACCGATCGCACCGACCGCAATTCCGATCGCCAAACGGCCCGTCAGTGGGCGCTACCGCGGTACATTAGGCAGCTTTCAACTCGAACTCCGGGTTGACGTTGATCGCACTCGACCAATGAAGCGGTTAAGCGGCGACTTCTTCCAAGTCAGCGGCGGTACGACTACCTATTTTGGCTCCTTTATCGTCGATGCGCCGACGATAAAGGTAACAGCTTCTCAAGTCGTCATCAAGGGCCTCGGAAGCTTTACCTTTGCCGCCGGATCTCCCGTAATACAGGTGACAATCCAGCGCAAGTTCATCTTCCAGCCGCAGGCGCCAGCAACGGTGGAATTTTTCACAAAGGGCGGAGTCGCCGGAGCAACTTACACTTGTGTCTTCGAGTCTGTCTATTTCCGCAGTCTGCGACTAGAAACAGACCAGGTTTCCGATGTTGTCACTCCCATATTCAGCAGCTACAACACGGGTTCCCTGCCGTCGGGGGGGCCAGCGCGCAACCTCAGCGTCGTCAGTTCCTATGCAGAAGCTGGGATCGAGATGATCGCAACAGCAGGAAACAACGTCATCAATATCGATGAAGCTGGTGCGGGCGCTAAATGGAGCAACTCAGAACTGCACGCTTCGATGCAGAAACACTTCACCTTGTGGCAGGATTTGCCGCAGTGGGCTGTTTGGCAGGTAGTTGCTCAACTTCACGACCTGGGCCCTGGGCTCTACGGCATCATGTTTGACCAGCAAGGGAAGCAGCGGCAAGGCTGCGCCGTTTTTCATCAAGGTATAGGCGGCGAAACTGCCGAAAAGCTGCGATTGCAGCTCTACACTTATGTTCACGAGCTGGGGCATAGTTTTAACTTGCTGCACTCGTGGCAAAAGTCCTTGGCGACGCCCCCTGGTACGAATCGCCCGCTGGCGCTGTCTTGGATGAACTATCCCTTTAATTATCCAGGACCGGGTGGCGAGGCTACCTACTGGAGCCAGTTTGCGTTTCAGTTTGACAATGAGGAGGTCATCCATCTCCGCCATGCGTTCCGCAACAATATTATTGTGGGTGGAAACGACTTTGCGATCGGCTCTGGTCTGGGCCAGGAAGTGATGGCCGATCCGATTCGCGATGAGTCGGGACTGACTTTCAGTATCTCTACCAACCAAAAGAGCTTCGCGCTAGGTGAGCCTGTGGTACTGCAATTAATGCTGGGAACGACGGCTGCGGGTGGGCGCCGGGTGCATACTTGGCTGCATCCGAATTGCGGCTTGGTCAAAATCGTGATTCGCAAGCCTAGCGGCGCAGTTGTGGTTTATGAACCGCTAATCGATCATTTAGTTGGTCAGCGAGAAAGCACGATCGCGCGCGATGATGTAATTCCAGAAAGCGCATATATCGGCTATGGCAAAGACGGATTTTATTTCGATCAACCCGGAAATTACCGGGTACGGGCGGTCTATGGGGCTTTGGACGGTTCAGAGGTATTCTCGGATATCATCACTATTCGCGTTCGCTATCCTGTGACGCCAATTGAGGAAGAATTGGCCGCTCTGTTTATCGGCGACGAACAGGGTTCTTTGCTCTATTTGCTGGGTTCGGATGATGAGTCTTTGCGAAGCGGTAACGATGCTTTTGAGGAAGTTCTAGCAAAATATCCGAAACACGCGATGGCAAACTATGTTCGGATGGTGAAGGGTATCAACGCTAGCCGTGACTTTAAAACGATTACCGACGATCGTGAAACCCGGGTGATTGTACGCCCTGCGGAGTTGGATGAAAGCGCCAAGTTGCTGACAGCAGTCGCCGATTCCAATATTCTCGACCCTGTTTCGGCACAGATGTCCCTTTCCTGTTTAGCTGAGGTTCAGGCTAAAACCGGCGATGAGGATGCTGTTAGCAAAACCTTTAGCAAAATCTCAGCAATGGAAGTCAAGACATTGCGATCGGCAGCCAAGAAGTAAAAAGTGAATTGGTGAATTACCCAGAAGATTGCTTTACTTTATTTTAAACTAAATAAGTAAAGCAATTTTTGTTAGTTTGTACAAAACACTGCTAGCAACAACTTCACAGCATTAATGATAAGTCTGTTGTTGGTTCGACACCTGATAATTCTGTTGGCACTTTTGGCGATCGGGTCTAGCTGCGTACCCGATCGCCCCCAAGCCGATTTTTTTACCCCTTACCATTACCAAGCGAGTACCACTATGCGTTTATCGATCAAACTTCGCGACGGTTTCAGCAATAGTACGGTCATTATAGAAGTCAACGGACAGCAAGTCTATCGCAAGTCAGGCGTGACTACAGATTTGACGATTTCCTTCGCGGATGCGGTGGAAGTTCCTGTTGAAGAATCCACAGTTAAATTGAAGGTGGCGGTGGAGGGTGGCGAGACGCAAACCAAGGAAATCCGAGTGCAAGATACTCCTTTTGTTGATGTCTGGATTCTTAACGGAAAAATGGAGTTGCGAGCATCCAAGGAAGAGATGCCGATGCTTTAGCAACTAGCCGATTCCACGGGAAATTAAACATTGACATCTTGCGGTTATTTCATAATTGTGCAAAGCCGATTTTTGGGCGCTGCGAACTGGTGCGGGCTGTACGCAGCAGACAGAAACAGGTACAATAGCATTGTATCTGTTGCAACTTTAGGTAAAATAAGTTAAAAAGCCAGGTGACAATGACTGAAGCCTCCGATTTTTCCAATGTCGATCGAGAATTAGATGACACAATTTTAAGCTTCGCAGACATTCAGGCAGAACTCAACCTGCGCCACGCTAAAGATGCTCTGCGAGATATAGTAGAAAATCTCGACTTGACAGTTCAAGAGCGAACTGGACTGGAACCGGAAATTGGCGGGTTAGAGAAAATGCTCGACAAGCTAGAGCGCGCTTGCGTGCAAATAGCTGTGTTTGGGATGGTGGGAAGGGGAAAATCTTCGGTTTTGAACGCGCTGCTAGGTCAAAATGTGTTTGAAACTGGCCCGACTCACGGGGTGACTCGCACGACGACTATCGGCCAGTGGGATGTCGGAGAGGGAATTGATGAGAATTTGCCCGATGGCTTACGCCCCGCTACGCTACGACTTTCGCCAGTTATTTACCGTTTGTCGCAAGTTGAATTAGTCGATACTCCGGGAATAGATGAAGTTGACGGCGAAACTCGCGAACTTTTAGCCCGCCGCGTTGCTCAACAAGCAGATTTGATTTTGTTTGTGGTTGCTGGCGACATTACGAAGGTGGAATACGCAGCACTTTCGCAGTTGCGGGAAGCCGGAAAACCGATGTTATTAGTGTTTAATAAAATTGACCAGTATCCTGATGCAGACAGGCTGGCAATTTATCATAAAATTCGAGACGATCGCGTCAGAGAATTATTGTCTCCCGATGAAATTGTGATGGCGGCGGCTTCGCCTTTGACAGCGAGGGCGGTGCGCCGTCCCGACGGCAGTATGGGTGTGCAAATGACTCGCAGTTTGCCACAAGTGCAAGATTTAAAATTAAAGATTTTGGAGATTTTAGACCGAGAAGGCAAGTCTTTGGTGGCGCTGAATACGATGCTGTGTGCGGGGGATATTAACGAGCAGTTGGTGCAGCGAAAAATGGAGATTCGAGATGACGCGGCTAATCGAATTATCTGGAACGGGGTAATGACGAAAGCGGTAGCGATCGCACTTAATCCAATTACTGTAGTTGATCTTCTTAGCGGTGCGGTAATTGATGTGGTGATGATCTTAACTTTATCTAAAGTTTACGGCATTGCGATGACGGAAGCGGGCGCGGTGGAATTGCTGCAAAAGATTGCGATTAGTATGGGGGGAATTACTGCGGGGGAATTGTTGGCTAATTTTGGTTTGAGTTCTTTGAAAGGATTGTTGGGTTTGGCGACGCCGGCGACGGGGGGTTTGGCTTTAGGGCCTTATTTGTCTGTGGCGGTGACGCAAGCTGCGATCGCGGGGGTTTCTTCCTATGGTATCGGTCAAGTTACTAAGGCTTATTTGGCTAATGGTGCTTCTTGGGGAGATGATGGGCCAAAGGCTGTGGTGAGCAAGATTTTGTCTTCTTTGGATGAGGATTCTATTTTAAATCGGATTAAGGAGGAGTTGCGGGCTAAGTTGGATTTGGGAAGTGTGGAAAAACAGAAATCTTAGCGATCGGCTGTTTTACGTTGACCCAGCAATTATGGCGCAGCCCTGGCGCAATCCGGCAGGGGTTTAAACCCCTGCCTCAAAGCTAAATTTGTGTGAAGACAATTTAACAAATTATTAGGATAACAACCTGTTACCAATTAGCAATTATTACTATATCTTACTAACTCAAAACTTATGCAACTGGCACAGGTGGGGCGATTACGGCAAATAAGGTGTGCTGTGCACACCCTACTCTAATTCCGCGAAGGCGAACTTTGTTTGTGTAGCCGCCAATTCGATTCGGCGGGTTAAGATCGAATTTTTAATCCTAATCCGAGTCAGCGGCTTAACATCGGGTTTTCAACCCTAATTCGCTCCTATTTATAACCCCTATTTTTCTCCGACCAAATGCGGGTTGGTAGTCCCCAAACATAGACAAATCCTTCGGCAGCTTTGTGATCGAATTCGTCCTCTGCGCCGTAGGTTGCTAAGTCGAAACTGTACAGTGAATTGTCAGATTTGCGGCCGACAATCGTCGCATTTCCTTTGAATAGTTTGAGCCGCACGGTTCCAGTGACTCGCTTTTGCGTGTCCTGAATAAATGCGTCTAAAGCGGTTTTCAAAGGATTGTACCAAAGACCGTTGTAAATCATTTGGCTGTAAGTTTCTTCGATGCCGCGCTTGTATCGCGTGACATCTGCTGTCAGGGTCAAACTTTCTAAGTCTTGGTGCGCGTGCATCAAAACTAAAATCGCTGGTGTTTCGTAAATTTCCCGCGATTTAATCCCGACTAAGCGGTTTTCAATCATGTCGATGCGCCCTACTCCGTGATTTCCAACTATTTCGTTGAGTTGGGAAATTAAGGCAACTGGTGATAAATCTTTGCCGTTTAAAGTGACAGGATTCCCGCAATCAAAACCGATTTCTAGGTATTCGGGTGTGTCGGGAGTTTGCTCGATCGCCTTTGTCATCAAATACACCTCTTCCGGCGGTTCCGCCCAAGGATCTTCGAGGATTCCGGCTTCAATTGCCATTCCCAATAAGTTGCGATCGATACTGTAAGGCGAAGACTTTTTCACTGGCGACGGAATGCCACATCTTTCGCCGTAGGCGATCGTTTCCTCGCGGCTCATTTTCCACTCCCGCGCCGGTGCTAAGATTTTAATCTTGGGGTTGAGCGCGCCGATCGACACATCGAACCGCACCTGATCGTTTCCTTTACCTGTGCAACCGTGGGCGATCGCATCTGCACCGTATTTTTCCGCAGCTTCTACTAACAATTTAGCAATCAGCGGGCGAGCCAGGGCAGTCGAAAGGGGATAACGGTTTTCGTAAAGTGCGTTAGCTTGAATTGCTGGAAACGCATAGTCTTTGACAAATTCTTCGGTAGCATCAATAACTAAAGATTCCGAAGCACCGGATGCTAAAGCTTTTTTGCGGATCGGTTCTAATTCGTCTCCCTGTCCCAAATCCGCAGCCAGAGTAATTACTTCTTCAACACCCCACTCGTTTTTGAGGTAAGGAATGCAGACGGAGGTATCGACTCCGCCGGAATATGCTAGGACAACTTTTTTAGCGCGACTCATGAAAATACTCGGTAAGTGGGAAACTCAGCGGCTTTGGCCCTGAGAGGGAAACGACACGAGCGGTTTTAACCGCCTACCCCTTTCGGGGCTAGACAAGTAGAGGAATGGTACTTGTCTAATCCCTGTATTGCCGGGAGCGCCTTGCCATTCCAGTAAAGTGAGCTTCGCCAATGTTTAAAGAGCTTTTTAGACTTGCAACACTGTTCCAGTGACCTTAGAACTGTTTAATTGCAAATGACAGAGCAGGAAACTAGCTACGCATTTCCGGGTGTCGTGACTCAACAAACATAGTCAGTTAAGACTTAGGCTGGTCAGTACGGCTTGCAGGAATTGCTCTTACAAGCCCAGTATCTTTTAGACCTGGGTTACTGACTGCTATTTACATCCTGAATTTAGATGTGATATTTAACCAACTTTGTATTATGCACCTAATTGAGATCGATTCTTGTCATAAATAGTACAGATTTATATATTCTTTTTTTGCTAAACTTGGCTATTTACCGGGGGAGTTGCTGCGAAAAATCTGCTACCGTGGGATACGGTAACTGTGGCGATGGGGAAAAAGCGTGTTTTTTAGTGTTGTGATTCCGACGTATAATCGTAAACCGATTTTGGCAAAATGTCTACTGGCTTTGGAAAATCAGCAGTTCGGTGAGATTGTCAGAGAGTATGAAGTAATTGTCGTGGATGACGGATCGACGGACGGGACGCTGGAGTGGTTGGTGGCAAATGCTGACTTGTTGCCCCATGTGCGATCGATCTGTCAATCTCATCAGGGCCCGGCGGCGGCGCGGAATTTGGGCGTTGAAGATGCTAAGGGCGATACGATTATTTTTATTGACAGCGATTTGGTGGTAACAGAGCATTTTTTGCAAGCACACGCCGATGCTTTACTACAGGGTTACAAAGATACTGATGCTGTTTTTACTTACGGCAGCGTGATTAATACTTGCAATTTCGACAATCCTACCTCAGAACCTTACAAAATAACCGATTTTTCAGCCGCTTATTTTGCTACGGGAAATGTGGCGATCGCCCGCCACTGGCTGCTGGCTGCTGGACTGTTTGACAATCGCTTTCAACTGTACGGATGGGAAGATCTAGAGTTGGGAGTTAGGTTAAAAAAATTAGGTTTGAAACTCATTAAATGTCCGGCTGCTGTCGGCTATCACTGGCATCCACCTTTTAGTTTAGAGCAAATTCCGGGCATGATTGACCGAGAAATTCAGCGCGGTAGAATGGGAGTTTTGTTTTATCAAAAACACCCAATTTGGGAAGTACGGATGATGATTCAAATGACTTTTTTGCACCAAATCCTATGGGGAGTTTTATCATTAGGTGGGATGCTGAACGAGCGAACTATGACTCCTTTTTTGCAGTGGTTGATTGACCAAGGCAAGCCGCAGTTAGCTCTAGAAATTGCTCGGATTTTTCTGAATTGGTATAACGTGAAAGCCGTGTACGCCGCTTGCGGGGAATTGCAGACCGAGACAAAGATACCATAAATCAGCCCGACAGCGCAAATAAAATATAAGATATTGTAGGAGTATTTCAGGGCCCATTGGTGTCAACTTAAGCTCAAATATAGTAAAGGCTTACTGTTTGACAATTATGCCTACACTGCCCTAGCGCTGCTAAAAATGGGGATTTAGGGAACTCAAGACTTGGATACAAACCAGAAAAACAAATAATTTTAGTCTTAAGTTGACACCCATGTTCCGGCCGATTTGAATTAACCTTTCCCGTGAGGATATCTACTGAAAAAGACACAAAAAAAGCCACCAGATAAAGGCAAGCAAAATCGGTTTATAGAAAGTGTACAAGCTTTACCTTTAATCAAAATTGCTTGCTTACCTGTGATTTGAGCAAGATAGGCTGTTTTCTCACTCGGCTCCGATAATTTTATCTACCAACATTTTCCAACGAGCATTAGTTTTGATATAATGACAGATAATTTAGGAGTGTGCTAGAGAGTCAATAGTTGTGCTGGTTTATCTGAGAGTGTTAGCTACAAGCGGTTAATGACTTTAAAAATATTCCCACATATACAACTTGAATAGTTTGAGGGTCTGCTGTGAATACAACTGACAATAAAAATCCAAGACTAGAAACACTTAGACTTCAAAACACTGTCTTACAAGAAAATATTTTAATGGTGGACGACCATCCAGAAAGCTTGCGGCTTTTATCCCAGCTTTTGTCTAAGCGGGGATATAAAGTGCGGCCGACACGAGATGGCAAATTGGCTCTTAACTTTGCTCTGTCGAGTCCACCAGACTTGATTTTGCTGGACATCATGATGCCCGGTATGGATGGCTATCAAGTCTGCGAACAGCTAAAAGCTTGTCCGCAAACCAAAGATATTCCTGTGATTTTTATTAGCTGTTTCGATGAAGTTTTTGATAAAGTCAAAGCTTTTTCACTGGGGGCGGCAGACTACATTACTAAACCCTTTCAAACAGAAGAAGTGGTGAGTCGCGTCGAAAATCAACTGCTTCTGAGCCGTCTTTATAAACAAACTTTAGCACAAAATGCGCGGCTGCAAGCAGAAATAGAAGAACGCAAGCGGATCGAAGCAGAACTCCGAGACAGCCAACGCTGGCTGTCGGCAATAATTCAAACACATCCTAATCTTTTGTACGTTTCCGATTTGATTGAACAGCGAACTCTGTATATCAACCGCGAAATCTATAGCGATATTGGCTACACCCTAGAAGAAATCCAGCAGATGGCAGGAGGATTTCTTCCTAAGTTAATACACCCTGAAGATTTGCCAGGATTCTCAGAACATCTGAGGAGGATTGAGGCAGCAAAAGACGGTGAAAGCTTTGAGTTTGAGTACCGAATTCAGCACAAAAATGGTGAATATCGCTGGTTTGTTAGCGTGGATACCGTGTTTGCCAGAACAGCCGACGACAAACCTTGGAAAATTTTGGGGACGGCTACTGAAATTAGCGATCGCAAACAAGCAGAACTCGAACTTAAAACAGCTTTAGCTGCTTTGGAACGGCAAATTAAGCAAAGATTTCTGCTAGAAACAATTACTCTGGAAATTCGCTACAGCTTAAAGCAGGAGCAAGTTTTTCAAACAGCGACGGCCCAAATTGGTCGTATTTTTAATGCGGATTGCTGCTTGTTTCACACCTACACAGAACACCCTATTCCCAGAATTGTTAATGTCGCTGAGTACAGAAAGTCCGCATCCAAATCCCTTTTAGATTTAGAAATACCCATAGATGGCAATCCTCACGTTCAGTTTTTATTGTCCCAAGATCAAGCTGTAGTTTCTGACGATGTTTTTTCCGAACCGCTGCTAGAAAACGTCCGAGATTTGTGCGGTCAAATAGGTTTGAAGTCGATGATATCCATCCGCACTTCCTACCAGGGAAAAGCCAACGGAATGATATGCTTGCACCAGTACGATCGCCCGCGCCACTGGACACCAGATGAGATCGGATTATTGAAAACTGTGGCGGCACAAATGGGAATTGCGATCGCTCAAGCCAATCTTCTCGAACAAGATAAACAACAGCGACTTAAACTTCAACAAAGCGAAGCTAGTCTAGCAGCAGCCCAGAAAATTGCCCATATCGGCAGTTGGGAATTTGATTTGGTCACAAATAAAATCACTTGGTCAGAAGAAGTATTCCGCATTTTTGGTCTTGACTCAAGTGCAACTGAACCGACATCTGCCAAACTTTTAAAGATGTGTCATCCCGACGACAGAGAATTATTTCAACAAACAGTTAGCCTGACTATCTCACAAGGAATTTCCTACAAAAGAGAGTTCCGCTTTTTGCATCCTAGCGGTCAAATTATATACGTGGAAGGAAGGGGAGAAGCGGTTTTTAGCGAGACTGGGGAAGTAATCAAACTGTTGGGAACAGTGATGGATATTAGCGATCGCAAACAAGCCGAAGCAGCTTTGCAAATTAGCGAAGAACGTTTTTATCTGGCATTTGAAGGCAGTGCGATGGGATTGTGGGACTGGAATCTGGCCACGGGAGAAGTCTATTTTAATCCGCGGTGGAAAATGATGCTGGGATATGAAGTAGAGGAAATAGCAAATAGTTTTGCATCCTGGGAGAAACTGGTACATCCAGAGGATTTGTCTCCGGCTAAAGCAGCGCTAAATGCTCACCTCGAAGGCCAAAATCCTACTTACGAAGTGGAATTTAGGATGCTGACAAAATCCGGCGAGTGGAAGTGGATTTTAGCTCAAGCGAAGGTGATGGAACGCGACGCTTCGGGAAATCCTTTGCGGATGACGGGCACGCATATTGATATTAGCGATCGCAAACAAGCCGAAGTAGATTTGCAATTTAGTGAACAGCGAGAACGAGAAAAAGCGCAACAGTTAGAAAAAACTTTGGCTGACTTGAAAAAAGCTCAATCTCAGCTTATTCAATCAGAAAAAATGTCAAGTATTGGGCAAATGGTAGCGGGAGTAGCCCACGAAATTAATAACCCCATCAGCTTCATCTATGGCAATATTATTCCCGCCGCACAGTACGCTCGCGATTTGGTAAAATTGATCCATCTCTACCAGCAATACTATCCCGAACAAGTTCCAGAAATAGCCCAAGAATTGGCAGAAGTCGAGGTAGATTTCATTGCTGATGATTTCCCAAAAATCATGTCTTCAATGCAAGAAGGTGCTAACCGAATTAAGCAGATAGTGCTGTCTTTGAGAAACTTTTCGAGACTAGACGAAACAGAGCGCAAAGTAATAGACATTCATGAAGGGATAGAGAGCACTTTGGTGATTTTGCAGCACCGATTCCAGTCACAGCCAAAACGTCGGGAGATTCAAGTTATTAAAAATTACGGGAACCTGCCCAAAGTCGAGTGTTATCCGGCTCAATTAAACCAAGTATTTATGAATTTGCTGGTGAATGCGATCGACGCTGTGGAAGAGTCATCAGCAAACTGTACTTGCAAAGTTAACCAGATTCGCATTGTTACTGAAGTCAGCAGCGAAAATCAAGTGCGTGTGCGGATTTCTGACACCGGGCCCGGTATCCCTCCCGAAATTCAGTCAAGGATGTTTGACCCATTTTTTACTACCAAACCGATCGGCACCGGCACTGGTTTGGGGTTGTCGATTAGTTACCAAATTGTGAAAGACACCCACGGCGGTAAGTTGGAGTGTCATTCAGAAGTTGGCCGGGGAACAGAATTTGCGATCGAACTGCCAATTTCGCAAAAGTTAAAAGTTAAAAGTTAGGATAAGCTGTTAAATCAGGGGCGGTAAATTAACCATAATTTTTGTAGGGGCCAGTTCACCAACCATCTATAATATCAGCCAGAGATGAGCCTAAACCCACCCCGACCGTCAGATGGGGGGGAATTCAACGGATATTATATGAATCGTCTATCAGAACCTATTTTAGAGTGCGTCATAACCTGAGATTTTCTCCCGTATTTGCTGCGAACGGTCTGTCATTTAGTTTAATCTTATCTTAAACATGATATAATAAAAAGTTAGCCTTTTGAGGCTCCAGACGTGGAGCTGCTAAAATTAGTAGTGAATATTACAGTTGCTATTATACAAACTCTGTCAACATACGTCTGCTGTAGCGTCTACCACATTTTAACTGAATTATGACTGACTCAATTCGCTTCCTCATGTGTGCTCCCGACCACTACGATGTGGATTACGTGATTAATCCGTGGATGGAGGGAAATGTCCACAAATCATCGCGCGATCGCGCCGTCGAACAGTGGGAAAAACTTTACCACGTCCTCAAAGAAAACGCCGTGGTAGACCTCGTACCGCCCGCAAAAGGCTGGCCGGATATGGTTTTCACCGCCAACGCAGGCTTACTTTTAGGCAATACCTTCGTCCTCAGCCGTTTCTATCACAAAGAACGCCAAGGCGAAGAACCCTATTTCAAAGCATGGTTTGAAAGCAAAGGTTTCACCGTGCACGAACTCCCGAAAGACTTGCCGTTTGAGGGTGCGGGCGATGCTTTACTCGATCGCGAAGGACGCTGGTTGTGGGCCGGATACGGCTTCCGTTCCGAACTCGACTCGCACCCGTTACTAGCAAAATGGCTCAACATAGAAGTGCTTTCGCTGCGTTTAGTTGACGAACGTTTCTATCACCTAGACACCTGTTTTTGTCCTCTGACAGGCGGATATTTGCTCTACTATCCAGCAGCATTTGACTCGTATTCCAACCGCTTAATCGAAATGCGAGTTGCGCCGGAAAAACGCATTGCTATTGAAGAAGCAGATGCCGCAAATTTTGCCTGCAATGCGGTCAATATTGACAAAGTTGTGGTAATGAACAAGGTTAGCGAAGCCTTGAAAACGCGCATTACTCAGGCCGGTTTTCAAGTAATTGAAACGCCGATGAGCGAATTTCTGAAAGCGGGCGGCGCCTGTAAGTGTTTGACGCTGCGGGTAACGGAACCGGTGCAAGAAGATCGCTCGGCAAACGTGATGGTAGAAAGCCGCACAATTCGCATGGAAGGTCACTTGCTGGATGCTGGTTTAATTAGTCGTGCTTTGGACTTAATTGTCGATCTCGGTGGCAGTTTCCAAGTGCTCAATTTCAATCTGGGAGAGCAGCGGCAAAGTACATCATCTGCCGACGTTAAAGTTTCGGCTCCTTCCCACGATGTGATGGAAGAAATGATGGGAATGCTGATTGACTTGGGTGCAGTGCCGCCACCACAAGAGATTTGCGACGCTATTTTAGAACCGGTAGTCCAAGATGGTGTCGGCCCAGACGACTTTTATGTAAGTACAATTTATCCCACGGAAGTGCGGGTAAATGGTCAGTGGGTGAAAGCGCAAAATCAGCGGATGGATGGAGCAGTTGCTATTACTGAAACCGCTGATGGCCCAGTGGCTAAATGCAAATTACTGCGAGATTTAAAAGTAGGAGAAAAAGTCGTTGTTGATGTGGTCGGCATCCGCACCATCCGCAAAACAGAATCGCGGGAACAGCGCAATTCGCAAGAATTTAGCTTTATGTCGGGCAGCGTTTCTAGCGAGCGGCGCGTAGAATTGGTCGTGGAACAAGTAGCGTGGGAATTGCGCCAAATTCGCGATCGGGGTGGCAAAGTTGTAGTTACTGCAGGGCCTGTTGTTATCCATACTGGCGGTGGCGAACATTTAGCGCATTTGATTCGCGAAGGTTACGTGCAAGCGCTGTTAGGTGGAAATGCGATCGCAGTTCACGACATGGAACAATCGAATATGGGAACCTCTTTAGGGGTTGACATGAAACGCGGTATTGCTGTGCGCGGCGGACACCGACATCACTTGAAAATAATTAACAGTGTGCGGCGCTACGGGAGTATTGCTAAAGCTGTTGAAGCAGGCCTGGTTACTAACGGTGTGATGTACGAATGCGTGAAGAACAATATACCGTTTTCGCTGGCTGGTTCGATCCGCGATGATGGCCCACTTCCCGACACGCAAATGGATTTAGTTAAGGCTCAAGAAGAATATACTGAGCTGTTACGTGGTGCGGATATGGTGTTAATGCTGTCGTCTATGCTGCACTCAATTGGTGTGGGAAATATGACGCCTGCGGGTGTGAAGATGGTCTGTGTGGACATTAATCCGGCGGTGGTGACGAAATTGAGCGATCGGGGGTCGATCGAGTCTATTGGAGTTGTTACCGATGTGGGATTGTTCCTAAGTTTGTTGGTTAATCAATTGGATAAATTGACCAGCCGCCATCATGTAGCTCAATCTGTTTAGATTTAGCGAGTAGGGTGTGTTTTGAAACCCGGAGATCCCCCCTAGCCCCCCTTAATAAGGGGGGGACTGGAAGCACTCTTTCGTCCCCCTTTTTAAGGGGGATTTAGGGGGATTGAGACTAGGCTACAACCCTGAGTTAGAGTACGAAATTCCTATAAATGTTGAGGCAAACAGCAATGGTACAGGAATTAATAGACCTCAGAAATTGTATTTTAGAAGGCAGGAAGGAAGATGCTCTAGCAATTGTCGATGAATTAGAGGGCATGAGCAAACAAGCAACTCTGCGGAATATCGGGTCTTTTTTATTGATTCTGCTAATCCACCTCATTAAAAATCAAGTAGAACAGCGTTTAACAAATTCTTGGGCCGCTTCTATTGCAAATTCTGTCCGAGGTATTAAAAAGCTCAATCTCAAAGATAATAAAACATCCTACTATATCAATTCCTCAGAGTGGTGGTCTTTTATAGAAGATGAACTAGAAGCGGCTATTCGTGAGGCTAGCCGGGAAGTGTTGGAAGGAAAGTTAAGCCGTGCTCAACTCAATCAAAGAGTGGACAGAGAGCAAATTATGGCGATCGCAACTGGGCTACTGTCTCTGACATACACTTATTCTAGAGGTGAATTCGAGGATGCGATCGATGAGCATTTAGCTGACTTGCCTGGTGGTGAAGACTGGAATTAAGAGATTTAACCGCAGAGGGCGCAGAGAACGCAGAGGGAGATCCCAGAGAGATGAATAATTCCGATGAAGCGCGGATTTGATATTGATATTCCAATAAAAAACCTCAGACCCGCAAGTCTGAGGACCGGAGTTCCTGAAAATCGTCACTTCTTACTATTGTCGCTAACAAACACCCGAACATACAAGAGGGGTGCAACCCAGCAGGACAGCTTGTGGCAGATAGAGATTGCTTCGTGACTCGGAAGGCGAAAGCAATTTTTAACTCAACACTTCACAAAAGCAAAACAATTCTTCTCGCCATTTTCAGATCTGAGTTGATAATTATTGCTTTAGGATGGCAGTCTGTCCTCGATCGCAATATAAGGCTCACCGTGAGTGCCCGTATATATTTGAGTCGGGCGGTAAATGCGGTTTGCCTCTAGCTGTTCCTTCCAGTGGGCCAACCAGCCAGCAACGCGGGCGATGGCAAAAACTGGTGTAAATAAGTCGATCGGAATTCCCATTTTTCGGTAAACTAGACCCGAATAGAAATCTACATTTGCATAAATTCCTTTGTGACCCAATTTCTCCTCAACCACTTCTTCCAACTCGACAGCAATGTCGTAATAATCGTCGTGACCGAAGTTCTCAAATAACTGTTCTGCTAACCCTTGGAGAATAGTTGCTCTCGGATCTTTCACCTTGTAAACTCGGTGACCGAAGCCCATGATTTTGTCCTTATTTGCAACGCACTTCTCGACAAAAGGCCGCACATTTTCTACCGAACCAATTTGCTCCAACATATCAATCACTTCTTCATTAGCTCCCCCGTGCAGCGGCCCCGCCAAAGTGCCAACTGCTGAAGCAATTACCCCGTAAGGGTCTGTCAGCGTCGAAGCTGTTACCATTGCCGAAAATGTAGAGGCATTAATTGTATGTTCAGCGTGGAGAGTCAGACAAGTGTCAAAAATGCTAGCTAACAGTGGATCGGGTTCTTGCTCGTTGAGCATATAAAGAAAGTTAGCCGAGTAGTCCAAGTCATCCCTCGGCCGCACCGGGTCATTTCCCCGTCGCATTTGCTGGAACGCTGCTACCATTGTGGGAATCTTAGCTAGCAGTCGCACTACAGCTTCTCGAATGTATG
Source organism: Microcoleus sp. T3_A4 (assembly GCF_036700465.1). NCBI lineage: Bacteria > Bacillati > Cyanobacteriota > Cyanophyceae > Oscillatoriales > Microcoleaceae > Microcoleus > Microcoleus sp. T3_A4. The sequence goes on along the minus strand of NZ_JAUBOY010000044.1, from coordinate 19,100 downwards.
CTGGGTTAGCCAGGGCTCTGCGAGAGTAGAACAAGCCCAAGGCGGCCGCTGAAGCTTGCAGGGCGTCCATGGGATGTCCTCTTTCTGGAAAGCATTTCATCATGTCCCGGATGCGATATTTGATCCGGCGGTGATAGCGAATTTCATGCTCGAAAGCTTCTAGTTCTTCCTTTGTCGGAAGTACCCCCCAGATTAATAAATATGAAGTTTCGAGAAAGGAGCTTTTGAGTGCCAGTTCCTCGATGCTAATCCCGCGATATTCCAGCAACCCTTTTTGTCCATCGACGTAGCTAATGCTGGACAAGGTGGCGGGAACACCTTCTAAACCTGGTTTGAATTCGCCGACGACCATTGCGATACCGTTTTATGTGAGTTCAATCTACTAAAAGTACATTACCAGAAACGAAGATAGTGTCACAGTCTTGACAAATAATCATTTAATTGGGGTTCAGAAACCGGGTTTTTCAACAGATAGCCCGATCGCCCCGCTGCGTATTGTCGCCCCTCAAACCCGGTTTCGCCGTGCCAGAATGCGGTTTTAAGAGGGCTGGCGCGTCCTGTTAATGTCGGGGCGGTTCGCTGTTTCTAGGGGAGCAAAAACTTGGGCGCAGTTAGCCAAAACATTTGGCTGCGGCCCACTGGGGAGCCTGTTTCGGGGAGGATTAAGCCGATGATACCTGCTTTTTTGAGAATCAGGGCATCTTGCGATCGAGCCCAAAGCAAAGTTTCTGCCCAGTTGCCCAAATCGGGTTGGTGGCCCACCAGGGCCAAGCTGCGGCTACCTATTTCCTGCCACTGTTTGTACCACTCCAGCCAGTTCCCGATGTCTCCTGAAGGTGCGAGGGTGGCGGATTCTTCTATTTGGGAACTCAAACCGACTGTTTGCAGGATTTGGGCGGTTTGCTGGGCCCGCAGTAGGGGACTGGTGAGAATCAGGTCAAACTGAATTTCGAGTTCGTACAGCCGTTGGGCAATTTTCCTGGTTTTACGATCGCCCTCTTTAGTCAGGGGGCGTTCTGAGTCTGTATCATATTCTTCGGGTGCGGCGGCGATACCGTGCCGGATCAGATAAATAACCATATATCAATACTTCCAGGCATTGGGTCCCGTTTTTCTAGGAGCTGTCTAGGATATACCTACCTTTTGCCTATTCTACAACTGTATTGAAATCTGGCGCTGTCATCTGGTTGGCGCTTGTGTAGCGATCGCGCCCTTGTCGTTTCGCATCATATAATGCTCGATCGGCGAGGGCAATGAGTTCATCCGGTGATGTTTCCGCAGTGGGAATCACAGTTGCAATTCCCATGCTAACAGTCACGATCGAGCTCACCTCAGATTGCTCGTGAGGGATTCCCAAATCTCGGATTGCCTCTCGGATCGACTCAGCAACCGCAATCGCGCCATCTGCATCCGTATTCGGTAGGATAGCAGCGAATTCTTCGCCCCCGTAACGTGCAAACAGATCCGATGAACGTTTAACCGCTTGTGCAGCCGATGAAGCCACTTTTACTAAACAAATATCCCCAGCTTGATGTCCGTAGCAATCGTTATATCGCTTGAAATAATCTACATCCAACATAATCAACGAAAGCTGTTGTTTCCCCTGCATCAGCCGGTGCCATTCCGACTGCAATTGCTCATCGAAACAGCGACGGTTTGCTACTTGTGTTAACCCATCTGTCGTAGCAATTAATCTTTCTTGTTCCGCCCGGTGTCTGAGCATCTCCTCGGCCCGCTTGCGTTCTGTAATATCAGCAAAAGTTGTTACTACCCCATAGGGTTGAGACTGATTCATCTGGAACAGCGGTTGCGAATTAATCGAAATCCAAGTCAGCGTTTTATCCGATTTCTGAATGCCCATCACCACATTTGATACGGGTTTTCCCGTCCGTAGGGTAATCATTGCCGGATGCTGTTGGCAGGGGAAAGGAGAGCCATCTTCGTGAACGGTTCGCCAGTCTAAATCTATGGATGTACGCCCCATCAGTTGTTCGGGGGTCAGTCCGAGAATCCTTCCGGCACTAGCATTACAGGTAGTAATTTGTCCGTCTGCTAGCTGAAGTACGACGCCTTCAGTCATGCTTGTAATCACAGAACGATACCGTTCCTCGCTCTCCTGTAATTGACTCAGGAGAATGTTTTTAGCCTCAAACTCTGAAGCCAGATGCAGGCTACCCGCCAAAAACCCGGCCATCAGTTGTAAGGTATGAATATCTGACTCTGTAAAGGCACAGGGTCTAGCGGAAACAACTTTTAAGACGCCAACCCGATCGTCCTGATAGAACAAGGGAACAACCACCAGTGACCGGATACCAATGCGCTGACAGACAGACTGCTCCACCCGTGCATCGGTTTGTGAATCATCACAAAGCATAATTTGGCCGGTCGCAATACATTGTCCCGATAAACTTGTCCCTACTTTCATCCGTAATCCAACATAGGTGCTGGCGATACCGCTGGCTGCCCGATACACCAACTCATCCCCTTCCAAGATTTCAATCACGGCCCCATCGGCACCGATCAATTTTTGAGTTCGATCGTTAATCACCGCCATCACTGCATCCAGGTTAGGATTGCGGATGGCGATTTCCTGTTGGGTGGCAATCACCACAGCCAGACGCCCGAACTCTTGCTGTAATGCTGCTTCTGCTTGCTTGCGATCGGTGATATCCTTCATAAAGCAGTGATGCCCGATCGATCGCTCCTGCGAGTCGTAGGCTGCCAACATCACCACCTGCTTGTAAAAAATCGAACCATCTTTCCTGATACCCCGGGCCTCAACTTCCACTCGGCCCTCGGCTAGCATTTTTTGATAAGCCGTCATCATCCTGTGGCAGTCGTCGGGATGAACTGTTTTCTGCCAATTCATACCAACCATTTCTTCAGGCTGATAACCCGCTATATTGGCGTAGGCTTGATTAACGGTGAGGTAGCGTCCGAAAACATCCAGTCGCGAGATGCCTTCCACAGCATTAGCAAGAGCTGTACTCATTTCTCTGAGTTCTGTTTCCGCCTGGACAATATCCGTAATGTCTTGAGATGTACCAAACAACCGAATGACTTTTCCCTCTGCATTGAGTTGAACCTGTCCTCTGGCTTCGGTATGGCGGATAGAACCATTCGGGCCCACGATTCTAAGGCGCAATAGATAAGGCTCTCCGTGAGTGAGCGCTCGTTGAACTACCCGGTGTAGCTGTTTGGCACTTTCGGGATGGTAAAGCCGCAAGTTTTCTTCATAAGTAGGTTCGCCTAGGGCCCTAGATCGTCCCAAAATCTCGAATAGTTCGGGAGACCAGGTAATTTTACCCGTAATCACGTCCCACTCCCAGTTACCGATGTGGGCAACCCGCTGGGCTTCTGACAACCGGGTTTCACTCTTTTGCAGGGCTGTTTCTGTCTGCTGGCGGTCGGTAATGTCCTTTTCGTTCACGAGCAACATCGGGTTGCCTGTTACCGGGTCGTTGGTACACCGCACGTCCATCCCATGCCAGCGAATTCCCGCCAGAGTAATCACTTGAGCCTCCGTGCTAAATACCTCACCGGACTGAAGAACTGCCATTGCTCGCTCTGCTACCTGAGAGTCAACAAAGTGACTCACAAAAGCATTATCTGTCGCAGAGCCACGGTGCAGCGCCTCCCCGTAACAGCGCAAGGCCGCCGGGTTTTGCAGCAGCGGCACACCTTCGAGGGTGTATAGCGAAACCATCAGTGTGGTGTGTCGGATTGCCTCGATCGATCGCAGGGTTTCTGGTTCGATTTGAGGAGCGGTTTCGACCTTACCCTCGACCAGGATTGCCAAACGCCCGCTATCAATCCTGATGCCAGAGCACCGACAGCCGACAGAAACAGCCTCACCTGCCGGGTAAAACGTCCACTGCTCGGACAAGGTTTGGCCTTGCTCAAACTGCTGCAGATAGCTCTGCAAGCGAATCCGAGTAGACTCTGACAACATATCCCTAAAGTTGCGGATCGCGAGTTGCTGGCGCGTGGAAGCATTCCACAGGTACAAGGAAGCTTGGTTTGCCCACCGCATTTGCCAATCCTCAATATCAAATATCCAGATCGGGTTTTGCAACAAGTCAAAGGCTTTGAGGTGGACAATATCGCCGCTCAGGGAACAGGCCAAGTCTGGTGGTAGACAATTTTGATGATTGACTCTGGGCGCGCTTTCTGTATTGGGAGCAGTTTGATTTGGTTCTGTTTCGAGTTCCGGCGGTTGGTTTAGCCCCAGCACCGGGGGGTGAGATTCCAGATGCCGCATCCTCAACCCAATGTGCACTGCAACCTGTTGCAGGATCTGAATGTCGAGAGGTTCCCACTGACGCGGACTTCGGCATTGATGAGCAATCAACAGTCCCCAAAGCTTCGGAGATTGCTGTTGTTGGCCATCTAGCAAGATTGGCGCAACTAAATTTGCCTGAACTTGGATGCGATCGAGCAATTCGACATCACAAGCTTGAAGATCACCAGCGTGAATATCAGAAATGCTGCTCGTTTGTCCCTGGCTGTAACGATCTACCCAGGTGGCTTCTAAGCAAGGATCATAAATCTGTTTTCCTAGGGTTGGCGGCCACTTAGCATCAACCGATTCTGCAAATACTACGCCATCTCTATGCGATAGGAAGCGATAAATAATTACGCGATCGGTTTGCAGCAGCACCCTGGTTTCTTCTAGCGCACATTGCAAAATTGTCTCCAGAGCCACGAACTCGTTGATTTTAAGTGCAATTTCTGAAACTTTTTCTAGGCTTTTCTCTAACGACCAAGAGAAAGTCTGTTTTGTAGACATCTCCGTGTTCCTTGTTTTTTTAAGCTATTTTCTACTATCCTAACCCGCGGCAAATAAATATAATAATTTGTTTGAAATTGTAGGAATCGCTACATGGGCTTAGGAAAAAAACCATATTTATGTGAAAAGCAAAACTTTTTTTGACTGCTACAATTCCTTTTTTCATATCATTTAGCCAATGGCTTAGGTTGTTGGGTATCTATTTTGATTTTTTTCAAGGTTTTTTTTACTAATTATTATCGAAACTTTCCTGCACCAACTATAACAAATTGTGATTGATTTAGCGAACAAACACTAAAATATCAAAAAATCAACCTTGCATAATTGTTAAAAAGTAAGAATTATTGTGACTTTAGTAAACTCGATAAAACTAAATTGGCTCCGCAACCTGGTTTTTTTGAGCAAAATACTTCGTTGCCTCCCTTGACAATAGTTAAAATACCCAGTTTATTTGGTGTGTATTTTGGGGACATGGGGATAAAATTTATTAGGGTTAGTCCTGGAGAAGTCAACAGGGTTTTTTAACCTCCTTACTTCGTTAAAAGTGGCATCTTGCAGGATTTTCAATAAACTTTTTATGGGCGGATTCTCCTGCCCAACCCCTACTCCCCACAAGAAAATACAGTTGTTGTGGAACAGGCCGGAAAGCCTGTTGATGGCAGAAGCGCACTAGACGTGAGTTCAAACCCTCAATAAAACTTAAAAAAGCCGGTTGACTAGAGTTAGAGTGCGGGCAGGACTGATTATCAAGTTAAGATTTTGCCCGGACTGAGAAAAAAACACGGCAACACCTGGTAGCAAGCGGAGGTCAAAAAGCGATCGCATTCCCAGGCTGTTGCTGGAATTAAGACCGCACCTAAAAACTCCAGAGTTAATGATCGTAAACAGGATTGTCTTTAGGACTAATTAAATTCAGCAATTTTTGCTTAATCTGAGCATCAAATACTTCCCATTTCAGCCTTGCATAATCGCTCTTCTCATTCCCGCCGGAAAGAAATCCCACCGGAATTTCAAAACCTCCAGCTTGACTTCTGCCGCCCCCAAAAAAGCGTCCTTGAGCATCTTGACCGAAGGCTTCTTTAATAAATTCGTCGGGGTCGAGAGTAAGTTTATTAGTTCGCAGGGAGCCAATTACTACTTCAATTTCTTCGTCTTTGTCGTGAACAATTGCGTAGACAACTGCTGTGTGTACGTTCTCTTCTGTTACTAAAAAGTCCGCCGCTTGGGGAATAGAATCCCGATCGTCATAGCGGAGGTAGCCGATGCCGGCGATCGAAAAATTGTTCTGGACAGTGCGGTGTTTGAGCGATCGCTCGATCGCGTCCATCACCCACTTAGAACGAGACGACTGTAACACTGCATTCAGCAACTGCGGGTCGTAAAACCGGCTCAAATAAGCCGCAGCTAAAAAGTCCTCTTCCTGAGCTTGTCTGAGGGCGATCGTATCCGATCGCAAACCGTGCATCAAAGCTGTAGCACACTTGATGTGCAGACTGACGCTGGCGTCGAGAGCTAACATTCCAGACTGTAAATACTCGGCAAAAATGGTGGCTGTAGCGCGGATTTGAGGGCGCAAATCGGTAAATTCTGCGTTCATTTCCCCCTGCAAATTGTGATGATCGATGACAGCAGCGATCGGAACTCCAGCCGCTAAAATATACTGGGTTAAGTTACAAGTCGTCCCTTGATTGTCAATGAAAGCGCAGCCCTGAAACACCGACAAATCCTTAGTCTTTACTGTTTCCAGCGTCCACCGCTGCAACGGCAACCCTGTCAATTTAACTAAGGCAATATTTTCTTGGTGGCTGAGGGCGCCGGCGTAGATAATCTCGCATTGGATATCGTATTGTTCGGCAATTAATTTGTAAGTCCAAGCGCTGGAAAGTGCGTCGGGATCGGGAAAATCTTGCAGCAAGATTAACTGGCGAGTGCCTTTGTGCCGATCGAACATTTGGCGCAATTGCTCGACTTTGCGATCGTGCAATTCCTCGCGGAGACGGCCGCGGTTTTCCTCGGAAACAACTTCGGCTTTGCTGCGCCGTTTCCCAGGCGCATTCACTTCGGCTACAACCTCGCTGCTGGGCTCAAGCTCAACTTTGCGGTTGCCGGATGTTTCATCGGAATTGTTAGGGGGATGGTCTTTCATCGTTAAAAATTAACAATTTAACTATTTCAGGATTTGCGCGACATTCTATCTTAAACCCGGTTTCTTTGTAGATGCCTTGTTGTCAAAGCCCATACTTCTTACTAGAAACCCGATTTAAGAGCGTAAATTCTCTCTTTAACTGTTTAACTTTTTAACTCATGCAGAGAGTGTGCGTTCCCAGGAACGAAGCAATCTCAGGACTCAGAACTTCCGCAAAAAACCCCCGCGCTTGCGCTGACAGGGGTTTTAAAGGCCAATTACATATTTTTGCCATTCTTTGTGCATACCGCTCTTAACGTGTTTAGTCACTTCAAAATAAAGACCGCTGTGAGGTTTCCTAGGTGGATAGCGCAGCGACATTCCCGCTTCTTTTGGCGTGCGGCTGCCTTTATTGACATTGCAGCGGACACAAGCGGTGACGAGGTTTTCCCAACTGTCGCCTCCTCCGCGCGATCGGGGAATCACATGATCGAGGGTTAAATCGTCCCCCGCATAACTACAGTATTGACAAGAGTGTGCGTCCCGGTGCAAGATGTTCCGGCGGGTCAGCGGAATATCCTTATAGGGAACTCGGACGTAATGCCGCAGTCGGATCACAGTTGGTAGCGGGAAGTTTGGCGCAATAAATTTCCCGTTGTGTTCTACCTGTTCTGCTTTTCCTTTTAGCAACAAAACTACCGCCCTTCGCCAATTGGTGATGTTAAGGGGTTCGTAGGAGGCGTTCAGCACCAGAACATTGCCCATTGTTGATTATTAAAGAGAATATTTTTTTCGATGTTAACACAGGTTCCCCTTTAGGTGGGACAACCTCAGAAAGAGCGAGGGGAGCGCAAAAAACGGTGCAAAACCACTCCTTTACCCTATACCTTTGCGCTTGCGCCCCCTGTGGCTGCACCTGTTTTCTGCTTTTGGTGTTTGTCAGCGAGCTTTTTTCCCTAAGTTTTGGCTTAGATGAGGCCAGTGTGTGCGATCGCAAAAATTTGCAGAATAAACTTTATTTTTTTCTCTAAATGCCTAATCTTCCCGGCAACAAACAGTTTAACTTTTTAGACTATTAGTAACCTTAAATGAAAAAGCTTATTACTGCTCATGAAATTTCGGCTCTTAAAGTCAGCTTTTAGCGCGTCAATTATTGCCCTTGTTGCTCCGATTTTAGCAAACAGTCCAGCCTTTGCTCAAACGCCTTCATTCTTCTGTGGCGCTGCTGGCGGTCGCCCAGCTACAATTGCTGTCCAACAAGGCAAAAATATTCCCGTTATTTTGTGGCTAGCTGATAACTATTTCAATGAATCAGGAGAAGACGCGATTACTCGGTGCACCAGAGTCTCAGGAATTCTCAACAACTCACAACCGCAAGGAACTTGGGAGAATATTGTCACAGCAGGTGCATCGCCCACCGGTCAACTAATTATTTGTGCAGCTAATCCTCAAGACGGTTCCTGTAGATTATTATATCAAGTACCCAAAGGCCAAAATCCAGAACAAGCTCGACAAGAACTCTTAAGAAGAGTCACAAATCCTAATGTAAGTGTTTCGCCTGTTAAGGTAAATTGATAGTCATTAGTAGGGACATGGCAATGCCCATAGGTGTCAACTTAAGGTACAACCAATAGTCCGGCAGGGGTTGAAACCCCTGCCTCAAAGCTAAAGTCCTCTAAAAGAGGACTAATGAGTTGAGATTCTTCTCTTCAGTCCTCTTTGAGAGGACTTTCGCTATTAGACAGGGGTTTCAACCCCTGGCGGACTTGATGGATGACTAACGGACTAATGGGCATTGCCGTGTCCTACTTGCAGAGAGTTGAAACTCTGGTAAAATACTTCGGTTGAGTGGCGAAAAAATTGCAGCTTTGCTTCAGCAATTCTTCTAAACCTTCAACCTGCCTCAACCATACAGTGCCGTTGCTTCCAGCTACAGCAATTTGTTTTCCGTCTCGACTCCAACTGACACTAACAACATTCTCCTCGAACTCAAATTGAGCAACCTGCCGCCCCGCTAAATTCCACAGCCGTACAGTCTTGTCAATTCCCACTGTAGCCAGCCGTTCTCCGTCGGGGCTAAAACTAATTGATTTCGCATCAAAATGCAAGGTTTGAAATTCCTTAACTAATTCTTTTTCTGACAGATTCCACAGCCCAACTTTGCCATTCAATGTTACTGTAGCAAAGCGATACTGGTGTTGAGCCGGAGTGAAACTGATCCCAATTGCCTGAACAGGCAGTGTTTTTTTTAGCTTGCCCGACAAATTCCAAAGTCGCACTGTAGATTTGCCATCTAAAGTCGTTATGAAATCGCCCTTTGGGCTAAAATTTACGCTTCTCACTAAGCCGTTGTGACCTGGGAGTTTCTGGCTAGGTGATACTAATTGTGGCAGTTTAGACAAATCCCAAATTGCAGCATAGCTGTCTATCCCTGCCGCGGCTAATAACTTTCCTTCGGGACTAAAACTGATGCTGGTAACAGAGCCTTGGATTCCTTTCAAAGTAGAAATATTTTTACCTGATAAATTCCATATTTTAACCGTGTTATCCCTTCCGGCTGTCGCTAAAAAATTACCGTTTGGGCTAAAATTTACCATATTAACTGACCGCTGTAAAGCTTTCCATTCAGCAATTTTTTTCCCGGAAAAGTTCCACATCCTAACTGTATCGTCTATTCCTGCGGTTGCTAAAATTTGCCTAGTTGGGCTAAAAGTGACGCTGGTAACTGCACCTTTATGAGCTTGCCACTGGATCTTTATTTGCGGACTTGATGAGGCTTTTACCTCCTGTGTTTCACTAATTTCATCGAGAATTATTTGTAAGGCTAACAGCGGTCTAGTTGCTGGGTATTGTTCTAGCTTAGGTTTGTTTTCAACCAATGTTTTTAATTTTTTACCGGAGGCGATCGCCCTCAGTAAAGCTTCTGATAAAGCTTCCGTGTTTTCGGTTTTTTGAGATACCGCTAACAATAAAGCATCGCTGCCATTTTGTTCGATTTCAATACTTGCTTGTGCTAATTTAAACCGCTGGTAAGCAAGAGTTGAAAAGCCGATCGCTGCCAGTAACGATGCTGCCAGTACCGCAGAACCGATGCCGATCCACTGTTTGGCTTTTTGTTTGGCAGAGTGAGCTTCACTCAAAGCTTTTTCGGCATCACAGACAGCTTTTTTAGTTTCTAGTGTAGCTGAACGCAGCAGTTGATTTTGGTCGCTCAAAATAACTTTCTGGCTGGCTGTCAAAAATTGAAAATCTTCGTTTCTCAAACTTTTCCCTGTCGCCCAAACTAATGCTGACTGCAAATCATCTCCTCGCAACAGTTGGGAATCATCTTCACAGCTAGAATTGAGCCAGAGTTTGATGGCTTCGGAGTAAGGCGAGAGTTTTTCTAATTTTTGTTCAATTAAGTCTTGGTTAAATACAGCTTGATAAATAGGATTAGAAATTGTTAATTTTTCCCTACGCTTAACGATTAATCCGCTTAATCGTAATTCCATTTGTTCGGCACTACCATCGGGGACAATTTCAGCTTGTTCTAAAATTTGCTGATACAATCCGAGTCTCCTGACAATCCGTTGGTTTTCTCTGAAAAGCCGATCGCGAATTGTGGACAAATGTTCGGGCACATCTTGAGTTTCCCAATTCTCCACGATTTTCAAGCGCACTACTTTCTCCACCCACTCTTGAGAAGTGTGAATTTTATCTTTCTCCCCCTCTTGGCAAGCGGTGGCAGCATCTTTCTCCCCCCCTTGGCAAGGGGGGGCTGGGGGGGGTAAATTCGGGATTAATTGTGGATTTTCCAGCAGAAGTTTGCACAGCTTTTGAGTCAAAAAAGGTTGCCCGCCCGTCCAATACAAAACCTCTCTCAAAACTTCATGAGGGCTATCTGTCAGGTCTGCCAACCCTGCTGCTAGCGGTTGAGCTTCTGTTTCGTCAAAACCAGTTAATTCGATCGCCTTGCCAATATTAAAAGGGGTATTGCTGCTGGCATTTTGCTCGCGGCACAAATCCGTCGGCGATGCTACACCTAAGAGGGCCCAAGTTAGGCGATCGAACTCTGAATTGTTGGCGCGCTTGTTGTAGCACGATCGGATTAAGGCTAAAAAATCGTCGGCGGGAAAATCTAGGGCGAGAATGCTGTCGATTTCGTCAATAAAAATGACAATATTGCTGGTAATGTTGGGTAAAAGTACGGTTTCGATGAATTCGCTCAATCTTTGAACCGGGGTTAAAAAATTGCGATCGCGCCACCAAGTACGCACGTTGACAATATCCGACAGGTTAAAGTTATTTTCGAGAATGCGTAGCAAACCAGCATACCACTGTTCGGGAGTAACGCCGCGGTTGCCAATTTCCGAAATGTCGATCGCAGCACAAGCAATTCCTTCATTTCTCAGCCGCTGAATTGTCCGCACCTGCAAGCTAGATTTGCCCATTTGCCTGGAATTCAAAACATAGCAAAATTCTCCGGCTTTCAATCCGTTATAAAGGTCGTCGTCGGCTTGCCGCTTCACATAATTCGGAGCGTTATTGGTGAGACTGCCGCCGACTTGATAGTAACTGGGCTTCGTGGTAGAATTCATATAAGTTATTCGGTTGAAACCGTTACTACAAAAACAAAATCCGCCTTCGCGGACTGAAGAAGTGAGGCGGTATTAAAGCATAATTATGTATGATTAATTGTAACACAATACAGTATGAAAACTGATTGGACGGGATATAACGACGACAAAGACAAGTTAAGAGCTGAAATTTGGTCTTTGCTGAAGCAGCAAGCCGCATCTATTGGCGATGCGTTCGGTCATATTCCCAACTTTGTCGGTGCACAGGTGGCTGCCGAAAGATTGGCAACTTTACCAATATGGCAACAAGCAAAAACGATTAAGTGCAATCCAGATTCGCCACAAATTCCGGTGCGGATGCAAGCTTTGCAAGATGGGAAACGCCTGTATATGGCAGTACCGCGATTGACAGACGATCGCTGTTTTGTTGAGTTGACTGCTGAGGATTTGCAGAGACAAAATATATCTATTGCCGAAAGTGCGATCGCCCGCAAAGCACTGAGTTGCGGAAAATTGGTAAGTTTTGCAGAAATGGAGCCGATTGATTTAGTAATAGTCGGCTGCGTAGCCGCGGGTCCCAACGGTGGAAGAACCGGGAAAGGTGCAGGATTTGCGGATTTGGAATTGGCTATGTTGAAGGAATTCGGGTTAGTACAAATCGATACGCCAATTGTAACAACAGTGCATCCTTTGCAAATAGTCGCAGATTCGCGTTTACCAATGCAAGCTCACGATTGGGCGCTGAATTGGATTGTTACTGCCCAGGAGGTAATTGAAACTAATACAACTTATCCGCGTCCAATTGGGTTAGACTGGGATAGTATACGGCCGGAACAGTTGGCACAAATTCCAATTTTGCGAAAGTTTAGAGAGCAATTAACCACTAACAAATAGCTTTCAATCAAAATTAAGGCAAAAGAGAATTCACAGCGATCGCCCCAATTTCTATCCCTTCAATAATCGGTATAACAGCCGATCGCCCGAAATCTAATCTTTGACTGTAATCTGGCTGCTCAACTTCAGCAATTGGTTGAGAGTACACCTCAACCTGTTCTTCCACAAGATTCACAATCCAATAAATGGAAATTCCAGCGCGGGCATAAATCCGTTTTTTGACAGTGCGATCGCGTTGAAGCGTCGTATCGGATACTTCAATAATCAGGGCAATATCTTCCGCACCCGGATGCCGATCGAGATACTGTCGCGTATCTCCTCGGACAACCACTAGATCAGGTTCAGGTTCGCTATTGGATAGCGTGATGGGTTCTTGAGAATCGACATACCAACCAGGGGGTAAAATATTCTCTAAAGCTGTTCTGACAAGACGAGTTGTTGCTCGATGCGGTGGATTTTTTGGCATTTTGAAAACCAGCCAACCTTCCAGCAATTCTACAGAGTCATCATCCGTGAGAATACCAGCTTGAATTATCGCATGATACTGCTCGATGCTCAAGCGGAAAATCAGATCGTTCGGAATTGCTGCAACACTTTCGACGGGCGACATAACTGTATAGCCGAGTTAATTGTTGTCTTATTTTAGTTTTTATTTAACGAACCGTGAAGACGCGTTACGCGAAGCGGCGCGTAAGCGCTAGGACGCGAAGTAAGAAAGAAAAAAAGGAAGAAGGTAACTTCATAATATATCTACTTTGTGGTGAACACGCGCCATGCAATGAAAGCTGTAAAAGCTAGATAACCAAATACGGCTATCCAATCTAGCCAATTATCGGAAGTTATCAAAAAAATATCGTTCATGGCTATCATTCACCTGATTATTACTTACCGCAGTTACTGACCAAATTTTACCCGATCGCGCTCAAGTGCGATCGAAAATATTGTCGATACAGTTCGCACCTCGGAATGCACTCGTTCCCCTGCAATCTCACCAACCCCAAACTGTCCAACTTAAAAGCCTGCATTGCCTTTAATTGCACCGGAGAGTCCGCAGCCACAATCTCTCTCATCCCCTGCGCCAACTCAGGATATTCTTCCAAATTCCACAACTGCCGGCGCAAATGGTCGCTGTAAATTCCCGCATCTGCGATCGCAGTTTCTTTTAATTCATCGAGTGTCAAATGCGATCGCGAAATGTGATATAATGCAACTCGCACTAAATACGGATGTCCGCCGACAATTGCCATTAATTCTTCAACTTCTGCATTAGACCAATTTAAGTTGTGGCGCGCTGATAAATCTTGTATTTGCTGAGAGTTGAATTCGGGCAAATCTACGGGCAGTCCGACGTTGAAAGGCGATTGATTGATGTTCATTGGGATGTAAACTTCGGTGGAGTGAACTACAATTAATCGCAGTTTTTTCCAGATGTCGCGCCGCTTGGATTCTTCGTGCCACGCCCGCAGCAGTCCTAAAAAGTCTTCGGCAATGTCGGGATATTGAAAAACGCGATCGATCTCGTCTAATCCTAAAATTAAAGGACTATCGATTTGTGGTAAAATGTATTTTTCAAAGTAATCTTTGCAGTTGACTTTGCTGCCAAATATCTCGTCCCAATAATCATCTAATTGATTGGGTAAGTGCAACTCGCGGCCGACGTAAGCGCAAAACCACTTTAAGAATTTATCTAAGTTGGCGAATACGGCTTTATCTACTAACTGAAAAGTTAGTGGCACTGTGCAATACCCTTGACGGGCTCCGTGATGCAAAATTCTTGCCATCAAGGAAGTTTTGCCCATTTGTCTTGGTGCTTTGATTCTAATTAAGGCGCTGGGCTGCACAATAGTTTGATAACAGCGTTCTTCGATGGGCGGGCGTTCTACATAAAATTGAGAAGCGACATCCACTTGTCCTCCCGGTAATTCCGGTTCAGCGGCGGGTAGAGGTATTTCGTCGCTGCTAATTTCTAATAGCTGTTTTTGTGTTAAACTTTCCGTTTCTTCGGTAACTGGTGCGGGTTCTTCTGCTAGTAAATTCAGGACTTCTTCGATAATAATTGGAGTGTCGGCGGTGGTTTTCCATTCCCTCTGTTTGATGCGGTACAGATAGCCCCGCAAGTCGTGATTTAGAGGCGCATTCAGCGGAAAACCGACGCGGATGGGGAGAATTATTGGTTTCTTGTCAGGGCGGGAGTCTTGCAGTTCTTTTGCTTGCTGAACTTGATATGTTAGCAGTTCGCTTTGATTTCCCGTTGGTGGCAACAGTAGCAGCAAATAATCGCATTCTTGGAGGAATGAATTAATGCGATCGAACCAATTATCTCCTAATCTAATGTTATTTTCTGCTGTAAAAACTGTATGCCCGATCGCGCTTAAAGCCATTTCCAACTGTTTTCCTAACTCGCGATCGGGTTCGGCGCTGCGATAACTGACAAATACTTTAACAATTCTGTTGCTGGCTGTATCTTCCCCTGCCGGCGAATTGTCCAGCTCGTCTAAATTTGTCGGTTCCTCAAGTTTAGCCGATCGATGGTCGCTAGCAGCCAGAGTCATCTCAAAAGCCGCGAACAACTGGCGAATTTTACTCAAATCCGCACCTTCTCTACCCTGCTTAATTTTGCTGACTGTATCCGCACCGACGCCAGATTCAGCCTCGATTTCAGTCAGAGTACCTCTAATGTTATATCGGTCAGACCATTCTTGGAGCGCCTCGTTAAGTTTCTTTAAGCCAGAGGCAGTGAGAATGCGACCGCGATCGCGTGTTGACTTGAGCACTTCGCTTGCAGTGAAAGGGGAACGAATCTAGAAATTTTAACCCCTTAAGTTCCTATTTTGGGCGATTTTAAGGAAGATAATCAGCCAGCCGGAATTTAAGGAATTTTACTTGGGGAGGTTTTTTTGGCGCTCGACTCCTCAAACTCTGTCCTGATAACGGCTTCAACAGTTGAATATATTTGATGAGAAAAAGTTTTTCTTAACTCCCCAATCTCCGCCGCTACTCACCACTTAACTTTTTAGAGTAGATACACCAAGCAAAAAAGGAGCAGCCAAATGAGCAAAATCTTACACAGACTGGCAATGGCCGCTTTGGGAACCGCCGCCATTTTCACAATTAATACACTTAATAATTTAACAGAAGCATCAGCCGCTGGTAAATTTGACGAACCAGAAATTTATCAAAACACAGTTTTTCCACTTGGTATACCGGGCCAGTTGCATAAATAGGCAAATTCATTCATTTAATTAAGGAGAAATTATGAAGTCTACACTGTGTTCGCCGCAACCTATAGCTACCAAATTTGACTCCGTTGATGCTGAGGCGATCGATGCCTGCACTGCAATTGCATGGATGGAATTGGTAGCATTAGATGCCAGCGCTCTCACGGGGGATGATTGGCTGGCTTTGTGCGATGATATAGATAGCGGGGAAATCTACCGCTGCTGGTTTTTGTGGCGAGATCGCGAAGTTAGCGGTAATTGGGAAGCTTACGATCCTTTGAGCGATCGCCGATTTGTTGCGAAAGGAAAAGTTTTTCTCAAAGCTGCGATCGACTCACTCGAAGATGCTAGAAATCGGGAAGTCGCCTAACTTGAATTCATCTCATGTGAATAAAATTTGTGCCTACAAAACAAGAATTCTGCCCAGAGAATTCGCGACAGTACAAACTTTCGTCCGCCTGCGCGAGACAAGAAGAAAAAGGGGTAATAGAACCGGATCTGATATCAGTCCCGGAAACGCAATACTCTCAAAGCAAATAAAAAACTTACGGCTGCGGGCAAGATTTGACTGTATGATGCTATGTGCTTCGTCTCGAAAGCGGTTGATCAGGTTTTTTCAGCCGCTTTCTCGTTGCAGCCGTAAACTCTTTCTCTTCAAACATGACTCTAAAACTGCGATGGCTGTTGCCGGCCGCCCTTAGTCTTTTCTCGATCGCCCTGCCCGCAAAAGCTGATACACTAACATCTTGGCACTTCGATCCCAAGGAAAACCAACTCAATTTAACCACAGATTCAGGAGTGCAGCCGGAAGTTAAACTCATTGCTAATCCCACCCGCTTAGTAATTGATTTGCCGGGAATAGTCTTGGAGTATCCCGAAAGTCCTCAAAGCTACAATTCAGCTATTCAACAGATTAGAGTCGGGCAGTTTGACACGGAAACTACCAGGTTAGTGATACAATTAACTCCCGGTTATAAGTTAGACCCGCAAAAAGTCCGAGTCATTAGAGAATCTGCCACGCGCTGGTCGTTTCAGTTGCCAAATCCAGAGCAAATAGCGGGGAACGAGTCTTTTATACCAACAGCTATTACCCGGATAGAACAAACAACAGCTCAAGTTACGCCCTCTGTTTCGCCGGGAAATCAGAGAAACTATTCGGCTGATTTGGGGCTGTCAACAGGCTCGGAAATGACAGCCATCAAGCCTCAAATCGAAAGTGCGATCGAACAGTATAGATCCCTGAGCGCCGGAATGTTTTTTCTGGATTTAGATACAGGAAACTATTTGGATATCAAAGGCGATCGAGTATTTCCGGCCGCGAGTACCATCAAATTACCTATTCTGATAGCCTTTTATCAAGATGTAGACGCAGGCAAAGTTAGCCTAGACGAAACATTAGTTATGAAGTCCGACTTAGTTGCCAGCGGTTCTGGAACTATGCAAGACGAACCAAATGGCACTCGGTTTAGCATCAGAGAAACCGTAGATAAAATGATTACCATCAGCGACAATACAGCCACCAACATGATTATTGAACGTTTGGGGGGAATTGCTAAACTCAACGAGCGTTTTCGCAGTTGGGGATTAACTGACACCAGAATTCGCAATTGGCTCGGCGATTTTCAAGGAACAAATACCACAAGTTCTGTGGATATGGTAAAGTTGCTGGCGATGCTGTCTGGCGATAAATTAGTCTCTGAATCGAGTCGCGAACAAGCTTTAGAATTACTGCGGCACACCACAACTAGAACGCTTTTGCCTTCCGGTTTGGGCCCCGGCGCCGTGATTGCCGACAAAACCGGAGATATTGGCTTTGTAGTTGGCGATGCGGGAATTATTGATATGCCCAACGGTAAGCGTTATTTAGCGGCAATTTTTGTAAAACGTCCTTACAATGACCCGATTGTGAGAGATTTGGTGCGCCGGATTTCCCGGATTGTTTACAATTATTTAGACCAACCTGCGGCGAGAGTACCGGATAATTTGCGTTGATCAGACAATTCGGCGATTGAAATCGCTACTAAACAAACAAAGTCCGCCTTCGCGGACTTGAAGAGAAGATTTTTAATTACTAATGACTATTCTTTGCGCTCGATGGCTACAGTCAAATGAGCCACAACTGCTCCCACTGTAGCAAGTACAGCAGCAATTGGAAAGACTACTGAGCCTGCAACGCCACCCACCAATCCAGCCATCAGCGGAATGTCTGCCAAAGTCCGCCCTTGCGAGTTTTTGATGACAAGGCGGCGGAGTTTTCCTTGCTGAATTAGTTCTTTGACTTTACCAATTAGGCTGTCACCGCTAATCTTAAATTCTTCCACTCTGACTTTTTCCTCTGTTGCAAATTCTGAGGCGAATACATGACTTTCAACTGTTGGGTTGGCTGAATTTCCAGTCGCTGCTGTTTCGTCTTGTAGAATTGTTACTTGTTGTTCTTTTTGTAAGTTCATTTTGTGTAAGGGCGGGTGAAAACCAGCCGTTTAATTTCTATACTCTTATCTTCGGCGATCGCACTTGGGAATGACAGGCAAGGAAACCCTACAATCTGCATTCGTACTTTCCACCCCCGCCTTTTTACTCAAAACATTATTTTTTTGGCGTTAGATCAGGGCAGGTTTATCTCTTCCTAAAGGTAGAGAAGATATTGTTGAAACAACCCGTCTCTAGATACAAGTAAGGTGCGTATTGCCAGCCCGGTCAAGGTGGCGGCTGTCTGTTGAATCTTTAAGTTGGACACCAAGCGAAGTAAAGTCAGGGAAAATTATTAATATTAAAACTTTATATTTTTACAATGACTTCAAAAGAGATTGCTATCTAGGCACAATTAAGCTATGGCTTGCAATGCCAGTTCTCAAAAGCATCCCAGAGATAGCGATCGCACTGGCGAAGTACAATAAAATCAGAAACGCAAACCGAGTACATCAACCAACATCTGAATCAAGATATTAAGCTTGCAGATTTAGCTCAATTGCTGGGCATGGGTCAATTTCATTTCAGCCATCTGTTGAAGTAGTTGATAGGCACATCTCCCTAACCATAATCGATCGCCCAACGAGTAGAACGGGCAAAGCAGTTGTTGAAATTTTCGAGATCAATTATGGACATTGCCGTATTGGTGTGGCTTCAACTGCCACAGCCATTCGCAGCACACAGTTTCGGCAATTTACGGGGATGACACCGAGAGGCGGAGCGATCGAATTAAATAACCTTGCTTTCGTACAGTACGCAGGATAAAGGCATAGTCTATCGTGGCAGATAGGCTCCAACTCAACATCAGCGACTTGCGGCTGTCCGCTGCATTTGAATTGTTAGACTTCCTTGCTTAGTGCGTCGAAGCGGCGTGGAGACGGATGAATTTTACCTTACAACGTGAAAGCTGAGATGCATCACATCAGGCTATTCTAATATGAATCAAGGGAATTTTCAACATCTTTACACTTACAATACTCCGGACAGTTTTTAAGCAGCCAGAGTACCATAAGACAAGACTGAAGGAAGGTTAGGGTGATTTAAAA
>NZ_JAUBOY010000043.1:0-67163 GCF_036700465.1 Microcoleus sp. T3_A4 | reverse complement strand
CAATTATGAGTTAGCTCTAGGGGATTAAATTTAAAACCTCTAATTATAACATAAATCTTTTTTGCAAGAGGTCTATTTACTAATAAAGTTGTTAAAATTTAGCTCAGGTTGCCAGTATGCACAAGTTTGAACAGGGAGAGAATAGGGCTGTGAGGTTCAAAAACATTATCCTAAATAGACGAAAAAATAATATTGCTGTCACTGAAGGATCTCGCGACCTCAAAAATCCTCTCAAAAAAACTCCCTTGACTGCAATTAACCGCTTCATTTCTCGGTTAAGCATTGCCAAAAAAATTAATTATGGCTACTCACTAGCAATTGGAATAGCCGTACTAGGAGCCACAGGGGGAATGATCTGTGGAGACTATTACCAAGACCAAGCTTTCCAAGCTCTAACTTTCGCCGACCAGCAACAGGATTTGCTCAGGGATTTAGAATATTCCGTGCAGGTAGTGCAGTCACATCCCAAACGACTAATATCTATCTTGGGAGATTCAATCTGGTTTGAATATGAAACTGCTAAGTTCTCGAAAGATGTTAAGGTCGTTAAAAAACTTATTGCAGAAATAGACACTTTTAGTGAAAAACATTCCACAGAATTAGCAGTAAATTATGCTGAATTAAAGAAATTGTTAGATGGTTACACAACTGCGACAGATTCGTATTCTCAATTGCTCACATTTTTTTGGCAAGAAATAGCTTCCTCCTCGCTAAAACCAGAAGAAGTTAAAGAGGCACAGCAGCAGGTATTGGATTTAATCAGAGGGGATAGAGCAGTTAAGCTCGATGTTAAGTTTGAGCGACTGTCAGAGAGTTTAAGCTTGATGACAGAAGTAGCTAAGGCACAGCAAAGACAAGCCTACATTAATTTTAAGATAGCTGAGAAATTGCGAGTGCAAATCATCGTAATGAGTATGTTAGTGTCAGTTGTGATCGCTACTTTTCTAGCCATCTGTACCAGCCGCGCGATCGCCATCCCTATCCAAGCTGTAACCAGCGTTGCTAAAACTATTACTCAACAAGCAAATTTTGATTTGCAAGCACCTGTCACCACAGAAGATGAAGTAGGAACCTTAGCAAAATCCATCAATCAATTAGTTCAATGGGTAGCAGAATACACTGATGAATTAGAGCTGGGTCGCCAAACTTTGGAAGAGCGAGTAGAAGAAAGAACAGAAGAGCTTACAGCAGCGCTTCACCAACTTAAACACACCCAAACCCAGTTAATTCAAACCGAAAAAATGTCCAGTTTAGGGCAGATGGTGGCAGGCGTCGCCCATGAAATAAACAACCCTATTAACTTTATTCACGGCAACCTAGAATACGCCAACGAGTATGTTATAAACTTGCTGCATTTACTTCGTCTCTATCAGCAGGAATACCCGCAACCCACAGAGGCGATCGCAGAAGAAATCGCAGAAATAGAACTAGACTTTATCACAGAAGATTTACTAAAACTGCTTGAATCTATGAAAATAGGTTCAGAACGCATCCGGCAAATAGTTTTGTCTTTGCGAAACTTCTCTCGCTTAGATGAAGCTCAAATGAAATTAGTTGATATCCATGAAGGTATTGACAATACACTATTGATTTTGAACAGTCGGCTCAAGCAGGGAATTGAAGTTGTCAAAAACTATGGACACTTGCCAGAAGTAGAGTGTTATCCAGCGCAGCTAAATCAAGTATTTATGAATATTATAGCCAATGCGATAGATGCACTAGAAGGGTCATCCCAGGACTCTAAAAAAGGGAAAAATCCTCAGATTTTAATTCAGACGCAAAAGTTGGATAGTAGCCAAATTCTGGTGCGAATTTGCGATAACGGCCCTGGCATTCCATCCGCCATCCACAGTAAGCTATTTGACCCATTTTTTACAACTAAAGAACCAGGAAAAGGCACTGGTATCGGACTCGCAATTTGCTACCAGATTGTGGAAAAACATCGGGGGAAAATAGAGATAATTTCATCTTTGGGAGGGGGAGCAGAGTTTGCGATCGCACTCCCCGTCTCATCTCAAACTTGAAGCTAGATATTGTCTATTTTGAGAACATTAATGTGTTAACGACGGCACATAATTTGTTATTCGACTATTGAAACTCAGCTCCCACAGCCGCCCAATTTCCCAAACCAGCCGATTTGCTCAACGAGTTGAAGACCGGACGTAAAAAATCCGGGGCGAACTTGGCAGGCAGATATAGAGGCCCTTTTGGACTTAGTAAAAAACCATTAGCGCGAAAATTGAGCGGCAAACAGAAATCTTGGTGACAAGAAATCTGAAACCGTTGAATCACAAATGATGGAAATGGATGGGGGCGGAGGGACTTGAACCCACACGACCGTTTCGGGTCAACGGATTTTAAGTCCGTAGCGTCTACCATTCCGCCACGCCCCCCTTTGGTCTAACTGCTGTGGTTTTGAGCCACTAACAGCAACAGCCTTTTATTCTACAGGCAAAACCCCAATTTACGCAACCCCTAATCAAAAAATTCTCAAAAGTCGCGCTGGATCTCCCCAAGCGGTACAATAGTTAACCAGCTAACGGAGCGTGTCAACTGACTTACCCGTGTTATTAATCCCCTAAAGCAAATCTATGTATATTACCTTACTGCTTTACGCCGTCTTGGCAGGAGCCTACCTCCTGGTAGTACCCGCGGCCACCTACGCTTACCTGAACAGCCGCTGGTACGTCGCTACCTCTTTTGAGCGCGGCTTCATGTACTTCTTGATGTTCTTCTTCTTCCCAGGTATGTTTCTCCTAGCTCCATTTTTGAATTTTCGGCCCAAACGGCGGCAGATAGAAGCCTAAATGCGACGTATTGACGTAATTGGAATCAGTGTCGGCTTTTTTGTAGCAGGTGGGTTTGTCTACTTGCTACTGCAATTTGCCGGACTCGACAGTATGAATGCAGGGATTTGGAGTCAGTTATTTTTGGTCGCCGGCTTGATTGGCTGGCTGGTGACTTATTTATTTCGAGCACTGACTCAAAATATGACCTACAGCCAGCAATTGCAAGACTACAAAGAAGCTGTCTTGCAGAAGCAGCTAGATGCACTCACTCCTGAAGAATTAGCCAAACTTCAAGCCGAAATTGAGCAGGAAAAAGATAATTAGTCAGTGGTTAGTGGTCAGTTGTCAGTTGTCAGTGGTTAGCTGTTAGTTGTCAGTGGTTAGTGGTTATATCATGTCCGGTCGAGCGATCGCGATTTTTGTAGGGCGGGTTCACCAACAATACCGCCAATAATTTACAATCTCAAAAACCAGCCCCGACCGGGATATTATGGTTAATCGATCGGACATGATATTAGTTGTTATTAGCTAATACCAACTGCCAACAACCAACTGCCAACTGCCAACAACCAACTGCCAACAACCAACTGCCAACAACCAACTGCCAACAACCAATGACTGATGACTAATAACTAATGACTATTTCTAATTGTTTTGAAACGTTACGCAAGAACCACCAATGTGCATTGATTCCTTTTATTACTGCTGGCGACCCAGACTTGGAGACAACGGCTAAAGCACTGCAAATTTTGGATGATAACGGTGCAGACGTGATCGAGCTTGGCGTTCCCTATTCTGACCCGCTAGCTGACGGGCCGGTGATTCAAGCCGCTGCTACAAGGGCTCTACAGCGGGGAACGCGGTTAGATGCGGTGCTGGAAATGGTAGCGAAAGTTAGTCCAAATTTGCGATCGCCCATCATTCTCTTCACATACTACAACCCGATTTTGTACCGAGGTATAGAAACCTTCTTGCAGCAAATCAAAAGTGCTGGAGTTCAGGGATTGGTTGTACCAGACTTGCCCTTAGAAGAAGCAGACAGTCTCATCCAACCTGCCAACAAATTAGGGATTGAACTAACATTATTAGTTGCTCCGACAAGTCCCAAAAGTCGTATAGAAGCGATCGCTCGTCAGTCTCAAGGATTTATTTACTTAGTCAGTGTGACGGGGGTGACGGGAGTACGCGAAGGCTTAGAAACGAGAGCAAAAGAGTTGCTGCAAGAACTTCGCGCCGTCACCGACAAACCCATCGGCGTCGGGTTTGGTATATCGCAACCCGAACACGCTCGCCAAGTGAAAGAATGGGGTGCAGATGCTGCGATTGTTGGCAGTGCTTTTGTCAAACGCTTGGCAGAAGGTACTCCCGAACAGGGCTTAGAGGCGATCGGCGAATTCTGCAAAAGTCTAAAAACAGCGATTCAAAATCCTTAGCAACTGTACAGATACTTTCAGCCATTAGACAGATGTGTGCGATCGGGATGTGCCATCACAATTGCGATTAAAGACCTTGTTGTACTTGAGATAATACACCACATTCCTTCTAGTTCCTGACTAGAAGGTTTTTTTTGGGACGAACACGCACAACATTTCAACATAGTGCGCGTCTGGAGATCAAAACAGCTATGTATGGAAACGGCATTGCTTTGTCCGGCCCAGGGTGCTGCGACTTTTAATAATTGGTAGAAGATTGAGGATTATTCATTCCTTCTTCCTGATTGCTGATTTCTATCCGGTCGCCAAGCCGAAGAGCCTTCTTATTTCTTCCTTCTTCCTTCTACTATAACTTAAGGAATGTAACTTGGGATAGATGAAAAACTACGGTTTCTATTCCTATACTTAAAAAAGTGTTTAAGTACCTAATTTGGTAAGGCTAGACATCGACAAAGCCACAAGGCATTTGAACATCTCACAATAGAAAGGAGCATTTTTATGAAGAGACTAACTGCATTTCTGAAAAAAATTCGAGCTGTACAAATTTTAACAGTTTTTCTGGCTGGCATTTTAGTATTTGTGAGTACGGCTTGCAGCAGCGCCCCTGATATTATGGCAGGAAAAACTGATGTGATGACAGGAAAAGGAAAAACTGCCGACCAAATTAGAGAAGAAGTGCCGACCGGGGCTGTAACGTCCGAATTCAAAGGCGGCATGAACGATTACAGCGATGTCGATCCTAGAAACAAAAAGGTGACAACAACAGAAGCAAAAGCTCAGCTTCTCAAAGAGCAAGCGCAGCACCGCATTGACACGAAATCTAGCAACAATGTCGGTGAAAATGTGCGGCGGGTAGCGGATGATGCGCCTGAAAAACTCGACCAAATTGGCCAAAAGGTCAAGGACGATGCTCGCACCGCCCAGCGCAAAGCTGATGACTTTGGCGACAAAACCAAACAAGGCTTTGCTAATCTTAAAGAAAACACTCGCGAAGGCTTGAAGGGAGCAAAAGATATTGTTAAAGAAGCCACCGAGGGAGCAAAAGAAAGAGTATCAGAAGGTACTGAGTCTCTGAGATATAATACCGCCGGCGGCCAAGAAAATATCAATGATGCAGCACGAGATGCAAGATAGAAGGCTCAAGATGCCTCAGACAATATTTGCTAGAAAGTGAATGGAGATATTGACTGAACTCAACGAGCGGCCGAAAGAGCCACAGACGACTAATCTCAAATAACGCTGTTTCCTTTTCGGGAAGCTACATTCCGACAGGGGTTTTAACCCCTGTCGGAATGTAGGTAAAGTCAATCGATTTTAGATTTTAGATTTTATAGCGTTTCCTTAGCTGATCAGGTACAACCAATCCTTATCCATTAAGGATTTTAGCTCTAAAAATGTACCTCATTTGACTGAGAAACGCTATAGCCCTCTTTTGTCACTTTCGGCAAAAAATAATTAGTAACGCTTAGAGCGTCAGACTTTTACCAAAAACCTTGATTTCAGCCATTCTGTTAGAAAATAAATGCTCAAATCCTTAATATATCTACAGTTGAAAATTGGGTTCTCATTTTTAATTTTTCAGAGTGACAAAAGAGGGATAGATTTTAGATTGAAGCATTGATTCCACGGATGAATCCGGGGGCTTGTATCCTGAGTGCTTTCGGTCATGTGAAGACTACTGCCTATTAATATTTGATTGGGTTTTAACCGCAGGGAGGGCTATGAGGCCGGAAGTAGAGTGCAGGGGGGTTTCACCACAATCCAACGGCCCTGTCCTTTTCTAGGGGGGACTGGAGGGCCACTGCTTTCACGACGGATTCTTTATAATTTCTATAGATTGTATTTGGACTTTTTAAGGTAATAACTTTTTGATCTGCTTTGCGGAAATTTTGGCGTGCGAGCTATATTAAATTTAATTAATTAGCAATTGTATGTTTGAAGACATGATGAGGCAGTGTTTATACGGTATTTCGCGTTCATTGAATCGCATTTGAGATTAACAGTAGAAACTTATACGTAAGTAAAAAGCTTTAATCGCGATCGCCCAAGTATAAAATATTGTTCTTTAATAGATAATTTGATTTTTTGATCGACAGCTCGAAAATTATGCTGTTTATGCCCTAAGATAGATACACTAAGTTTTGTCAAGTTAATGTCTGGGTTGAGGTCAGCCAATATGGACACAATAATAAATGCAGTATATTTGACTAGCGTAATACCGGGGTATCGCTCGATCGCTCAATCGCGCAATCGTACACAGATTCTCGATAGGCTATCGATCGGTTCATGCGTGAGAAAGACCAACAATTGGCAGCTAAAATTATCAAACCTACGTCATTGTGGCGGAGGATTTGCGGGAGGCGGTGCTGCCACAATCCCAAAAAGTTGCATTAGCGACCGTTAATTGCATCGGTAGAAATAGTCCTCACCCGAACAGACATTCTCGACGAACTCGAACGCAGACCGATTATTTACAAATACATTAAACATTCCAATCTTTCAATTAATTTTACCTGTTACCTGCTAGATTGAGGTGTATAAATTTTAGCAAACAGAGGCCACGGATTCGGGATATATTCGAGCCGTAATCCGCAGCCAATCGACAGGCGAAATGGAGGCAAACCTTATCTTGGGAATTGTGTTTTGATGCTAGTAACGATGATGCACGACTTTTATGATGCACTGGCACATTTGGCAATCTATGCAGATGCCGCACCGGCGGAGCGCCAACAAATCCTGAAGCGCGTTGGGGCTAGTCAGAAAAAACTCAAAGAATTCGCGCATCATACGCCGATAAATTACCAACACAAGTTCGATCTGCTTGAGGCAGAATTGCTGGGCGTTTTGGGACAGATAGCAGAAGCAATGGAACTGTATGATCGAGCTATTACCGGAGCTAAAGCTAACGAATATGTCAATGAAGAAGCTCTTGCCTGCGAACTCGCTGCTAAATTTTACCTGTCATTAGGAAGGGAAAAAATTGCCAGACTCTACATGATAGATGCCTATGATTGCTATGTCCGCTGGGGAGATAGAGCAAAAATAGACGACTTAGAAAAACGTTATCCTCAATTATTAAAGCCGATTTTAGAACCCGCCAAACTCCCTGCAAATCCCTTAGCAAATTTTCCAACACCTGCGGGGCAAAATCCATCGCTTCATCCATCCATTCATCCATCCATTCATCCGTCTGTTTCGGCGAGTGTCTCAGATTTCGGGAATTTTTCAACACTGCTAAAAGCTTGTCAAGCGCTCTCTAGTGAAAGAGAACTCGATCGACTGATTGCCAAACTGATGCAACTGGCGATGAAAAATACAGGAGCTGACAAAGGAGCGCTGATTTTACCAAACGGCAATCAATGGGAAATCGCGGCTACCAGCACGCTCGACAATTCGGGAGTCGAGTGGGCGATCGACTTATCATCTGCAAAACTCGATGAAAACAGCGATATCTTGCCCCTTAAAATTGTTGACTGCGTTAAAAATTTATTGAAACCTGTGATTGTTCGGGATCTCGCTCAACAACGTGATTGGGATTCCGACTCCTACATCCTCAAATACCAACCGCAGAGCCTGTTGTGTTGGCCGATTGTCGATCAAGGCAGCTTAGTCGGCATTTTGTATCTGGAAAATCGCTTAACCGCAAGAGTTTTTACTCGCGATCGCCTGCAACTTCTCAATCTTCTGTCTTCCCAGGCAGCCATCTGTTTGCAAAATGCTCTTCTCTATAAAAAATATCAGGATTACAACCAACAATTAGAGCGATCGCTAGTAACAATTAGCCGAACCGAAGCTCAGCTTGCCGATCAGAAACAAATGCTGCAAGCAATTCTTGATGTGGCTCCGATTTGGATTTGGATGGTTAATCCCAGTGGTAAAGTACAGTTTTTCAACAAGACATTTTGTGAAGATGTAGGCGTGCCTCTGAGCGATTTCCTAGCTGTCGATCATTATAAAGATCTACTGGGGGAGAATGCAGCGGGCTGTCTGGCTTCCGATGCGGCCTGCCTTGCTCAAGAGTTGCCGCATTACTCCAGCGAAATTCTCAGACTTGTTGACGGCAAAATACACGATTTAGAAATCACGAAAGTGCAGTTAAAAAATTCCCAGGGCGAGACAATCGGGATTATTGGTTTGGGTGTTGATGCAACTGAGCGCAAGCGAGCAGCCGAACTTTTGCAAGAGCAAAATCAACAGCTAGAACGAACTTTAAAAAATTTACAACAAGCACAACTGCAAATCGTGCAAAGCGAGAAAATGTCGGCATTGGGTAATTTGGTCGCCGGAGTCGCCCACGAAATTAACAATCCGATTGGGTTTATTTCTGGCAATTTAAGCGAAGGTAAAAGGAGTTTGGAAGATGTGATCGCACACTTAGAATTGTATCGCTCCGCTGCCTCGCCATCGGAAATAGCCGACCACGCCGAAGAGATAGACCTCGATTATCTTTTGGAAGATTTACCGAAGATGATTGATTCAATGCAACTCGGATGCGAACGCATTTGCAGCATCAGCAACAGTTTGCGTACCTTCTCCAGAGGCGACAAAGACTACAAAGTTCCTTTTAATATTCACGAAGGCATTGATAGCGCTATTTTAATTTTGAAACACCGCCTCAAAGCAAACGAACACCGCCCGCAGATCGAAGTGATAACTACATACGGAAATCTCCCTAAAATCGAATGTTTTCCCGGTCAATTGAATCAAGTTTTCATGAACCTGCTTGCCAATGCGATCGATGCCTTAGAAGAGTCAAATATAGGACGCAGTTTTAGCGAAATTACCGCCAATCCCAACCGCATCACGATTTGCACGGATATAGTCGGCGAAGGGTACATTAAAATTCAAATTGCTGATAACGGCACCGGGATAAAAGAGGAAGTTAAACAGCAGATATTCGACCATTTGTTCACGACGAAAGGTGTCGGCAAAGGAACTGGATTGGGGTTGGCAATTGTCCACCAGATTGCGGTAGAGAAACATGGCGGAAGCATCGAAGTGAATGGCGAGCCTGGAGTTGGCACTGAGTTTGCGATCGTTTTGCCTGTGAAGGGATAAATTTGAATTAAAATTCAATGTTTTTTGGGCGATCGCGTAATAAGATATACTGACTTTGATTGGGGTATTTTTTTGAAAGCCTTGGCATAACTCTTTTAAAGTAGCATCATTTTTTTGATCAAGCAGTCTGTGGTTTACAAGCTGTTGCTACTGTACTTAATGAACCTGAAATCTGCTGTATTTTAGACCCCCTATAAGTGAGTGCGTCACCCATTTTTAGTTGGGAGATGTCTATTATACAAAAAAATTAATCACCAAGGCTTCGCCCTACAAAAATTTATCTTAAATTTAACCAATCTTGAATTTCTTGCGCTAACCAAGCCGCCTCAACCTCTTTCAAATGGTTCCCTAAGACATAAAAGTAAGTTCCTGTATAGTTGCCTGAACGAATTCTGATTTGATTACCCCCAAAAAAAGAAGTATTGTATATAAAAGCACCCAAAATCTCAGAAAGTTCCCCCCTTTGTCCTAAATAACTCCAACCAAATATCTGATGTTCCAGTTTAAAGGAGTTCCGGTTAAATGTAATTTTATTACCATTGCCCACAATCTTAAGTAAGATACTTGTACTTGCTAGAATCGTAAACAATCCTAATCCCGTATAGAAATTTGGTTCGCCCAATACTAAGGTGATCGGCCTCAATAACAGTAGAATTAATATTCCTATTAAACAAGCACAGAAAAAAGGCTTTCTGACTAAAGTAGACGGAATTTTAATGTTTAACTCGGTTGCTGATTTGCTAACTTGAATGCGACTGTGAGGCGGTTTAGCAATTTTCCAAACAGTCGGAATTTGAAGATTAGCCCCTTGTATGTTTCCCGATTTCAAAGCTGCTAAAGCGTCTCTAGCCTTGCTGAAACGCTTTTCTAAGGCGATTTCCGTCATCTTCTCAATCCAGCTTACCAAAGTGGGATTCACACTCACGCGATCGCTAAACTGAATCCGAGAATCTTTCTGTGGCAAATCCGCAGGAGTCATCCCCGTTAACAAATGAATTAAAGTAGCTCCCAAAGCATACAAATCCGAAGCCGCCACCGCCCGCCCCCAAAACTGTTCTAAGGGTGCATAGCCACTCGTTCCTACCACTGTAAACGTTACACCTGTCACCGCCGCTTGAGCTTGTACCGCACCAAAATCTACTAGATAAACGTGCTGATCTTCCCCCAAAATTAAATTACTCGGCTTAATATCTCGGTGCAAAACTGGGGGGCTTAATTCATGCAAATAAATTAAAATTTCCAGCAATTCAGTGGCAATTTTTCGTACTTGTTTTTCTGAAAATTTCTTGCCTTTTTCTAACAATTCCTGAAGTGAAAATCCCGGAATATAATCTTGCACTAACCCAAACCAAGGCAATCCTTCTCCGGCTTCCCGCTCCAGGGAAAAATAATCTCGATAGCAAGGAATGCGGGGATGATTTAGGGCCTGCAAAACTTGTGCTTCTCTTTCAAAAAGCTTGAGTTCTTCCCAGTGCATTTCCGGGCTAAAAGCTAACATTTTCAGTGTCACCTGTTCTTGAGACTCTAAATCTACTGCTAGCCAAGTTTGATGACCGGCCGCTGTGCGTCCTAAACGCTGTTGCAATTGATAACGTTCTTGTAAAATTGTTCCTGGATTTAACACAGCCTTGTCCTATTTTTTTTACTTACAGGAAATCTTCTTCACTATTAAATTAACTATTTTGCCGAGAGCGTTAAATTGCTAGTCGAAGTAATTACCCGTGCATTTCTCCATTCGGCATAATTGTACCGCGCCACTGAGCACCTGATAAATTAGCCGTGCTCAAATCTGCCCTAATCAAAGTTGTGCGGTGCAAAATTGCCTCCCGCAAATCGGTTCTAGCCAGATAAGCATCAGTCAGATTAGCTTCACTCAAATTTGCCTGATTAAAATTAGCTCGACTCAAATCAGCCCGCACCAAATTAGCTCGACTCAAGTCAGCCATGATTAAATTAGCATTGCTCAACTTAACATCAGTCATAAATGCACCCCGCAAGTTAGCGCCAGCCAATTCAGCATCAATTAACACAGCTCTTTCCAACTTAGCATTTGCCATTACAGCCCAGGAAAAATTTGTTTCTACCAAAGTTGCTTCAGTCAAAAATACGCCATCTAAAATAGCTTCGCTCAAATTTGCCTGAGTCAGATTTGCTTCCCCCAGAGATGCTTCTGTCAAATTCGCGTGACTGAGATTAGCTTTAGTCAAATCTGCACCTTGCAAATTGACGCCCCGCAAATCTGCACCTTGCAAATTTGCACCCCGCAAATTTGCACCCTCAAAAATCCGCGGCTCCTTCCGCAAATTTGCACCCCGCAAGCACGCACCGCGCAAATCAGCACCTTGCAAATTGACACCTCGCATATCTGCATCGCTCAAATTTGCATCGATAAAAACTGCCAAAGAGATATTGGCTCTGCGAAAATCTGCACCTTGCAAAGTCGCTCCGTGGAAGTCTGCATCGGACAAATTGGCTCCGCTCAAGTTTGCCTGATTTAAGTTAGCACCGCACAACTTTGCATTAGTTAAATTTGCGCGCTGAAGGTTAATTCTGCTCAGGTACGACATCGCTAAGTTTGCACCCCAGAGGTCAGCACTGCTTAAATTGACGCCAATTAAATCGGCACCACTCAGGTATATCCCTCTGAGATTCATACCTTGAAAATCTAGTTCTCCTGATGTATATCGCCTTAAAATTTCGCTGGCATTCATATTTGTTTTTGTTGTGAATTAGGTACAATCTGCTATTTCTAGACTGCTTAAGTTTCTGTTCGCGCAGGCGGACTTAATTTTTGTAGCGCCAGACTTGAGTCTGAGAAATTTGATAAAATTTCTTGAATTTCAGTTGACCCAGGCGGACTTAGTTTGTGTTACCCAAGACTTGAGTATGGCATTTAATGAGTTTGATTGACAAATTCTTGAGTCCAAAAAACTGTTTTGCTGCCTAACTGTCGCCCGTGAATTTTCACATGAGTAAGATATTTTGATTTTAAAGTACAGAGTTTTTTGTGAATGTATGTAGCTGTAGCCTGTTGGTTTGGTACTTCAGCAGACTCCAGAATTACATGGAGCCAACCATCTTTAAATCCCGCTGTAGCAGCAATTCCTTTAGGCTGTAGCAATTGATTAATCAATTGGGCGATCGCCTTTGGTTTGCCTTGCTTTGCCATTTCCAGAAGCTGATACTGATTTGCTTTATGGTTAGAGTTTTCCGGCGGTATGTCGGAAATATTGTCTGCCATGTTTTCTGGGACTTCAGAAGGATATTTTCCGCTTTCTTTTGACTCCAGTTCAATCAAAATTTCCAGCAATTTATCGGTAAACTTCTGAACTTTGCCTACATACTCTCTGAGATTTTTATATTTCCAGTACAAACGCTCCTCAGCACTTCCCGTAGAAAATTTTCCGTTCAAAGCAGCTTCTAACTGGGTGAATATATTTTCTATTTGCGCCGTTGCGGAGTTAGCACTTTGACTGACTAATTCTGTCATTTCTTCTTCCAATTCCAATTTTCGTTTGATGGAATCGCTAATATTTATAATAACAGGATCAGCAGGTTCTAAAATTTCGATAATAGTCGGCATTTCTGCAACTGGGAATGTTTCTACGATTTCCTGTCTGAACTCGGTAGCATAATTATTATTGCTGGTTTCGGGTTCTTTAAACGGTAGATTTTCTGCCGTATCGGGGACTAAGTAACTTTTCTGGGGGTCATAATGATAGTGAGGTGGAGCAGCTTGAAGGATGTGAGTAATCTCGCCTGGATCAAAATAATCGGTGCGCCTGTCCACCAGCTCGCTCTCTTCATAAACACTGTTGTTTAAATGTGTCTGATCGTAATCTTCACTAGCCGAAGATTCGGCTTCATAGGATTCTTCCTGTTGCATTTTTGCGTAACAAGGATTCATCGCTTTGATGATTACGCTCGCAGCTTGGTCGTTTTCATCTCTGTTGTCGAGATTGCTAGCAGTTCTGTACAACTGAGATTCCAGTTCAGCTAGGCTACCACAGACATTAAACAGTTGTCGCAGCAGAGTGTCAAGTTCTTGAGTTTTCAGCAGTAGCCAGTCGCGATCGCTAAAAGTAAACTGGTGATAAAGAGTAGAAAAAATTAGGATTTTCGCCCTCAGCGGATTTGTTTGCTGCAAAATTTTTTGTCTGACATCAAATAATTTGCCGGGGTTTCTTGCACTTTCTTCGCTGCTGGGTACTTCGGAACTAAAGTGCTCTTCAAATGCGGGAGCTTCCTGACCGCCAAAACTAGATATGTTTACTTCTAATTTGGTGAAGTCTTCAAATTCATACAGCCTGCTAAGTTGACAGACTATGAGGTCTGCTACTAAAGCATACTCTGTTTTTTTATTAACCTTAGAGACTATACTATTTAAAACAGCTTCAATATCTTCTAACCTGCTGTATTTGGCGCACAGTTCTTCAATTAAAATCCTTACATCTGCGCTGGCGAGTTGGGCGGGGTCGTTTTCCCAGAACTCTTTACAAGCAAAAAATATTATTTTTTTAATGCGCGAGATATTGACATCTTGTTCTAATTCGCGAACAACTTCATCTAAAATAGATAAAGCTTTCATAGTTTTCCTCCCATAAAAATACCCCGTCAACACTCAGCAAGAAATAATACAATTATACCACATTTGATAAATGCAAGACTTTGATGCGATCGTAATTGGCAGCGGTATTGGGGGCTTAGTCGCAGGCTCGATGCTAGCTCGCTACGGCAAGCGGGTGCTCGTCTGCGAGAGCCACATCATAGCGGGCGGGGCAGCTCACAGCTTTTCGCGCCGAGGATTTCACTTTGATTCGGGGCCTTCTTTTTATTGCGGTTTGACTGATCCGCAGTCGTTTAATCCTTTGCGGCAAGTTTTTGATGTTTTGGAGGAATCGATCGCAGCAATTTCCTACGATCCGCTGGGGCATTACCATTTTCCAGAGGGAAGTTTACCGATTTATGCTAATGCGAGAAGTTACTTAGATGCTGTAGCTAAGTTCGCACCGCAAGGTGCTGTAGAATTACAGCAATTTCAACAAAACTTATTAGTTTTGTATGAAGCTTTGCGTGGAATTCCGGCTTTAGCGCTGAGATCCGACTGGCAGTTAATACCTGTTTTGCTGTCTCGGTACTCGCCTGCTTTGCTGAAGCTGTTGCCGCTAGTAGGTGCGATCGCGGGTTCAGCCGGTTCCTTGATGGATCGGGACGTGCGTGACCCTTGGGTGCGACGTTTGATAGATTTGGAGTGCTTTTTGCTGTCGGGTTTGAAAGCGCACGGAACTGTCGCGCCGGAAATAGCTTTTATGATTGGCGAACGATCGCGCTGTGCGATCGAATATCCTGTAGGTGGCAGCGGTGCGATCGTCGATGCTTTAGTCAGAGGTTTGCAGCGCTGGGGAGGAAAATTGCGCCTGGGATCTGCCGTCGAGCAAATATTAGTTGAATCCGGCAAAACCACCGGAGTTCGCTTGAAAAATGGCGAAGTTATCCGCGCCCCAATTGTCATTTCAAATGCCACAATCTGGGATACTTATACAAAATTACTGCGGCCTGAAGATTTGCCGGAAAGCTACCGAAAAAGCGCTTTGTCGATGCCCGCAGTAGACAGTTTTATGCACCTGCATTTAGGAATTAAAGCCGAAGGACTCGAAGGTTTGACCGGCCACCACGTCGTCGTTCACGACAGCAAGATTGACATTACAGTACCCGGAAATACTTGCATGATTTCGATTCCTACAGTGTGGGATGCAACTCTCGCGCCCCCCGGACATCACGCCGTTCACGCTTATACATTGGAACCTTACGAAGGTTGGGAATATGGCGAATTGTATCACCAGAAAAAGCAAGAGCGATCGCAATCTCTGTTTCAAGCTTTAGAAAGAATTATACCGGATTTGCGATCGCGAATAGTCTTAGAGTCGATCGGCACACCGCTCACCCACGCCCGATTTTTACGCCGATATCAAGGAACTTACGGGCCTGCAATCGCCGCCGGAAAAGGCACATTTCCCGGCCCGCAAACACCAGTCAAAGGCTTGTATCGGGTGGGAGACAGCACTATGCCCGGAATTGGCGTCCCCGCCGTCGCAGCATCGGGTATTTTGTGCGCGAATACTTTGGTAAATTCGGATGTTACAGCACAATTTTTATAAGCGAAGGAAGTTCGGCAACGGATTATGTAACGGATGTAACGGATGTAACGGATAGAAGGAAGAAGGAAGTTCGGCAACGGATTATGTAACGGATGTAACGGATGTAAAGGATAGAAGGAAGAAGGAAGAAGGGAAATTAACTGGTTCCCTGCCTCTGGCTGGGAACCGAGATCCAGAGGCTCTGCCTCGCTTGCAAAAAACAGGAGGCAGAGCAATAGTGAAATGCGTTCCCAGCCAGAGCCAGGGAACGAGGAAAACGAGGAAAAAACTACTTTTTACAAAATCTGCCTGCTCCCAAAACTGATTATCCACCAGCGGCAAAAGCGCCCATAATTGCGATCGACAAAGCCAAACCTGGCAACAGCAGCAATCCTAACATCAAAGCATCGTGTCCGCTCATCACTTTCTCCTGATATTGACCTTTGACATTATACTCTATAAACTGCCATCTTGCCTCGACCTTAATAATTAATTAAAACCGACATATAGATTCAGGATTGACAGGGCAAATTTTATTAACAATGGGATTCCCGCGCAAGTCCAGGGTAGTTAACTTTTGCAAAGATTGCAGGGAACTGATATCAGAGATTTGATTGTTGTACAAGTCTAGTAAAAATAAATTATTTAAAGCTTGTAGCGCGCTGCTATCCGAAATCGGATTGTTGAACAGATAAAGTTCAGTCAAATTAGTTAACGATTTCAGTGGACTGATGTCTGAGATTTGATTGTTACCGAGGTTAAGTTCAATTAAATTAGTGAGCGATGTCAAAGGACTAATATCTGATATTTTATTTTGGAATAAAACTAATTTATTTAAGTTAGTTAGAGATTCCAGCGGAGTCAGGTCAGATATTTCATTTCCGAAGAGAAACAGCGTAGTGAGATTTTTTAAAGAACTAAGCGGGGTAATATCCGATATTTTATTATTGTAAAGGTAGAGTGTCTGGAGTTCCGTTAAATTTTCCAGAGGGGCGAGATCGGAAATTTGATTGTTGTAGAGAATCAGCGCATTTAAGTTAGTTAAATTTTTCACCGGAGTGATGTCAGAAATTTTGTTGTCAAACAAGACAAGTGCGGTAAGATTAGTTAGATCGGCTAGGGGACTGATGTCTGAGATTTGATTGGTATCGATAACGAGTATAGTCAGATTTATTAGAGATGAAAGCGGGCTGATATCTGATATTTGATTGACATCTATAACCAGAGTTTTTAGATTGGTTAAAGATTGCAGGGGAGCGATGTCAGATATTTGATTACTGCCGAGGATGAGATTAGTAACTTGAGTGAAAGATGAGAGGGGGCTAATATCGGTAATTTGAAGATTTTTGAGGTTAATTTCTTTTGTATTAGAAAGCAGTTCGTTAGCTCGATCGCACTCGGAAGAATCTGATATTTGCAACAGTATCTCTACCGTATGTTTGGCGTCGGGCGAGAGATTCTCTTTTTGCTTGCACCAATCGGGAAAGTTATTATAATTTGTCATGGGCTGTGCTGTCTTAATCGATTTTAGATGCGAGATTTGAAATTTTAGATAAGTATAGCAATTCTATTTCATTTGTGAATGAGATTTTTTTCTGATTTTGAGAAATTTCCGCAAAAATTGTGTAAAGTAATCTTAACATCCTTAATTGCATTGCATTCGCAGGAGCCAAGAGCCAACTATGACACCAGAACTAATTTTTAATGTCGGTAATCTGTTCGTTGTGCCTTTCTGGGCAATTATGATTTTATTACCAAACTGGGGAATTACCCGAAAAGTGATGAATTCCTTTATTCCGTTTGCAGTGCTAGCCGTTTTGTACATATATTTGTTTGGTAGCAGTCTGACTGCGGAAAATGCGGCTGCTTTGTCGAATCCTAAGTTAGCAGATATTGCTAAGTTTCTGGGGGAAGAAACGGCGGCTGCTACGGGATGGATACATTTTTTAGTGATGGACTTGTTTGTCGGGCGCTGGATTTATTTGGAAGGACAGCGGACAGGAGTTTGGACGGTTCATTCTTTGGCTTTGTGTTTTTTTGCTGGGCCGATGGGATTGCTTTCTCATATTGTAACTGCTTGGATTACTCAAAGGTTTTTCCCGAATTCTGAAAGTCTTTCAGGGGCGGACAAGATGCCCACCACACAAGAAAATTGATGTATTGTGGAACGGGCCGCTCGTGCCCGTTCGTCCCTAAGAAGGGCGCAAGTTATCAATAACAATATAGAGCGTAGCTAAACCCGCTCCTTGTATTTTGAAAGAGGTAGATGGCTGTTTAATGTTGGGTGGGGCGGGTTTATGAGATTATGGGTTTTAGGCAATTATTGTTGGTGAAACCCGCCCCTATAATCCTCGATCGCAGCTTGGAAATTTTACAAAATTTTGCAATATTAAGAATTGGCTAGGGGCAGCACTAAACGAGCGACAATTAAATTGTTTTCTAACATTTCTATGGAAAAGTTTCCCCCCATTAAGCGTACCGCTCGCTGACAAATTAAGAGATTTTGGACGATCGACCTATTGGAACTAGAAACCGCTAATATATCGGGTTCGGAATCCCCGTTGAAGGCTGCAATGAAGTGTCGATCGCACGCGCCGCTATCGATTACAGACAATTCTAACAAATCTTCCCCCAACAACTGAGAGCGAATATCAATCTTGGCGCCAACAGCAGAGCGCCTGCAAGCCGTCGCCAGCAATTCGCACAGGATCAAATCCAGCTTGATGCTGTCCCCGCGAACGCTCAAAGTCTGACCTGCAGGCATCGACACAGCAGTTTCTCTGTGCACTTCCAGCAAGACTTTAGACTGTTTCACCAGGGGGGCCGTTCGATCGAGCGATCGCCTCAGCCAAGCGCTCACAGGCACCGCATCTTGTCCGAATTGCAGCCGCCACTGTTCCTGTTTCAGCAGCAAATGAGTTGACCCCACAGCATTGCCAATGTGTCGCAAAACCTGTTGGTAGCGCAAAATTTTCAGAGCATCCTTTTGTTCCTTCGCCGACTGCAAAATCGACTGACTCAACTCCCCCAACTCCTTCACCCCCGCTCCCACAGTGCGGTAAAAGTCCTCAAAACGGCGCTGTTTGTACCAGTTGAGCAACTCCAGATCCAATCGCTGCGACTCCTGGATCGATTGCACCGCCAAATACCTGCGCCACCAAGCCAACTGAGACGCCATCGAGCTGAGTAAACTCACCGACAACTCCGACCACTGGCGGCCCGGAGCGTCTGCAGCCACCACAATGCCCGCCGGAGCGTGTTCTGGGGCCGTCCGCAGTGCCACCGTCAGAATCTCGCCAATTCCCGGACTGCGGAGCCACCGCTTCGTCGCCAGTTGCAGTTGGCTCGTGCTCTGTTGCAGCACCCCGCTAGCAGCCAGGGTTTGTTGGATCAAAGCATCTGTTTTGACAGGAATCACCGCCTCGGGATTGAGGGCAAATACGGGATTGGCAGCTAGCGCCGTCGCAATTGAACCTTCCTCCTCACCGGGATTCCAAGTAATTACGGCTACTAAAGGACAGGAAAGTGTCTCGGAAACGTGTTGAGCAAAGTTACGATCGAGCTTTTGTAGCGGCAACTCTGGGAACATCGTCGGTGAAGCAGCAAATATCTCTTGCTCAGATTGCTCATCAGGAGAATGGTGCAAAACCGCCAAACCCGATTTGAGCGATCGCTCAAATTGCTGATATTTGTCAATTGCCGAACTCTGCTGCCACGAGTGCAGGATCAATCCGAGTTGTTGGCTTACTAGCCGAACTAATTCTTGTTCAGATCGCCTCCAAGTGCGAGTTGCACTGTGCCCGACAACCAGCAAACCCTCGATCGATTTTCGATTAGCGATTTTCGATTTTAGATTCGGGTTTTCTCCCTCTTTCTTTTTCCCCCTCGTACTCGATGCCAAAAGCGATCGCACCCCCGCTTCCCCCAACACATCCCGCCAAGCGCCCAACCGCCCATCTTCCTCCCAATTTTCAATAGCCAGAGGTTCGCTTTCTTGCAACAGCCCCACGTCAGCCACATCGAGGGCATTGAGTGGCGACGGCACTGGCCTGCGGTTGCGCGGCAGATTTTGGCAGACAATTTCAAAGCGATTTTGTTCTTCGCCGTACAGCAGCAACAAAAAGTATTCGCATTTGAGCCGCTCACACAACTGTTCGGCGGTATGTTTCAAAGTCGCCTCCCAGTCAGCATCGCTGTAGATGGCGTGAGCTATTCCAGCAGTTAAATCTCGATCGATCTCAGTTTGTTGAATTTTATCCTCCATTTCCGACACAGGAGCCGTCAGAGCCACTAACTGCGCCACTCCCCGCAGATAATGCTTTTCATTGTCTTGCCAAATCCGGGGTTCGCTGGCTTCGACTGCCAAAAATCCCAACAATTCCCCTTCTGAAACAATCGGCGCAGCCAACAGAGAGCGAGCGCGGATTTGCTGCATCAACCGCCCCGTCAGCTCAGTTTTCAGAGAACTTTGAGATTCACCGATCCAAACCATTTCTTCCCTGCCCAAAGCCTGATAAAATTCGCCCAAGTCTTGAACGGTGATGCCCGAAGCCGCTCGGCCGGGCCCGCCCAAACCCGGAGCAACTTCGCGGTTGCTGACTCGGCGCCAAAAATAGCGCCGCTCTCGCTCGAACCAATAAACATTGGTGCGTGTCGGCTCAGTAAATTCATGAGTTTGTTCGACAACCGCTTGCAAGTATTGGTCGAGCGATCGCAATTCCCCCAACTGCGAAATCAGCGCTAAAAGAGACTCATCTGGGTGTTTAACTTGTTGTCGCTGCCAGTCTTTTTCTATTTGGTAAAGAGCAGTTGCTAGCGCTCCAAATACGATCGCCAACTGCGTTTTTTCCCCCGACTTGGGCGACGCTCCCCATACCTCAGTGCCGAGCAAAATCACGCCGTAGCAGCGGTCTTTGTAGCGCAGCGGAAACAGAGTCGTGCCTTGAATATTGAAAGTTTGAGCTGCTTTGCGCCATTCTCCGGCTCTACTTTCCGATCGCAAATCCGGGACTCCCACCGGCCGAAGCTGAATCACCACTTGTTCCAGCAAATCCCCTGGGCTGAGGGCAAACCGCTGTTTGAGAAAAGACTGGTCGCCGTTAGGAGTTATGCCGCCTTTCCCGAACAATCTGTGGGCCTGTCGATCGTACAACCCGATCCAAATCAACCGCCAGTCAAATTCCGCTTGCAAGTAGCCGAGTGTGGTCGAAAGTAACACTTCAACATTCTCCTCTTCTCGGAGAGTCTGGAGAACGCGCTCTAGGGTCGCGATTTGTTCGTCTAAATCCTTTGGTCTTTGCTGCTGCCCCATTTCCAAGCTTCCCCGCACCTTGTCTAATTTAAAATTACTAACTTAAATATTCACAAAAATAAAATGCCAAAGAGTCAACTTATAATATAATCGTCTCACTTATCCTTCAATCTCAAACATTGGATAAAGTCGATCGAAGTTGAAGTAAAAACTTCGCCTTCGCTGTCTGCTCGTGAATATTTTTATTTTCCTTCTCATTTCTAATTTGTAAATTGCCCCAGTACAAATCATTGGATATTTATCAATCAACTGTACGCCCGCTGTTGTTTTCCGTATTGAAAACCGATGCCGAGTGGCTGCACAACCGCACTCTCCAAGTTCTCGAACTCGCAGCCAGAACCCAGTCAAACCCCGCAACCAGCCAAATGCTCTCTCGATTGCAGAAATCTTTGGGATTCCAAGATTCTCGCCTCGAACAATCTTTATGGGGACTGAGCTTTAACAATCCTGTCGGCTTAGCTGCGGGATTTGATAAAAACGGCGTAGCTGCTGACATTTGGGCAAATTTTGGCTTTGGCTTTGCCGAACTTGGAACTGTCACTTGTCAGCCGCAGCCGGGAAACCCTCAACCTCGCTTGTTTCGCTTGACGGAGGACAGTGCAGCCCTCAACCGCATGGGATTTAACAATCAAGGAGCCGCGGCAATGGCAGCCCGGTTTCAGGCAGCACAGAAACAGTCAAAATTCGATGCCCAGCGCCCCATGCCTCAGTCTCGGTTCCCCTTGGGCATCAATCTCGGTAAATCTAAGGTAACACCGTTAGAGCAGGCAGCAGCCGACTATTTGGAGAGTTTTAAGCTGCTGAAAGATTGGGGCGACTATTTTGTAGTGAACGTTTCTTCTCCGAATACGCCTGGGTTGCGATCGCTCCAAGATGCTGCTGGGCTTAGCACAATTTTGGAAATTTTGCAACAAGAAAATCAGGGAACCAAGCCAATTTTAGTCAAGATTGCGCCGGATTTGGAACCAGAGGCGATCGTCTCAATCCTCGACTTAGCAAAAACCTACCAACTAGCAGGAATTATCGCCACAAATACCACCATCCGCCGCGACGGATTGAAAACACAAATATTGCGAGAAACAGGCAAACCAATCGCCGAAGAAGCTGGGGGAATTAGCGGGCTTCCAGTGCGGGAGCGATCGACAGAAGTAATCCGATTTATCTGGCAATATACAAAAGGCGAATTGCCGATAGTTGGAGTGGGCGGCATTTTCACCGCCGAAGATGCTTGGGAAAAAATAGCCGCGGGTGCGAGTTTAATTCAAGTTTACACCGGTTGGGTTTACGAAGGGCCTTGGATGGTGCGTCGAATTCTCCAAGGTTTACTGCAAAAGTTGGAAGAAAAAGGATTTAATTCGATTTCTGAGGCAGTAGGTTCGGAAAATATTAAGTAGCAGATCCGGACACAACAATATTGTGTCTTTGGGGCGGATTTATAGCAACCGCCGAAACGGTTGATATAAATAAAAGTTTGATATGGGGAATTGGGCGAAGCCCAGGGATGAGGCATGGAGTCCCACCCGATTGGGAAAAGGGCAAGCCTGTACTATAAAAAGCACAGGCGAGAGATTAGGAATTGGATATTAAAACTTAAAGATTCATGGCACTCTGGCAGAATACCAGTCTTGATTACCAATAACCAATAATATCAATTCCGGTAACACTCCTTATGATGGGGAGTGGTTTGTGGGGAGTGGGGGAATGTGGAATTGTGCAACCTTGACTTGATCATTCCCATCCAACCGGAAACGATATAACCCATAGCCCAAAAATTTACTTAGGTTTAGAAAGTCCTGCCAGCGACCAAGTTAGACTCACCATCATTAAGCGTGCTAGAGCCTTCAAACCATCTTCACCGTGATTTTCAAATGCTTGAGACTCGGTTTGAGAATTATCATTTTCTGACAAGTCTTGAGTGGCTGCTGGTTTTTTAAACTCCCCTTTGTCACAAGATACCTCAAGACTGACTTGTGACTGATGATTTTCTTTTTCTCTCATTTTATGAGTCACCTCCTTGAGTTATTGCATACATAACCCATACTACAAATATAAATTGTTTGTTTCCGGCATTTGGCTATCGAAGTTTTCTTACATAGCGATCGTAATCAGCAACTGACGTGATACCCATCACTTAATTGTTATTTTTACTTACTAGCGATGTTTTCACAAATCTGCTACAGTTAATACCTAACAATCAATTTGACGCTCAGTAACATCAAATTGAAACTAAGCCTCGGGAAAATCAGAACAAACTAAGAAAAGAAAGGTGTAGAGCTGATGGGAATTTATCTCGATACTGCAATTGTAGCCGAAGCAAAAGAGGCGAGCAAGTTCGGCTGGCTTTCGGGAATTACTACTAATCCAACCCTCCTGGGAAAAAGCGATTTAGCTCCCGATGTGACGCTCACACAACTGGCAAAACTTATT
This sequence comes from Microcoleus sp. T3_A4, assembly GCF_036700465.1. Classification (NCBI taxonomy): domain Bacteria; kingdom Bacillati; phylum Cyanobacteriota; class Cyanophyceae; order Oscillatoriales; family Microcoleaceae; genus Microcoleus; species Microcoleus sp. T3_A4. The sequence continues at coordinate 44,008 of NZ_JAUBOY010000043.1, read as the reverse complement.
CCGGGGGAAGTGTATTATCAGCTAACTGCATCTGATTTTGATGGCATGGTAGCAGAAGGAAAAGCGGCTTTTGAATTAATTGGACAGCAAACAGTGTTGAAAGTTCCAGCAACGGCGGCTGGTTTTCAAGCAGTAGCGCATTTGTCACCGGAAATTCCTTGCGCGGTGACAGCTATTTACAGCGCATCACAAGCAGTTGTCTCAGCAGAAGCGGGGGCCAAATATGCGATCGCCTACGTGAATCGCGCCACCAGATTGTTAGGAGACGGTTTTGCCTTAGTGCGGGATATGGCAAATGTGTTGCAGAGAAGTAATACTGAGATTTTGGCAGCTAGCATTAAATCGCCGGAAGAAGCGGTAAAAACTTTGTTAGCTGGCGCACATCATTTGACATTGCCTTTTGACGTGTTGCAGGCGATCGCAGTTCATGAATTATCGCAGCAAACTGTGGATGAATTTGCGAAAAACGGGCGAGGAATTTTTGGATAATACGCAATTTATGTGAAACTTGAAAATTACGAATTGGTAATGGGTAATTGATCGGGGTTTTGAATAATGTCAAATCCGGTACCATCGGAATTATTCATCCCTCTGTTCTATTCCTCTGCGTCGAGAGGGTCAAGAGCGGTTTAATCATTCTAATGCAACCGAAATTGATATGACTACTGATGCCAGTAAAAAACAATGCAACTGTAGACCCGTACTCCAAACCCATACAAAAGCAGTCATTACCAATTCTTAGATCTAAAATCTAAAATCTAAAATAGTATGACTATGGCATTCGCCAAATCTTAATAGTGCGATCGGGACTGCCGCTCACAAAAGTCTTGCTATCTCTGGCAATAGCAATCGAACTCACAAACTGACTGTGACCAGAAAGACTGCTTCTTTCTTTTCCCGTCTTCAAATCCCAAACTATGATATCTCCGCCCCCGCTGATCAAAGTGCGGCTGTCCGCGCTAAAGGCGATCGTCCTCACCCAGCTCGAATGCCCTTTAAAAGTGCGGGTGCGCTTCCCGTCTTGTACGTTCGACAAACGGATCGTATTGTCGGTGCTAGCACTAGCCACAATTTGCCCGTTCGGGCTAAAAGCCACAGCATTAACCGGGCCCCCGTGACCTGTGATAATTCTTCTGACTTCTCCGGTACCGAGATTCCACAAACGCACAGTCTTGTCCTGGCTGCCACTAGCGAGAGTGTTACCGTCCCGGCTCAAAGCGATCGCGTTTACTCCTCCGGCGTGGCCGCTCAAAGTCCGCAACCTGCTGCCGGTTCTGACATTCCACAAGCGAATAGTTTTGTCATCGCTGCCGCTAGCCAGAGTTTGACCGTCCCTGCTAAAAGCGATCGCATTGACGGCGGCTTTGTGAGCGGCAATCGTCCGCATCCGTCGCCCCGTCTTCAAATCCCAGAGAATCAAATTATTGTCCCCGCCGCCGCTGGCCAAAATCGAGCTGTTCGGGCTCACCGCCAGCGTGTTGACCGATTTTTTAGAATGTACCGAATTTAGAGTCCGCACCAGGCGTCCCGTCCTTACATTCCAAATTCTAATCGTCCCAAAGCTGGCGCTCACCAAAGTTTGACCGTCAGGCGACAGGGCGATCGCATTTACACTCCCGACATTATCCAAACTTTTTTGCAAAAAATGAGTGGTAGGTAAAGTAGAAAGCAGCCACACCGGGTTTGCCGGAAACACCCCGTAACGCAGCGAACCGTAGATTTGAGACGCGCCAATACCCACCATCAAAACAGCCGTGCCCGCCAGCAACTTATTTTTCCACCAATCCAAAGCCTCTTGCCCGGGCTTCTTCAATCCCGAATTTAGAGGTCTGAGGCGGTTCATGGCACTCTGCTTCGTCCCCACAGACGGCCCCGAAGTTCCGCGAATTTTAGTTTGCCCCGTCGTCGGCAACTGAGTCGGCACCTGAGTTTCTGCGTCGTCGAGATTAATTTCCTCCAAGCACTGCAAAACCATCTGGGGACTTTGAGGTCGATTGCCCGGAAAAGGCGCCATCAGGTAATCGATCACATTAGCCACGGCGTCGGAAACTTGAGGAGCTCCTTTGCGCCACATTAATCTGCCCGTGCGGGGATTTTCTGGAAACGCAGTCGGTGGCTTCCCAGTCAGCAAATAAACAAAAGTGCGCCCCAGAGCAAAAAAATCAGACTGCGGAACAGCCTTGCCATTAGTTTGTTCCGGCGGCGTGTAGCCAGGAGAAACAATACCAGTCACATTTTGCCCCTGGCCAACCTTAGCGAAATAAGTCCCCGACACTTCCCGAGCAGTCCCGAAGTCTATCAGCACTAACTGCCCGTTGGGCTTGCACATAATATTGTGCGGCTTGATATCCCGATGAAAATAGTTGAGTCGGTGAACTTGGTCTAAAATTTCCGACAGTTGTTTGAGCCAATTCAGAGCTTGTTCTTGACTGATGGGGCGGCCCCGATGTTTCAGCCAGTCTTGCAAATTGGCCCCAGCAATTTTCTCCATCACCAGACAGTGAAAAGACTCTGTGCTGTGAGCTGGCGTAAATGTAAAATAACCGTCGCGATCGACTTTAGGAATACCTGGATGTCTCAGCCTGACCAATACGTCGGCTTCTTGCTTAAAAAGTTCTACAGCTTTGGGATGGTCTTTGAGCAGGACTTTAAGCACTCTTCGGGCGCCGTTGTCGTCCACTTCAAATGTTCGGCCAAAGCCACCGCCTCCGAGAGGCGCGACTAGCCGATATCGACCTTGCAACAAAAGTTCAGACCCGCAGTGGATACACACGGATTTGCCAGAGTTGGCTGGATCGGAGGGATTCGGGCATTTGGGATTGAGGCAATAACTCACAGAAGCCACATAACCCTGATTGAGGTTGCTCTATCAAGTTTTACTTTGACACTGCTATACAAAACTTGGCTAAACTTATCTAAGCTTTACCATTCAACTAGAAGTATTTTCTAGAGGGTCTGATTCCTGCTTCTGCCAAGAGAGTCGGCTCTTACTTGTCCACAGGCGTAAATTCGGGTGGAGCAGCACCCTATTTTTGAAGTTTGTACAACTATTTATTATTGTGGAAGCTTTTAGCCATTGTTTAACCATTATTTTCAACCAATTTAACGAATCGTGGTATCCCGTTCGACCTTTTTATAGGCTGGTCAGTTTTAAATCGACCGTCGTTTACTGCTACACCAAACTTGGCCAAACTTATTTAAGCCTCACCATTCAATCAGAATTACTCCTGAAGGGTCTGTTTCCTGCTTCACCCAAGGGAGTCGGCTCTTTCTTGTCCACAGGCGTTAATTCGGGCGGAGCAACGCCCTAATTGAATTAATTTTAGTTGAAGCTTGTAGCCATTATTCATCCACTATTTTCAACCAATTTAACGAAACGCGGGCTCCCGTTCTACCTTGTGACAGGCTGGTCATTTTTGACTTGCACGCTCGGTTTACTCTCCCAGATAATTAAGCCTTTTTTTCGGCATTGATTTAATCATATCGCCCAGAATGTTAATCAGTCAAGTTAAGTATGACTAACTTTGGTGAACTTTTTGGCTATGCAAGTCCAACTCAGTTTTCAACTTATGACGATCGTAGCACACCTAGTAAAAGACTCATCAGCACCCTTGATTTAAATCTTGCAGCGTCTCTGAAGTCAAGGGAGGTTTTAGTCTCGCTTGACTTCAGCATTCCGTGTTTTTTTATAACCGGGAGCACTGCGATCTAACGATCGGGTTGAGGTCAAAGCTTTTGTTGTTTGTCATAGCCGATCGAGGTCACAAATCCCTGATCAGAGCACATAATGTACAAACAGACCAGAACTAATAACGAGAGAACAGCCACATTTCAATTGTACGATGATCGCAACCACCACTCTCGAAGAAAGAAGTGAGAGTGGGAGAGTGGGCGAGTGAGGGAGTGAAAAAATCGGCCTTCTTCCCTCTTCCCTCTTCCCTCTTCCTTCAGCAGAAGAAAGCCTTTTAAACAAGTCCCTCAATTACCGGATGGAAGTAGAACGCCAGCGCCAAAACCGTATAAGCTGCCAACAGCAAAGTACCTTCTAGCCAGTTAGAGTTGCCGTCAGAACTGATAGAATTGGCGATCAGCACCGACACCGCAACCGCTACAAGTTCAAACGGGTTGAAATTCAAGTCCATCGGTTTGCCCAAGACAAAACCTGCCAAAACCAACACGGGCGCAACAAACAAAGCAATTTGCAAACTGGAACCCACGGCCACAGAAACCGACAAATCCATTTTATTTTTCATCGCCACCGTCACCGCCGTCGTATGTTCGGCAGCATTGCCAATAATCGGCACTAAAATCACCCCGGTAAACAGTGATGTCAGCCCCAAACGCGCCGTCGCTTCTTCCAGAGTACCCACCAGCAGTTCTGACTCGACAGCTACCATCAGGGTACAGGCCAAAAGCACCCCAATCCACAGTGGCAGATTGACTTTGTGGTCAGGACTATCTGGTGCTAAGTTACTTTCGGCTAATTCTTCAAGCATTTCTATTTCTGCCACCCCTGCATCGTACAGATAACTGTGGGTTTTCATCGAAAACAGCAGCGTCAGCACGTAGACGACAATCAGGACTATAGCAACAGCGCTAGAGAGGTTCTGCATAGTTTCTGGAGGGATGCCCGTAGAGGTGGCATTCACTGCCGTCGGCACCAAAATGGCAATCACGGCTAAGTTCATCGCTGAAGCGTTCAACCGGGCGACTATCGGCTGAAATTCTTGTTCTTTGTAACGCAAGCCGCCCAATAGCATCGCAAATCCCATCACCAGCAAAAGGTTACTCATAATTGAACCGGTGATACTGGCCTTGACAACATCTATTAGTCCGGCGTTGAGGGCGACGATGCCGATAATCAGTTCCGTGGCATTTCCGAAGGTAGCGTTCAGCAAACCCCCCAAGTTGGCACCGAGGACGACGGCGATTTCTTCGGTGGCCGTCCCCATCCAGGCGGCTAGAGGGATGATGGCTAAAGCCGAGGTGATGAAGATTGTGGAGGATTCCCAGCCGAGAAAGTGTCCGGCGATGGAAACTGGGATAAATAACAGCAGGCTGGAAATTATTGTATTTGTGTTTAGCATTTAGATTCTCAAAAGCTGCCAACCGTCAATCATAGCCTGCCACAAAGTTTAAGAAAGGGGGAGGGTTCGATATTTGGGTGTGGGCTTAAAGCTGGGGGTGGGCGATCCTCTTCGAGGGCTTCGCTAACGGGCGATCGCTGCATTGCCGCTTTCACGGATGTGACAAACTAAGAGAGCGATTTGTTTAGCCGATCGGTTCAATGGATTTTTGTATTCGATTAGCTTCCTTAGAAGACATTCCTAAGTTAACGACTTTAATTCCTGATTCTCCTAGAGCTTGTGCCTGCAAGCTACTATAGTTCAGAGCAGATTGAAGGCGCACTGGGCACAGTTTTTGGGGTTGATACTCAACTGATTCTAGACCAAACATACTTTGTTGCTGAGAACAATCACCAAATTGTTGGTTGCGGTGGTTGGAGTAAGCGTAAAACGCTTTATGGAGGTGATTCAGGCAAAAATAATCCAGAAGAGGGCCTGCTCAACCCAGACAGCGACTCGCCAAAGATTCGTGTATTCTTTATTCATCCAGCATGGGCACGTCGAGGAATTGGAAGTCAGATTATGCGAGTATGTGAAATGGCTGCTGAGCGTGCTGGATTTAAGCAAGTTGAGATGATTGCGACGCTGGCGGGAGAGCCATTTTACACAAAATTTGATTGACTATCAGGTGATTGAGCGGTTTGAAATTTCTCTCCCAAACAGTCAGTTCCTCCCCGTTGTCCGTATGTTTAAGAGCTTTGGGCGCAACCCGTAAAAAATGAGACCTAATAAAATCTGTTTCGGTTAAATGCGATCGTAAAGCAATGAGATGACAAAAAAAGCAAATAAATATCAGCGATGTCAAGAAAACTAGATTTTTTCAAAGTAGAAGTCGTCCCGCACGATCCAAATTGGCGCAGCGCCTTTGAAACTGAGCCGAAACTGATTGCACTTGCACTTAGGGACAATGTGGTTGCTATACATCATATTGGTAGCACAGCCATTCCACAAATTCATGCAAAGCCGATTATTGATATGTTAGTTGAGGTTAAAGATATTACGAAAGTCGATACACAGACTTCAGCAATGGAGGCTTTAGGCTATGAAGCAATGGGTGAGTTTGGGATATCCGGTCGTCGTTTTTTTCGCAAGGGTAATGAAGCAGGGATTAGAACACACCACGTTCACGGGTTTGAAGTGAACTCAGCGCAGATAGAGCGCCATTTAGCGTTTCGAGATTATATGATTTCCCATCCTGAAGACGCGCAGCAATACAGCGAACTAAAGAGAAAACTTGCCCAAAAATACCCTGATAATATTCAAGGGTACATGGACGGAAAAGATGGTTTCATTAAAGCAATGGATCTGAATGCGGCTAATACCAATTTTTTATGAGGCCCCGTAGAATCCGATCCCCCCTAGCCCTCCGTGTCCGGGGGGGGACAAGAGTCCGATCTTTCGTCGCCCTACTATCAGGGAGATGCGAGGGGGATCGAGATATGTGCAACTTCACATTAAATTGGTATTAGAGACTACTAAATAATTATAAAAAATGCAAATGTCCTGACAAAGAATTAGCACAACATTTTTCTTTAAATAAAAAGATAATTAAATCTAGATTGTCTGATTTGGCAGAGTCGGGTTTTCCTATCCATTTGACTAATACTGCTGTGAGTCAGGTGGAAGAAGTGACACCGAACCAGACAACGGGATCAACTACTTATGATTCTAAGGGTAGAGAAAGGGTGAATACAGCCCCTTGACCGGGTTTACTACTGGCTGTAATACTGCCTCCATGCGCTTCAATAATGCGTCTGGCAATCGCTAGACCCAGACCAACCCCATTCTTACTAGAGCGGCTCGTGGTGTAAAACTGTTCAAAAATGCGAGGTAAATCGGTTTCAGGAATGCCGCTTCCCTGGTCTTGAATTGAAATCAGAGCCTGTTGCTTGTTGCCAGAGGCAGCAATGAAAATACAAGCATTGGGGGTAGAATACTTAATCGCATTGTCTAAGAGATTCAAAAAAGCCTGTAATAAGCGTTCCGAATCGCCCATAATCCGAAGGTCAGCAACATCAACTTCTACAGTCACGTTTTTAGCCTGCATACGAACTTCCATTGCTCTAATCGCACGGCTGATGACACTTTCTAAGGCAATGGCTTGGATTTCTAATAGCGTGACACCCGCTTCTAAGCGTCCTAAATCAAGCAAATCGTTAATCAAGCCCGAAAGCCGCTTCGTCTCGTCTTTGATGGTTTGAAAGAAGCGATCGCGCAACTCCAGCTCATCCACAGCGCCACGCTCCAGCGCATCAATGGTGACTTGAACGTTACTCACAGGCGTCCGCAGTTCATGGGAAACATTCGCTAGGAAGGCTCTGCGTTCGTTGTCCAATGATTTCAACCGTTCACTCATACGATTCAGTTCCGTTGCGAGTTGGTCTAGTTCATTGCTTTGACGAATCACGAGTTTGTCATCAAACTGTCCTCTACCCACGCGAATCGCAAAGTTTCGCATCACCTCAATGGGTTTAGAGAGACTCCGGGCTAATCGATCGCTGACCAAGGTACAGAGAAAAATGGTAATGCCAAGGGCGGCTAAAATTGTCCAGATCACCCTTACAAACTGTTTCTGAAACTGTTCTAAAGTAATCGAGATGCGTAATATCCCCAACCTCTGACCGTTGCGAGTCATCGGTTTGACAATATAGAGGCGATCGTCGGTTGATAAAACCCCTTTAGTAACGCCCTGCACCGAATGACCGTGTAGTCCTTCTGAAACGCCAGATATCAGCAGCCAATTGGTGATTTGTCGATCTGTTTGAGGGTTAGAGGTGGCTAGCAGGGAACCTTGGGCATCAAATACACGGAGTGCGATATTGGCGGGTGCCCCATAGCGCCGGACAATGATCTGCACCCGTTGCATATCTTTTTCTTCGAGGGCATCTGCAACGCTCTCGCTCAGTGCTGTTGCCCAGTTTTCTAAATCTGTCTGACGAGACTGCATGAAAAAGGCATAAAACGTCCATAGGATGTAACCAGACATAAGCGAGGTTCCTAAGACGATCAGGATCAGGTAGGTAGCCAAGAGCTTCGTGTGGATTGAATTCCACCGAAGAGATGCTAACCATCTGCTCGTGAAGGAGTCTTGGGCAAAAAGTTTCATCCGCTCAAACATGGCTGGTATAAATGGTGTATCCGTTGCAAGTGATCCTAACCTAGCGCCATTGGTTACGGATTGAGCCAACCGAGCTATCAAACCCTTGAAGGATGCCTTAACCGCTTTTAAGCAGATTCCGGATGATGGCGACGCAGCAAAGCTTTAATCCGTGCGAGCAATTCCTGCGTATTGAAGGGTTTGGTCACATAATCATCTGCCCCTGCCTCTAAGCCCAACACTTTATCCATATCTTGGTCTTTAGCCGTTAGCATCAGTATAGGCACATTAGAAAAAGCCCGGATACGCCAACACACTTCCATCCCATCAACTTCTGGCATCATCAGATCGAGCAGAATGATATCGGGTACTTGCTTGTGGAATTGTTTGATCGCGCTGTGTCCATCTGGTGCTGTAGTGACCTCATAGCCTTCCTTTCTCAGTGAGTAAGCAAGGCTTTCACAGAGTGGGGCTTCGTCGTCTACCAACAAAAGATGCGGCATGAGTATAAATAGTTACATTTCATATGGAGTATCTCAAAGGCAGGATTAACCGACATCTACCTTGAGAGGTAAATCGTCTTGGTTCCGCTCAGGTTTTGCTGCTTACAAATACTAGGCAGCAAAACGATGGACAGTTACGAGCGGTTATACCAATTTAATGTGAAGTTGCACATATCTCGATCCCCGTCGCATCTACCTGATAGTAGGGGGACGAAAGATCGGACTCTTGTCCCCCCCCGGACGCGGGGGGCGCCCGGGTGATCGGATTCTACGGGGCCTCATAAAAAATTGGTATAAGTGGCGATCGTCTCATTAAATTTATGAGATTGGAAGTGGCAATTATTGATGTTAAGCCTAATATGACTGGAGCAACATAACCCATGAGTGATATCGGTCTCACACACATCGCACTGCCCGTTTCTGATGTCGATCGCAGTATTGAATTCTACTCCAAGTATGCTGGAATGCAGGTCGTTCACCGCCGCATTGATACAGAAACTGGTGTTGCTGTGGTCTGGCTTTCTGACCGCACTCGCCCTTTTGTAATTGTGCTAATTCAAACAGACTCCGTACATCCCGTTCTGTCTCCCTTTGCACACCTCGGAGTAGGTTGCAAAAGCCGCGAATATATGGACGAACTCTGCGACAAAGCACGTCAAGAAGGCGTATTGCTTGAAGAACCAAAAGATTCTGGATATCCGATCGGCTACTGGGCTTTTTTGCGAGACCCAGACGGTCACACGCTGGAACTATCCTACGGGCAAGAAATCGGATTTACAGTGGAGGATGCTACTTAAAGTTATAATAAACAAATCGCCCTCCAAACCCGATCGTTTCTCATCTGGAAATAGACTGGAGAATCAAATGACTGCAGCAATCATCGCACCACCCAAAAAAGAATCACCCCTTCTGTTTGAGGGACTGACTTGGAGAGAGTTCAAAGCAGTTGAGCAATTATTAGACCGTCCAGGATATCGACTGTCTTTCCTGGATGGAGTTTTGGAGATTAAAGTAATGCCTGGAGAGCCCCACGAAATTGTTAAAGCAAGAATTGGTGCAGTGGTGGAACTGTACCTGCTGATGGCGGGGTTTGACTTTACTCCAACTGGCTCAATGACTCTGGAAAGTGAAACGGGAAAAGTCAAGCGAGAGGCGGATGAATCTTATAAACTTGCCCCTGGTCGCAGGCTACCCGATTTGGCGATCGAGGTCGTGTTTTCCAGTGGTGGCATCAACCAACTGGAGGCATACAAGCGGCTGAAGATAAAAGAAGTGTGGTTCTGGGAAGATGGATTGTTAGAGGTTTATCACCTCCGGGGAGAGGGCAATACACTTGATTATGAAAAGGTTTCCAGTAGTGAGGAGGTGAAAGGGATCGATTTGGATTTGTTGTTGCGTTGCATCAATATGGTGAATCATGTTGATGCAGTTAAGGCTTTTCAACAGGCACTCCAGAAATAGCTGGGAATAGGGGACTGCGCCTCCTTTTACCACCTTTGTTGACATCTCAATATCCGCAAAAAGCAATGGGGAATGGCAATGACGCAAGTTGTAATTGTGGGATCGGGGCCAACTGGTGCGGCACTTGCCTTACTGCTGGTGAAACGAGGTATTGCCACAACGTTGGTTGAGGCTGCAAAAGATTCCTACCGAGTGTTTCGCGGTGAAGGGTTAATGCCCAGCGGATTGGATGCGATCGCCCAAATGGGCTTATCTACTATGCTAGAAGGTGTTCCACACCGACAAATAGATGCCTGGGAGTTCGTTGTGGGCGATCGGCAACTATTTCGAGTTGATGAACCAATGGGTTCAAACCAACCTTGTACACTGGTATCGCAACCGCCTTTGCTAGAAACACTAATTTCAGAAGCTCAGTTGCATCCAGAGTTTGAATTTATCTCAGGTGTTCCCGTAAAAGATTTACTGTATAGCAACGATCGCATTGCGGGTGTAAAGCTAGGAGATGGGCGAGAGATTCCTGCTACACTTGTCATTGGTACAGATGGTAGAAACTCGGTTGTACGACAGCGTGCAGAATTAGAGTTAGTAAAACAGCAGAATAGTATAGATGTTCTGTGGTTTAAACTTGCCGCTCATCCTCGGTTTGTGGCGGATAATGTATTTTATTCCATCCTGAATGGCGGTAGCGGATTCAGTGTCTTTCATGGGGCAGAATCAGGAAAACTTCATCTGGCTTGGGTGTTATCGGTAGATGACAAAACGGATCGGAAACACACAGACTGGGCAGAAACTTTCGCATCGCGATCTCCTGCGTGGATGGCAGAACATTTCCGCAACTGTGCCGATACGATCGAATCTCCAATGCGATTATCTGTTGTGGTTGGTCGCTGTCCGCGCTGGCATCGACCAGGAATCATACTTTTGGGGGATGCTGCACATCCCATGTCTCCGGTTCGCGCTCAAGGAATTAACATGGCGTTACGCGATGTCATTGTGGCTGCTAATCACCTTGTACCTTTATTGAAAGCAGGGGCTAATTACGAGAATATTGACTTAGCATTATCGCGGATTCAGGCAGAACGCGAACCCGAAATTATTCGCGCCCAACAACTTCAAGCACAAGAAGCGTGGAAAGGCGAACAACTGCGAAAAAATGGATTATTGCGTTTATTGATGATGCAAGCTGCTCCGTTTTTGGGTGAAAAAATTAAACAATTTTGGGTGAAAGGACAGTATGAATTGCGCCAAGGAGTAACAGAGGTAAAATTGGTGGTGTGAAAAGAGGAAATTCACAATAAGGAGAAAATTGTATGCGATCGACAACTATCAAAGGACCGATCGGCACTATTCACATCATCGAAGCCAGCCCCCCTGTCACCGCTGGGGAGTCGGAGTCGCTGCCGGTGGTGTTCGTGCACGGTATGGCGGTTTCTGCGAACATCTGGGATGTGCAGCTTGCCCGTGTCGCCCGTACCCGACGCGCGATCGCCCTTGATATGCGGGGACACGGTGATTCTGCACCGCCGGAGGACGGCAACTATGCGCCCGCCTCCTGTGCAGCGGATGTTTTGGCGGTACTGGATGGGCTGGGACTCGATCGAGTGGCGATCGTCGGGCACAGTTTCGGTGCTTGTATTGCCCTCGCCACAGCAGCCAGCGCCCCACACCGCATCGCGCAGTTGATTCTGGCAGATCCACCTGGAGATTTTACCAAGGTGTCTGCAGATGTGCACGAGGAACGCATCGTTCCCTACCAGAGGGCTCTGGAGACGGAGGATTGGCGGGCGGCTGTGGAAACCAGCTTCAATGAGGCGCTGACAGGAAGCAGGGCCGATACGCGCGATCGGATACTCGCTTGGTTGGCGGCGACTCCACAGGATTGTCTGTGTGGAATGTCTCGCGGGATGTTTGCCTTTGAAGCTGTTGATGCTCTCGATCGCTACCTTGCAGCCCCTGGAACACGGGCCCACGCCATTATTGCTCCCTCAAACACTTTTCCTTTCAGCCTCCACGTCCTCCGTCCCACACTGACGACAACTACGCTACCCGATACTGGACACTGGCTGATGCTGGATGCGCCAGAGGCCTTTGCTAGGGAACTTGATATTTGTTTGGAAGGTGTTTAATATATAGCCATCCTAAATCATTTGTGAATTTCTTACTCCCTCCCCTTGGTAAGGGGAGGGTTGGGGTGGGGTAAAAAATTTAGGACTCATTTAAAATTGCTATAGATTTAGACAAAATCTGTTAGTTTTACCACAATTCATCGAGAGTTAAATTGTGGGGGTTGTTGAGGATGAAGGCGTTGTTGTCTTTGATTAAGTCACCGCTACAGAGAATCGGTAAGCGTTCTTGATAAGCTTTAATCGCCAGGATATAATCTTTGTCTGCGAGTGAAGTTTGAATTTTCCGCAATTTGTCAGCTACAAGGCCGAGGAGAGTAATTTCGCCACTTAATATTTGGGTATGTGGAGTGTGAATTTGCATAACTATTCCCTGAATAATCGTGTTGGGAATGCTGGTAAGTAGTTCGCTTAAAATTTCAATTTGAGGGCGATTTTCTGCGTTTTCTAGGGTTTGGATTGCCTCGCGGATGCGGGCTGCATAATCTCCCAGGTTTTCCCGGTTAGGTAGCAATATTTCAAATTCTTCTGCATCGGCTGTTGGTTTGTGCCAAAGTGTGGCATTATCTAAAAAAGGTTGGTCTTCATGCCAGCCGTGAGTTTCTAAGTAATTTCTCAGTTGATTTAGCTCGATTGTTTGGAGAGTTTGGCTATCTTTTACGGTGACTTTCATGGTTGAACTCCTTGGCTAATTCCCTCCATAATTGACTGAAGGGCGGCGACTGTAAATTGGTTGGTTCTGGGGATGGCGACGGTGACAGCGTTTGTGTTTTGTGTTTTTGGCTTTCCCCGCAGCGAGATCCAATATCCGCAGTTTCTGATGCAGAGTTCTGTTTCGGACTGGGTTAACCAGTCTTCGGGTGTTTCGGGGATTAAAACGACAACTAAAATTCGGGGAATGGCGAAGTCATCCATTCTTAAGTCGTCGTAGTTTTTGAGCTTGAGGGGGTAGCGGATGGAGTTATCGTCTTGGATATCTCTTGATGTAGATTTTAACTGCAATTCTAAGCGAGGTGCTCTAATGGGGCCAGTCCCGCCTTTCGCAGCTACTCCCCAATCCACGCTATCATCGTCTACGAATGGTTTGTAGAGGGAATAGCCGGCAACGGTGGTGACAGCTTGCAGGTAGATGTTGCTGAATTGTTCTTTTTGTTGGTTGATGTCCACTTTGTACGTAGCGATTATTCTTGTTAATCTATTTGGTAGGACATTATAGATAAATTCATATCATGTGGGTTGCCAAAAAATTATTAATGCCTTGAATCATCAGATCCACCTGGCTACGATTAAACTCATCAAATTTTCCGTGAGCTGCACTATTCCGAATATCAGCCCAAGCTCTAAGCTGCTTAGCTGTTAGTTCATTAAATAAGTTATTTTTTTTCAAGACCTCAATCAAAGGGACAAGTGTTAGGGGTTTACCGTTATTATGGACTGTTGAGATGGGCGGACTCTGCTTATCACAGAGAGTTCGTAGAGATTTCTCTAAAACAGCTCCAGCTAATACGGCTGCTGGTACATAGTCATATTTAGCAGACTGACCCTCTGCTAACAACTGTTCTGCTTGACCCATATAATCTGCGGCTATTGCAGCTTCTATCTCAACTCCCAAATCTCCTAAATAACCTTTTTGAAAGTCATCTTTCAATCCTTTTAAATGAGAAATGCGGGTATTCAAGTGATCGGGAGGATAGGACAAAGTTTCTGTTTCATCCAATAATTTTCGATGAACACTCCTTGGAGGAATGATTTGATCTAGTAACGATAAATAGTTTAAATGCCACCCCTCTACTTTTTGTTTATCTTCAAGTTCTTTTTGAGTTATATCTCTAGTTCCTTGAACCAGGTTCCTGAAGAAACCATTGGAAACATATTTAATAACTTTATAAATCCTTTCTCCTTCTTGTATAAGTTCATCAAACCGATCGAGATATTTGTTGAAAACGCTAGGCGGTAGTGTCATTACAATGATGCCTCAAAAAAAAAAAATCCGTATCTTTCACACGAAGCTCGCACGAGAGAACCTTGCGGAGTAGGGTATCGCGAATGGCTCCAAGTGTGCGCGATTTTCCATAATAGTTATCTTGACTTCGCACTCTCCGATTTTATCATTCCTCCTCAATTTCCCGATCCACCGCTTCTAACTCAGCTTCCAACTGCTCAATCGTCGGCAAACATCCTTTCAGGCAAAGCTGTTTCTCAGTCAACAGCTAAATTGTCTATAACTTTTGCTCCCCATCCTCGCTGCTGTTGCCTATTTAAAAGATTCCGCCCAATTAGCCAGTAAAGCAACACTAATTGGCGATTAACAGAAAGTACGGGCCGCACTTGATATTGCACAATACGTTCCTTAAGTTCTCGCAAAAAATCCTGATAATCTTCAGCAATTGACGAACTATCCGCCAGAACCCACCCTCGGCAGATTTTCCCGAATCATCGCCTCTAACTTGGCACTCTCGGCAAATTGCCTCTCGAGCTTCGCCGTCAAATGCAGCATCTTCTCGTCCAAACCCTCTTCCTCCTCCTCCCATGCCTCCGTCCTCACATACCTCTGAGGAGTTAAAACCTAACACTTACCGTTTTGCTTTTTTGTGGCCTTTTGACTCCGCACCAGTGTTACAACTCTTCTGGAAAGTACATTTGCAGCAAATCTGCCCCGCCCTAACCCAACTGGCCTAACTTCTCCAGAACTTACGTAAAAAGCACCTAAAGTATGATGCGAAACTCGGGCAAAACTCTTACTCTATAAATTCATCGGGCATTAAACCGATACCCACAACCGCCAAGATTTATTGCCAAAAATTAAATCTTTCCGGCGAAAACTTGCTATTTACTGAATAAGACTTTAAAATCCAGCTATGTAAATCAAACTCTCAATGAGCAGCCCTGCAAGCACAAACCCGAAAGGGGTCGCAAGTGCGAAAAAGCAGCAAAAGCTACCTTTTTTAAGTCTTTCAACAGCAAAGCATTGGCAGAAAAACCCAGGGATCGACGGTTGGCATCTTGGAACGAATGCTTTGCTTGCCATACTACAAATGTATCAAAACTTGTCAGCCAAATTTAGTCCTAACAGATGCCTAGCTGTAACTCTTGCTGCGTAAGGTTTCAGTTTGTAATTAGGCTGGTTTTATTGTCTTTAACTACTTGAGGATTCGATCGCATGGTTTCGATTTCTACAACTCAATCCGATGTGCTGCCTTTGTCTTCGCCAACCGTAACTGCTGCAACCCAAAGCAGTGCGGCTGCCGCAACTGGGGTGTGCGTGACGGTTCACGGTCACTTTTACCAGCCGCCCCGGGAAAACCCTTACCTGGACGCGATCGAACGCCAAGCCAGCGCCTCTCCAGCCCACGACTGGAACGAACGCATTGACATCGAGTGCTACCGCCCGAACGCCTTTGCCCGCATACTCAACGATCGCGGCGAAGTCGCGGGGATAGTCAACAACTACGAGTATATGAGCTTCAACATCGGGCCGACCCTGATGAGCTGGCTCGAACGCTACGACGCGGAAGTCTACCAGCGGATTCTGGAAGCCGATCGCAAAAGCTGTCAGCGCCTCAACGGTCACGGCAACGCGATCGCCCAAGTATACAATCACATCATCATGCCGCTGGCTAACGAGCGAGACAAATACACCCAAATTCGCTGGGGGATCGCAGATTTTCGCTCCCGATTCAATCGCGATCCCGAAGGAATGTGGCTCGCCGAAACCGCCGTAGACTACGCCACCCTCGAAGTTTTAGTCGCTGAAGGCATCCGCTTCATTGTCTTAGCCCCCTCCCAAGCCGAACGCTGCCGCCCGCTAATCGGGCAAAACCACGAAGGAGAACCAGCGGAAAATTCCGAATGGCACGAAGTCGGCGGCGGCCAAATCGATCCGACTCGCCCGTACCGCTGCTATTTGAAGCCAGAAATGCGGTTGATGGCTGACCACCAACTCTCGCCGCTGAGCACTCACTATTTTGGCCGCCAGCACTCCCAAAATTCTGCAGCCCCACCTGCCAACACTCCCTACATTGATATCTTTTTTTACGACGGCCCGATCTCGCGAGATATGGGCTTCAATGACGTTCTCAGCAGCAGCCACCACTTGGCAGGGCGCTTGGGTCAAGCAGTACGGGGAGACCACCGACCGGCTCAATTAATCTGCGTGGCGACGGACGGCGAAACTTTCGGCCACCACAAAAACAGTACAGAAAAATGCCTCGCTTACGCCTTCACAGAAGAGTTTCCCCGCCGCGGCTGGACGGTGACGAATTTTGCTCATTATTTAAGTCAAAATCCGAGCGCTTGGGAAGTGGAACTCAAACCCGTGACGGCCTGGAGTTGCTCTCACGGGGTCGATCGCTGGCAAGATGATTGTGGCTGCGGTGGTGGCGGCGGGTGGCACCTCAAATGGCGCCGCCCTCTGCGAGATACTCTCAATTGGCTGCGCGATCGACTGATTCCGATTTACGAAGAAGCGGGGCGCAAGCTGTTGAGCGATCCCTGGAAAGCCAGAGATGAATATATTGAGGTCATCCGGGATCGATCGCCCGCTAACGTTGACAGTTTCCTTCAACGCCATCAAGTGCGCCCCCTCGATGCCTCCGAACAGGTGGACGCCCTGCGACTGCTGGAAATGCAGCGCCACACCCTGTTAATGTTCACTAGCTGCGGCTGGTTTTTTGAAGAAATCTCGCGGCCAGAAGGCGTGCAAATTCTGCGCTACGCGGCCCGGGCGCTGGAATTGGCGGGCGAAGTTACCGGCGTCCAGCTAGAAAAGGATTTTGTCGCTCAACTAGCCCTCGTACCCAGCAACGTTGACTATTTCCAAACAGGGGCCGAAGTTTACCGCAAACTTGTGGTGACAGCCCAAATTAGTCTCAGACAAGTGGCCGCCCACTACGCGATTAGTTCTCTGTTTGCCAAATATCCCCGGGAACAGCGAGTTTACTGCTATCAGGCCCAGCAGGAAGACTTCCAAATTCAGCGCATGGGCTCGATGACTCTGGCTGTGGGTCAATTGCAGTTAACCTCGGAAATTACGCGGGAAACAGAGATTTTTGTGTTTGCTGCGTTGCACCTCGGCGGCTGGGACTTCCACTGCTGCATTCAGCCTTTTGGCAGCCGCCGGTCTTACACTATGCTCAAAGAGCGGTTGTTTGGAGTTATGCAAGAAGCTTCGGCGGCCCACGCGATTCTGGAAATGGTGCGCCTGTTTGGGGATCAGTCCTTTAGCTTGCGGGATTTATTTGCTGAGGAACGCCACCGGATCGTGCAGTTGCTGAGTCAGGAAAATTTGACTCGGTTGGATCAGCTTTACACTCAGGTTTACCGCGAAAACTACGGGGTGATGATGGCGTTCCACCGAGACGAGTTGCCGGTACCTGTAGAGTTACAGGTGGCTGCTGAGGTGGCTTTGGGACACCGCTGTTTGACGGCGGCCAAGGCGCTGGAAGTGGAAACGGAGGATGTGGAACCGCTGCTGGCAGAAATTGAGGCGATCGCCACTGAAAGCGGCCATCTCCGCTGTCGGTTGAACGTTCCCGAAGTCAAGGAAATTTTGGAAAAGATGGTTTGGCGATCGCTAGACGCGCTGCTGCAAGCAGGATCGGGTGTGGATGAGCGCTCGCCTGTCAAGTTGGAAGCTGATATCCGCACGATCGAGCGTTTGATTGCTGTGGGCGATCGGCTGAGTTTAGGCTTGTGTTTGGACAAATCGCAGGAACTGTATTTCGATTCTCTGTACAGCCAAATTGTGCCTCTGTGCTTGGGCTGGCTGCAACGGCAAGATGCCTCGGCGGACGAAACTGCGGTGGCTGCTGTTGCCTTGGAGATTGCACGTTCAGGCGGCGGCTGGGAGTTGTCTTCGATCCGGCAGTTGCTGGAGTTGGGTCAAACCTTGGCTGTTGATGTTGAGTGTTGGTTAAATCAGTTAAGTAAATAGTTTTCTGATTAGCCTGCATCTATTCCTGCCCTTGAGAATCCGCCCGATCGAGCTTGAAATGCCGATCGGGCCTGCGGTTTCAACCGAGAATAGATCGGCCTGGATGCCTCCATGCCGATCTTGGCTGGCGATCGAAGCACCGACAGAGAACCGCCAATTTTGTTTAAGTTTTCGCTCTACTTATGTGGGAAGATAAAAAGACTGTCCCCAAAGCGTACAGGTGTTCTGCACTTGCGCGCTTTGTAGAGTTTGGAAGAAAGAACACTAAGTTTAAATTTATGAAAGTTGGCGATCGCGTTTGCATTAAAAACTCTGTTGTTGTCTACCACCATCCTGAAAATCGCAGTCAACCATTTGATATTAAGGGTATGGAAGGCGAAGTCGTGGCGATCGTTCAGGAATGGCACGGCAGACCTGTAAGTGCCAATTGGCCGGTTCTAGTTCAGTTTGACAAAAAATTTAAAGCTCATTTCAAAGAAGATGAGGTTGAATTGATCTCTTCTGAAGTCTAGCTGTTTGATCCCCGACTTCTTAAAGAAGTCGGGATCTTGGGGTTCGGTTGTTTAAAGTGGGATTAAGTTAATATTCGTAATTTATTTAATCCTTAATTTTTCGACCCTCTGCGGCTGAACCAACCTAAAATATTCCAATCTCCCTGCATTTTCTGCAATTCCTGCTGATGCTGCTTGGCTGTAGCGTAATACCACTGGCAGTGAAGTTCTAGTTCTTGACGGTACTTAATTTCGTCGTAAAACTCGCGGACAATTTGGTGTCTCTGAAAAATTTCGGCCGCGGGAGTCGGTTCTGGGGCAATGTTTTGCAACTCGTGGGGCAGCATGATTGTTTGGGGGCGACGGTGGCTAATATTGGCTGTATTGACTTTAAGCTAGCACACTGAATCAATTTTGGATTTGGGAAGTGACTTAACAGTTGAGACTACTTAAATTCTTCCATCCAAAACCCCAAATTTAAAATTCTGTTAAAGCCATCCCCGCAGCCGATAAACGATTAAGCCGATGTATTCTTTCAAAGCTTTAGTTGACTGGTTTAACTGATAGGTATCCGGCAATAAATCCAAGGCGACTGCTTGCCAATTGCTTTGGGATGCTGCGATATCCTGCTGCGTGATTTGAAAGTCTGTTGGTGCCGCAATTGCTTTTATTCCCTGACGCTGGAAAATTAAGAGCGATCGAGTCATGTGCATAGCCGATGTCACTAGCAAAACCGGCCCTTTTATAGCTTTAACATCTAAAATTTTCCGCACGTTGACGGCATTTTGATAAGTGTTGTGTGAATCGGGGTCTTGCAGAATTGCTGATGCCGGTACACCCATTGTTTGGGCAATTTCTGCCATGTCTGCCGATTCGGGAGACCCGCCGCCTTTCCAATCTACTCTACCGCCGCTGAGAATTAGCAAAGGAGCTTTGCCTTGCTTGTAAAGTCGGGAACCGTAGATTATTCGATCGCCCGCTTCCGCTAATTCTACCCAAGGACGGGGAGGTAAAGCTGCTTTGACACCGCCACCCAAGACGATAATCGCTTCAGCTTGGGGGAGTTCGGCGGTTGGTAAGTTTTGCCATTCGAGCGATCGAACTAATGATTTTGAAACCCAACCGCTACTTCCGAGCAGTAAAATAATTAGAGCCACAGCAATTGGCGCCGCCGCCCATTTGGGACGCTTCCAAAGTGTGATTAAAGCCGCCATCATTAACAGGCAACTTAACCCCAAAGGATAAATAAACAGTGGCAGGAGTTTCGAGAGAAATACAAACATTAAGCAAGTAATTCAAATTGCTCGTTAGTGGAAATGGGGAATGGGTAATCGGTAATTAGTAATTTAGCTGGCGAGAGTTGTTAACTTTTAGTATTGAGTTAGGAATTTTGAACTCTTTAACTTAAAACCGCGCAGCGTTACGAGGCAGGAAGCAATCTCCATACTCAAAACTATTAGAAGTGCTAGCGACGATCCTCTGGCCCAGATAACCAGCCAAACAATGTAGCAGCATCAGCCCTAGAGGTTTTGCTATATTTATGGCCGTCCCTTTGCACTACTTCTTTATTGAGGATAGCATCCGAGGTTTTGTCCTGGGAATTCATATTCGGGTTGAGTAGTAATTCGTTGTGCCACCAAGCGACAATTAAACCTGCTGCCACGCCGCCGAGGACACCAAGACCGAGACTCAGGAGCAGCTTACATCCTACTAAGCGAAACCCAACGGTAAACAACACAAACCATATCAGCGCGGGGCTAAACCCCTTGGAGTCTCCGGTAAATTTTGGCATAAGCTGCAAGTTTTGTTTGTAATAACACAGAAAGATATTTACAATATTAGCAGACAATCAAATTGCCAAGGGCGATCGAGCTGCAACTACTCCCCACAAATCTCGTTTAATTGTACCTCTAAGTCTGGGGCGGTATTTACAATTTTTACAGAAATTTGCTCTAATTCTGTAAAAGGTTCAAAAGCTGCTTGCTGCGAACTCAATAGTTCGGCTGTCGCGTCGGCAATATCGCCCCTGCGCTGTTGCAGTCGTTCTCGCAATACTTCAATTGGTGCGGTGCAGTAAATAATTTGCAGGGGCAAGCCGTGGGATTGAGCCTGATTAATCGCATCGGTTCTCAAGTTTTGGCGATCGAACTTTGCATCTAAAATCACATCCCAACCTCGGTCAGCCAAAATTATCCCCAACTCTAACAATCTACCATAAGTCTGCGCGGTCATTTCATCCGAGTACAAATCTTGTCCGCCGCGTTCATTTAAAGAAATCCCGCCTAAATGTTTGCGAACAGCATCCGAACGAATATGAATTGCCCCAGTGCGGCGAGCCAAATATCGAGCCGCTGTACTCTTGCCAGAACCAGACAAACCGGACATCAAAGTTAACTTTCCCCGGTGCGATTGTGTGTATTGCCAAGCCAGTTTATAGTAATGAGCTGCTGTCTGTGAAAGCTCTGCTTTTTGGTCAGTTGAAATAGCCGGATCGTCCAACATTAACGAAGTTACTTTCGCTCTAACATAAGCTTGACGGCTCAAATACAGAGGTAAGAGTTGCAGTCCTTCCCAATCCCCTGTTTGTTCGATGTAAGTATTCAGAAAAGCATTACCCAAGTCTCTGCGTCCGCGCGATTCCAAATCCATTACTGTAAAAGCCACATCGTACATGACATCAACAAAGCGAAAAGGTTCGTTAAATTCAATGCAGTCGAATAGCAATATTTTCTCTTGCCACAATGCTAGATTCCGCAAGTGCAAATCTCCGTGACACTCGCGAATTTTATTATTGACAATCCGCAGGTTAAATAACTCTTGATTTTCGGCAAAAAACGCATCAGTATAATCTTTGGTTTCCTGAAATTGGGCTTGACTCTGCGGCCCGCCGATATATTTTTGCGAAGTCAGGTAATTGTTGTCTATTGCTGTACGAATCTGACTAACTTCGCCAAATGTGCGAATGTAGCTATTACTAATTGCCGTGCTGTGAAACTTGGCAACTTCCCGCCCTAAGTCTGCCATAATTTGCTCGGTCAACAGTCCGCGTTCCAACAAACTAAGCAACAGCGAATCTTGAGGAAACTCCCGCATTTTCAGTGCGTATTCTACAGCAACTTCAGCCGGAGTTATAGCAGGTAAGTTGCTGCCCAATTGAAACGAATCCCCAATTTGAACAATTGGCAAAACTTCTAGATAAATTTCCGGTGCAGTGCGTCGGTTCAGCAGCAATTCTTCGTTGCAGAAATGGTGCCTTTTCTGCAAGGAAGAATAGTCCAAAAAGCCAAAGTTGACTGGTTTCTTGATTTTGTAAGTATAATCTCCTGTCAGCAGGACAAAGGAAGCGTGAGTCTGAATTAGCTGCACTGGTTCTGTCACCCCGTGCGGATAAAAACCGGGCTGCAACATTTGCTGAATCAGAGGTGGGAGACAAGTCATAGCGATTTTAGATTTTGGATTTTAGATTTTAGATTGGGGATTTTGGATTTTGAATTTTAGATTTTAAGTTGGGGACTTTAGATTGGGAGTGGGGATGTTGACTTTAATCCGATTTATTATAGAGTTGATAGTTAGTGTAAAAAAAAAGCAGCGATGACAGAAAATAATCAAGATTCCCGTTCGGTGGATGTGTTTGGGGTAGGCAATGCCCTGGTAGACATTCTAGCATTGGTGGAAGATGAATTTGTACTCGGCCACGGGCTGAATCGCGGCGGGATGACGCTGATGAATTCGGAAACGCAGGGGGGGATTTTGCACGATTTAGAGCACAATTCGCTGCAAATGCGATCGGGGGGTTCGGCGGCAAATACGATGATTGGTTTGGCTCAGAGCGGCGGTAAAGCGTATTATTCGGGGAAGGTTGCTAAGGATACTAACGGAGAATTTTACCGACAAGATTTGCTGGCGGCGGGGATTGATTTTAACGTGCATCCTGCTGCTGAGTCGAACGGGCCTACTGGTACTTGTGTAGTGCTGACTACGCCGGATGCGGAACGCACGATGTGTACTAATCTGGGGGTTTCTACTACTCTGACTGCGACTGATATTGATGTCGATCGACTGGCTCACTGCAAGTACAGTTATGTTGAGGGCTATCTTTGGGATGCTCCGGAGCCGAGAAAAGCTAGCATTGAGACAATGGAACAGTCTAAGCGTCTGGGTGTGAAGGTGGCTTTTACTTTTTCGGATGGCTTTTTAGTCGATCGATTTGCTGATGATTTTCACAAGGTGGTTTCGGAATATTGCGATGTAATTTTTTGCAATTCTGATGAGGTTCGGAGCTTTTTTAAGGAGGAATCTTTGGAAGAGTGCGCTCGGAAAATGAGCGAGATTTCGGATTTGGCTTTTATCACTAATGGGGATAAAGGCTGCATGGTGGTGGAGAACAAACAGATTGTTGATGTGGCTGGATTTCCGGTAAAGGCGATCGATACTGTGGGTGCTGGGGATGCTTTTGCGGGGGGTGTTTTGTTTGGAATTACTAATGGTTTGAGTTCTACACAAGCGGCTCGTTGGGGCAATTATTTGGCTTCTTTGGTGGTGCAGATTCACGGGCCGCGTCTGGAGGGTTCTCAGGCTCATCTTTTGAGTGAGGTGATTTCTGGTTAGGAATTGAAATGGGCGATCGCACTTTTTGGATTAAGGGCGATCGCACTTTTGAACAGCAGATGCACGCGGATGGACGCGGATGAGGGAAAGGGCGATTAAGCTTTTGGAATGTCTAACAGGTGAGGTATCTGATTATTCAAGAAATTGTTGGAATCACGAAGTTTTCCTGAAGCTTCAAATCAGCCATACTGAAAGTGCCATTCAGCACAGCCAGATATTCATTAGTTCCCTTAACCTTCAGTGCAGTCCGCGCGCCACCGTTGTTAAATGACTCCAAATCAATCATATTGGCTTTCAATTCACCTGCTAACCCAATCTTATCAACACCACCAAAGCCAATAAAGCTATTTCCAAAATCGGTAATGATATCAGCATCACCTATGCTAGAAGCAGTATCGCCTCGTGAAAATACAAAGGTGTCGCTCCCAAAACCGCCTGTCAGCGTATCTTTATTTTTGCCACCAATCAGAGTGTCATCGCCCCTATCACCTGAAAGGAAGTCGTTACCTTCACCACCAAAAAGGATATCATTATCTTTTCCTGCATAGATGGTATCGTTCCCTTGATCACCGTAAAGGGTATCGTTTCCTGTAGTGCTGTAAATGGCATCGTTTCCTGCGTCCGCTAGAATATAATCGTTACTGAATTCACCAATCACGTAGTCATTTTTAGGCGTTTCGTAAGATATAAAGTCATTTTCACCTGACGTTTTTGCATTCCTGACTTTAAGTTGAATTGGCTCGTTAGGTTTTTTAACAGAAAGAACCCCTTCATGTGCCAATCCATTCTTTGCATCTTCAGAATTATAAATTAAGGTATTCTGCCTTGCGTTAAAGGTTTGGCTGTTGAGGATGCGGTTTCCTATTTCGCCTTTTTCCTTGATTAACTCCGTAAATGTTTTAATAACTGCAAAATGCTCTTCACCAGAATCTATGATATTACCAAAATCCATTTGGAACGAATTTAGTGATCCCGCAGCAAGGCGTTGATTTCCTCCAAGACTTTTCGCACCAACAAAGGCTAGGGAATTACGGGCGATATCCTGGAAGAATTCTGGGCGGTCTACTTTTGCTGTTCTTCCATCTAAATCGTAGCTTGCTGTGTAACCTGAATACACATCTATATTCAATTGTGAAGGAGGATCGAGCGCTATTATCGTGTTAATTCCAGTTGCATTGGGTATAACACTTTCACCTTTTCTATTAGTGCCTAATGTATAAATCCTTCCCATTTCACTACTGACGAGTGAGCCAAGGCTATGGCCTACTATTTTTAGATTTTCACGAGCTGCTTTACCATCAATTCCATACTCTTGTTCTAGCTTTTTAACGGCCCATTCAGCAACAGGGCTTGCCCACTTAGCTGCAAAGTAGTTGCCTAAGCGAGCGGTAGCATATGTAGAGTTTCCATTGTCCTTTGGCAATCCACCATTGCTAGAAGCATCACTCCAGTCTAGTAACAAAACTCGATCGTTAGGTTTTGCATCTTTAAGTGCTGTTTCTAAATCTGGAAACCTGTCAGATGTATCATTCCATCCATGAATCAGTACCCAAGTATTTTCTGGTTTAGGTGATTCGCTAAGTTGCCTAATCTCTACTTTTCGTGTCTTTTTTTCTGGGTCATCCTTAATTCCTTCCTGCCAGAATCCATATTTAAAATCATCGAGCTTGTCAAGTTCGCGAATACTTGTATTGAAGCCAGATAAATCTGAACCCAATTGAACAGCCAAGGGGGCGGTATCATTGATAGCAATTAAATTTTTTATACCATTTTTTAAAATCTTATCCGTGTCTGAGTCAACAAAATCAGCCGTGACTGTGTTTGGTAGCTTTTCCTGAAAGGGAGTTACAACCGTCGGGGGTGTCGGAGTTGGAGTTACAACCGTCGGAGGTGTCGGAGGTGGAGTTACAACCGTCGGGGGAGTTGGAGTTGGGGGAGTTGGAGTTGGGGGAGTTGGTGTTGGAGGAGTTGGTGTTGGAGGAGTTGGTGTTGGAGGAGTTGGTGTTGGAGGAGTTGGTGTTGGGGGAGTTGGTGTCGGGGGAGTTGGAGTTAGAGTCGCAGATGGGATAGACCCTGCACCAAGAATGTAATCATCAATGTTAATATCTGCAAACTTAATATCTGTAAGATCTTCTCTATACTCAAGACCTGTAATTTTTTTATCGAAAGTCCCTTTTCCAGTTGTGGGATTGATAATGATACGCTCATCGAGTGTGAAACCAACAAGAGTGCTTCCCTCAAAGGACAATCCCCTCAAATCACCAAATCCAGTCTCACCAATCAGAGTGGATTCACCTGTTAAGGACACAGAGAACAAAACGCCTAATTCAGCAAACAAAAATCGGTTATTAACAGGATCAAATACTAGGTCTGTAGGTGTAGTTGCAGGCCCAAAAAAGGTGTTGAAGTTGGTGATTGATGATGCAACTCCAGTCTGAGGGTTAATGGTGTATAATCCTGGAGAGTCACTAGCTCCGTAAAGTGTGCGATCGGGCGAAAATTCCAGAGAGGTCATCGTCGCGTCAGAAGGCAAATTACCAATTAATGAGGATGAGCCTGAGCCTGGATCGAGGCTGTATAACTGGCTACCAACTGAATCTTGCTTAATACTCAAAATTTTATTGTCATTAGAGAAAGCAATATCATTAAAAGATCGTAATTTAGTTTCTGGATCGGCAAAAGTTCCTATCGGCACAAATCTTCCTAATGGATCAACTGTTCCTGCTCGTCCGTTTACCGTAACAACTAGGGATGATGCAGTTCCTAACGAGTTAGTTATGATGGTATAGTCTCCTGTCTCGTTCGCATTCAAGCTAGTAGCTCTGATCGCGTAATTGACACCAGGAACTACTGTAAATTTTAACTGTGAATTCTTACTACCGAGAATATAGTTATTATTCTCGGCAATTACTTCACCTGTTGAAGCATTTACCAATTGTAGGTAAGCGTCAAAAGCTGTTGCGCCGAGGTTAACTTGAACTTGCTGCCAATTGGAAACCCCTGTCAAGGTATAGTCATCGGAGAAGTTACCCAATCTTTTGGGGTTATTAGTATCAGTGCTACTCAAACTCTCATCAATGAATTGCCCTAAGCTAATATTCGTCATAATCCCATCTCCTCAAAAATATAGTTACCTCAAAACCAGCAAAGCCCGCCTAGCAAGCCTTCCTAGATATCTATCAGGGCCTTCATCTGCTTTTTATGCAGTTCGCCCTATTCTTGTAATAAAACTTTACATCGCTCCCAACAGCTGATCGGCCGTATCCCCGATCGCCCGCCAGATGCACCGTCAAACGTAGCTGACAGCCAAACACATCATTTCACAATACTCCAAAATCCTGAATCTTTATCGGCTAAACGGCTCACAATTTGGCTCAACATAAAAGGCTCATTTGGCTCACCCAATCATGTAACATTATTTACTAAGGCAGAGTTTCCGTAGAGGAGTAGCAATGGCAGGCTTGCTCAGAGCATCCGAAGAAGGGCTAAAAATCATTGACATGGTAAGACGAAATCTCGGATGGAATAAAAGTGAGGATACCTGGTGTAAAGCCGCTCTAACTTCAAAAGCCACTTTAAGGAGGTTTTGGGCGTAAAACCGAATTCGACGCGAAACATTTATCGATATTTGCAAAGCTGTAGGAATCAATAACTGGGAAGATATTATCGAGCGCAATGATATCAAACAAACAGAATTACTTTTAGCCGCCGCGATCGCAGATATCCCCCAAGACAACCAAAACGATCGCACTTTCCCCCTCCCCGACAACTTACCCCCCGTCAGAAATTGGGTACAGCGCACCAAAGAAATCGACATCTTAAAAACTACTATTATTAACTCAGACATCACCGCCATCTCAATTGTCGGATTACCGGGAATCGGCAAAACCACCCTCATCAGCCAACTAATTCGCCAACTCCACACAGAAAAAACCCCCTTCACCTGCGCCGCTTGGCAATCCTTGCAATCGGCAACAGACAAAGCACCCCCCTGCGATCGCACAATTGACTCGCTGCTATTCACCCTCTCCAACGGCGACATTACCGCAGCCGTCACTGCTCAAGATGACTCTTTCAAAAAAACCGAAAATCTGCTCAAAATCCTCAGAGAAAAACCTTGCTTGCTCGTTTTCGATCGCGCCGACACACTTTTGAAAGCTGGAGAGGCAAAAGCGGCTGGTTATTTCGCAGAGGATTGTGCAGAATATGCTTGGTTATTCAAACAACTATTAGAAACAGAACATCAAAGCAAAATTATTTTCACCAGTCGCGAAAGCTTAGCCGAATTGCCGTCAACAGTCACCCGCGAAATCCAGCTAAACGGATTGGATCGAGATAGCGCAATTTCCCTGTTGCAATCTTTTAATCTGACTGCAAACCCAGAAGAATTAGCCGAAATGGGCGATCGCTATTCTGGACATCCCAAAGCCTTACAACTCGTCGCAGCCTTGATTCGAGACGATACCGAGTTTCAGGGAAATGTCGGGATTTTTCTGCACCCGAGAGACTGGTTGCTGATTCGAGATATTGAAAGAGCGATCGATGAAATGATAGCACGTCTGGGCGACGGCGAGCAAACTTGTCTCAGCCGAATTTCTGTCTATCAAACCTCAGAATATCCCCTATCTTTTGCGGGAATTAGCGCTCAAATGCCAGAAGTTAGCAAGTATGAACTCCAAGAAAATATTATTCAGGGACTCAAACGCCGACAATTGCTATATTACGATCACCACCTCAAATCCTATCAGTTGCATCCGCTAGTTCGAGAAAAGGGCGAGTACCTGCTAAATCAAAACGCTGAAAATCTCCGTACCGCCCACAGCGAAGCCTATAACTATTATATCAGCATTCCGATCAAACCGGAATCGGAATGGCAAGAAATCGAGGATATTAAGCCCCTAATCAGAGCGCACTATCATGCTTCTCAAGCAGGAGATTTAGATGCAGCAAATGCGATTATTTCTGAAGTTTGTGAGTATTTGCGACAGTGGAATTGTGCAGAGTTGGTGTGTGGAAATATAGAGTTGCCGTTGTTAACAGAGGTTAAAAACATTAGCCTTTCAGGGGCGGGCAAGATGCCCACCCCACAAGAAAATTAAACTCTTGTGGAACGGGCATCTTGCCCGTTTCCATAGTCCGCGAAGGCGGACTTTGTTTGTGTAGACGCGGTTTCAGCCGCCGATTTTAGGGACTTCAACCACTAGAATAAATCCCTCTTTCTTGCAGTTGCTGCATAAAAAACTCTTCCAAAGTAGGCTTAGCCAAATTCATCCCAATTAGCTGCCCTCCCGTACCGCTCAGACTAGAAAGAAACTCCTTCGGATCGCCCTGCAAATGACCGTACCACAAATCATTATCAACTTCCATATCCGGTATCCATTTTTTCAGGATATTCAAGTGGCCGCCCCTACCTTCAACCCGGTAAGTTTCAGTATTACCGAGAATTTCGTCGATCGCACCAATGCAGATTAACTCACCCTTCGCCAAAATTGCCACTCGATCGCAAATCTTCTCCACATCAGACAATATATGCGAATTAAAAAAAATTGTTTTTCCTTGATTTTTCAGCGATAAAATTATCTCCCGCATCTGATAGCGTCCCATCGGATCTAAACCAGACATCGGCTCATCCAAAAATACCACATCTGGATTGTTAATCAAAGCTTGAGCCATGCCGATCCGTTGCAGCATTCCCTTAGAATACTGGCGCAACTGTTTTTTAATTGCTGCCGATTGAGATAGCCCAACTAAGTCTAGCAAATTCGGAATTCGCTGCCGCTGAATCGAGGGGGGAATTTCAAACAAGCCAGCCGCAAATTGCAAGAATTCCCAGCCCGTGAGATAATCGTAAAAATAGGGATTTTCTGGCAAATAGCCGACTCGCTGCTTCACAGCGCGATCGCCCAAAGGCCTCCCCAACAGCAGCGCCCGCCCAGAAGTGGGGCGCACTATACCCAGCAAAGTTTTCAGCAGCGTAGTTTTCCCCGCTCCATTTTGCCCTAACAACCCGAAAGTTTCCCCCTCAGAGACAGTCAGAGTGCAATTTTTGAGCGATTCAATTTTTTCATTCATCCAGAAGCCGGTACGGTAGAACTTCCCCAGATTAAATGTTTCCACCACAGGGGTAGCTCCGTGCATCTCGGTGTGATTTGGCGCGTCTATAAGAGGTTCCATTTTCGTAAGCGAAATAAGTAGCACCTGATTATATTCTATGGCATAAGTTCAGTAATAATCGCTCTTTTTAATGTTAAGCTAATATTAGCTGTACTGAAAATATTCGGAATATGGATCGTTCAAAAATTATTGCTATTATCACTGGGGTGATTTCTATAATTTTAGCAGTGGCCTACCTGCTGCTCGTCACCCTCCTCGACTTCCGAGGCGAAATGCTGCCCGCACCTCAAAGTCAGTTGCCAGTCTCCATGCCAATTCAGCAATTAGCTAATGCTAATCTGACTTTCCGAGTACATTAGTTATTGGTTATTGGTTATTAATCATTGCAATAATAACTAACAACTAACAACCAACAACTGCCAGCTAACAACTAACTAATACACATGAATTGCTTTCATCATGTGATATGCAACTAGCAACTGCGTCAAAGCTAGCGGGTAACTTTGCAAAACTTCGCCAGTTGTGCCGATAAGTTTGCCAATTTCCGGGTTGCCTTGGGCGGAGCAAAATCCTCGCAGGTGTGGCAACTCGCTACACAACATCATTTCCAGTTCGTTTACTTGCTCGCTGGTAGCGTGCGAGTCTACTTCCAAAACGTCAACTGGTTTGCCCATATCCCGATCGAGTCCCAAGCGAATTGCAGGTTTAAAACTCTCGCTGCCTCGACCTAAAATCTCAGTAAAATCAGGGTGAGGAATTGTCGGTCTGAGCACTAAACGGACGCTCAAATTTGATTCATTATCCGCTTCTGGCGGGTAAAAACTAACTACAACGTCGGCCGATTTGCGCTGAGGACGAATGAAGTCTTCAGAGTCCGGTTCCCGTTTTTTTATTTCTGCAAGCACCTGTTCTTCAGTATAACCGCGCTTCATAATATCGCGCTTAACTTTCCACTGAGTTCGCAACTCTTCGGGAGGAGCAAGATACACTTTTACGTCGTAAGAATCGCGGATTGTTCGGGTTGCGTAACCGAGCAAACCTTCAACTATGACAAATTTGCTGGGCTTGATGTATTCCGGTGGGTCGAATGTACCTGTGGTGTGGTTGTAGATGGGTTTGAGAATTGCTTGTCCGGTACGCAGCAGACTGAGGTGCTGCTGCATGATGTCGAGGTAATTGCAGTCGGGATGCAATGCTGTGATTCCGATTTCGGCCCGCTGCTTTCTGTCGTAGCGATGATAGTCGTCAGTGCAAATCACAGTGACATTTTCTGGCCCCAATACTTGGGCAATTCCCCGCGTCAGGGTGGTTTTGCCCGCTGCGCTGTCTCCGACAATACCGAGAATAATTGGTCGATCGCTCATTGTTTTTACCCGGACGCACAATAGCAAATTTTGTTGTCAATCTTAAATCTTATCAAAGTTGTGTTCGATCCGATCGCTCGGTTTGACTTGATCCCCCGGAGTCTCCCCAATGTGTAAAAATATTGTTATATTTCTTAATATAATGTGGCACGGGAGACTCCGGGAACATCTGATTAAAAAATCACGCCCATTTCTCAACCGCCCAGGAGCTCGATCCTACTTTTGAATCCAGCTCCGCGTCAAAATTTCGGGAAAATTCCCCCTGCAAAGTGTCCGGGTAGTCTCCTTTGTCTTTTGTAGTGCAAATTGCAGCGGTGGGGTTCGTGGGATATTTTTGGTTTCAAAACTTGCCAGCAAGTAGTGAATCAATTTGCCAGTCAATCAATCGATGCTGAGGCTGATCGAATTTATCCGCAATATGAAATTTTAGCCCCAGCTTTCGCTGTTTTGACAAATTAGTATAATAAATTTGAGTTGAGGAGGCAATCATGCCCTCACAAACCTGTTTTTTTTCCTCTTGCTTGCCTTCGGCAATGCGTCTTTCCGTGAAAAAACAATAGGTTTGGACGCACCTGTGCGTAATTTATAAATTTAAACAAATTTTAAGTTTAACTAAGCCCGTAGCAAGCCCATGAATCAACCATCTTCAGAAAAATTAAGGGGCAGTATTTTAATTGTGGACGACAGTCTTAACAATTTATTGTTAATGGAGCTGATCTTATCCAGGAAAGGCTATAAAGTAGAAGCTGCATCTAGCGGTCAACAGGCACTCGATGCTGTGGATTTGGCTCAGCCTGACTTGATTTTGCTCGATATTATGATGCCCGATATGGATGGCTATGAAGTTTGCAGTCGCTTGAAAGCTACCGCTAGCACTCGTGGCATTCCCATTATTTTTCTGACTGCTGTGGTAGAAGCTTCTGAGAAGGTGAAAGCCTTTAAGGCTGGCGGGGCGGACTACATTACTAAACCTTTTCAAACCGTAGAAGTGGTAGCTAGGGTAGAAAATCAATTGCGGCTGCGGGAACTAGAGTTGCAACTGAGGGATAAAAATCTGATGTTGCAGCAGGAAATCGCCTATCGGGAACAGGCAGAAATGGAAACGCGGTTGCTGTTGGAAACAACCCAGTCTCAGAAAGAAGAAATTGAAGAATTGCTATTAAATATTTTGCCAAAACCGATTGCAAAGCGCTTGCAGGAGAGACAAAGCATAATTGCTGACAGCTTTTCGGATGTCAGCGTTTTATTCGCCGATTTGGTGGGATTTACGAATTTTGCATCTCAAAGAAGTGCTGCAGAAACGGTGCAAGTTCTCAATCGAATTTTTAGTCAATTTGACGAGTTGTCGTTACGGCACGGTTTGGAGAAAATCAAAACTATGGGTGACGCTTACATGGTAGTGGGTGGTTTGCCAGAACCGCAGGAAAATCACCCTTTTGCGATCGCCCAAATGGCACTGGATATGCAAGCTGCTGTCGCTAGCTTCAATGTCGAAAACAATCACAACTTTAGTCTCCGCATTGGGATAAATATTGGTGGGGTGGTGGCGGGAGTCATTGGTTTAACTAAATTTAGTTACGATTTGTGGGGCGATACAGTAAATGTTGCTCAGCGGATGGAATCAAGCGGTATTCCGGGGGAAATTCAGGTGACTGCTGCGGTTTACGAGTGTTTGAAAGATAAATTTTTGTTTAAAAGGCGCGGTGTTGTTGAGATTAAAGGTAAAGGAGAAATGATGGCTTATTTGTTGGTGGGGCGAAATTAGTCAGTTGACAGTTGTCAGTTGTCAGTTGACAGTTGACAGTTGTCAGTTGACAGTTGACAGTTGTCAGTTGTCAGTTGTCAATTACCACTCATCCTTTCGCTTGTTGCTGTGTGTTTCCCAATCGTCGTATTGGGGCCGCGGATACAAAGGTTCTTGTTCTACTTCTGGTTCCAATTCGGCTGACATTTCTAATTCGGGTTCCGATTCCTGCTGATAGATGTTCAGAGGTTCGACAACGCGGGCGATCGCATCTTTGACAAATGCTTTGACAAACTCGTCTTTCCGATTTAACTGAAACTGCCTTTGCACAACTTCGGTGATGCCACCATCGCCCCAATCTTGGTCATGACGGAAATATTCAATAAAACTTTTACCGGCAATTCTGGTTAAATAAGCGGCGCTGACTGCTTGAATTGCTTTGCCAAGTACAAACCCGGCTAGGCTTAATTGCAGCGCCCTTGATACTACTTGAATTACGCCTTCAACTATTCCCAAACTTGCTAGGGTTTTTGCTAGAGACAATGCCAATTCTTTGGCGCGGTCGATATTTAATTCGCAGCCGTAAATCTTGGCAATTTCTACTACCATTTGAGCGTTAACTGCTGCTGTCGCTAACAAATCCACAACAGGCAAAGGCGTGACAGCAATTACTCCGGCTCCAATCCACTGAAATCGCTCTACTGCCTTATCAGCTTGCCGCCTTCTTTGAGCATCAATTAACTTGCGCGCTTGGTCTCCCAAGTGCTGAGATTGCAGCAAAATATTGTCCGCAATTAAGTCTTCGCCTTCGGCTCGCAAAATCGCAGCGACGCGCCGAATTAATGGCATAATATCGGGGTCTGGCTGAAAAATTGTGCCGTCTTCTAGTACAACTTTTTGCGGATTGGCGCTAATGGCGACTACATCCATTGCTGATACAAAACCTTTGACTCGCTGCCGCAGTCGATCGAGAATTTCATCTCTGTCGGTGTCGGGATAAAGGTCAACTTTATTAAAAACCACGATCGACCTTTTGCCAATTTCCGCCAAAGTCCGCAGCGGTTCGTACTCTGATTTTCGCAAATCGCCGTCCAAAACAAATAAGATCAAATCTGCCCTTGCCGCCAACTGCCTCGCCAATTCTTCTCTGTAAGTCCCCGCAACTCCCGCTTCCAAGATACCTGGGGTATCAGTAATTGCTAATTCTCGATCGATTCCTTTCAATTTCAGAGTGTAAGTTTCCCCAACTTCGGTAGTTCCCATCGGCGCGCCCACCTGTCCCGCCATCCGCCCCACCAACGCATTCACAGCCGAAGTTTTGCCCGCAGAACCGGTGCCGAAAACAACTACTCGAACGCTGCCGCGAGCCATGCTAGCTTCAATTTCGCGAGCTCTCAACAGCAAAGCTTGCCGCGCTACTTCATCTTGAATGCGATCGACTTGTTGCCGAATTGCTTTGAGATTTTCCGAAGCTGCTTCACTTTTCACAACAGGAATCTTCGGAGTAATCGGCCGTTTTCCCTTAACTTTCTGAGGGCGTTGCAGCAACCTAAAATAGTAAACCAGCGCAAAAATTAGCGTTCCCAAAAGTACAATTATCAGGAAAATCAGCAAATTAGCCAGCAGCGGAGAGGCAGACCACGCAACTTGACTGTAAAGCCCTGTTAAGGAACTCACCAGCCCAATAATCAGCCCCAGGGCGAGGCAGAAAGCAGCAATTAAGGTTAATAGGCGCGGCAAAGGCATGAGGGGAGTGGCAAATAAAAGGGTTATGCTTTGATTTTTACATTACGCCGATAGTCATCAGTCATTGCAAATCTAAAATCTAAAATCTAAAATGGCGAAGCGCCCGTTACCGTTAGCGAAGCGATCCGAAGGAAAGCCCGCGCCTACGGGGGCTACGCCAACGAAGAGGATCGTACTGCGCGAGTCCGCAAATCGCGATTCTGTCCGACTGCGGGCGCGGTTTGCGGGGTTTTAGTGGTAGCGGGTGCAGATGGAGTGCGATCGCGCTCTTGCTGCAATTGTAGCTTGCACGATAACTCACCTACAGTTTATCGCCCGCCGCAACTGCAGGCTGGTTTATTTGCATTTACCTACTTATTTATTCGGTGATTTATTCGATCGCGAGTCGAGCCATACTTTTTTATTAAGAATAAAATATCGCATGAAGTATCCAGAAACCCTATTTCTTAAGGTAAGTGCCTCCTGGAAGCTCCAAAAGCGGAAATGAAAAACCGGGTTTCTTAGGCAACGTAAGAGCATCCTAATTTACAAAAATTATCACATAAAATATCAATGCGGTACTCTCAAATTAGCCGCGAGTTAAGTTAGACTGAATTGTCAGTGCGTGAATTATTCACAGGTTAGCATCTATGCAGCTCAAACATCTAAATCAGCCTTCACAAGAACTCTCTACCTCTTGCGAGCATCACATCAAAGAGAGCCAGCCACTCAAGCCCAATTATTTCGCTCACATAGCCCATTCCTTGGGCAACCTCAGTATTCGCGACAAAATCAGCAGTGGGTACGCACTAGCTCTTTGTGTTGCGATTGGAGGAACGACTATCGGGATGTTGGTGGGCACTCATTACTATCGCAGAACTAACAATCAAGTACACATCGATCGAGAAACTCAGCTTTTAAATAAGTTACAGGTGGCTTTACTGCGAACTAAAAATAGCCAAGAATGGCTTATTTACGGGCTAGAACAGCCCAAAATTTTTGACAACAAATACGAACAACTACAAAACAATATTTACAATTTGAAGGTGTTATTATCTGAAGTCAAGAACTCTAAATACATGGAAGACATAGAAGGCATAGAAAAATTTAAAAAAACTTGCGATTCGCTATTGTCTAATTATCTTGCTCGAATAGAAACAGTTAATAAAAAAATCATTGTATTGCCAAATAACCCCGCCAAACAACTTGTAAAACGTAAGTTGCTGTCGAATTTAGATCGAGATAAAATAGGGTTGGAACTAGATAGGGCGGTCAATGATATAGCAGAAATTATCGATCGCGCCCAAGAGCAAGAAGATGCAGGGCGGGAGGATCTGCTGCGAGCCCAGACGCTGCGGGTGCAAATAATTTTGGGTAGCATGGCACTGTCGATCATCGTTGCAGCAGTGCTGGCGGGCTTCACCAGTCGGGCGATCGCCAAACCCCTCGCCGCTGTAACTAAAATCGCTCAGCGAGTGACTAAAGAATCTAATTTTCAGTTGCAAGTACCAGTTACCAGCACCGATGAAGTAGGAGTATTAGCAGCTTCGCTGAATCAACTCATTCAGAAAGTAAATCAGTTGCTAGAAGAATTGAAATCTGAACAAGAAAGCCAGATACTTCAAAATGAGAAAATGGCAACTTTGGGGCGGATGTTAGCCGGTGTTGCTCACGAAGTTAACAACCCAATCAATTTTATCTATGCCAATATCGCTCCTGGCAGAAATTATGTTGAAGATATTTTAGACTTGCTCAAAACTTACGAAACAGAAATTCCCAACCCCCCGGCCGCAGTTATCACGAAAGGCGAAGAAATAGACATCGATTTTCTCAAAGAAGATTTGAGCAAAATATTTGACTCGATGCAACTAGGGGCGGAAAGAGCAAAAGCTATTATCTTAAGTTTGAAAGATTTTTCTCGCCTCGACGAGGCGGCCCCTCATCCCGTCGATTTGCACGCCTGCATAGACAGCAGTTTGCTGATTCTCAACAGCCGCATCAAACAGGGCATTGAAGTGGTGCGAAATTACGGGAATATTCCGACTGTGGAAGGCTATATGGGTTTGCTTTACCAGGTATTTGTGAACCTTCTCAACAATGCACTAGATGCTGTGGAAGAGAAAGCAAAAAGTGAGAAGTCCAGCTCAGTCGAGGCGAAAAAACAATCGGCTTCGGAGTCACTCCAGGAAGCACCGAGTTTTTCGCCGAGGATTGTGATTGCTACAGAATACTTGGACGACGACTCAGTGGTAGTGCGAATTTCTGATAACGGTACGGGAATAGCACCAGAGAGCCAAGAAAAAATGTTTGAAACATTCTTTACGACTAAACCGAGAGGTGTAGGTACTGGTTTGGGATTGGCAATCGGTCGCGAAATTATCGTTAAAAAACATGGGGGGACAATTAACTTTTGGTCGGAGGTGGGAACGGGGACGGAATTTTCGATCGCCCTGCCGATTAAGCATGAGAATTTAAGGCAAAATACGCTCTTACAACCTCCAATTGATCGGGAATCAAATTCCATCGGCAACGGGAACGCGCCAACCAAGTCCGAAAAGAGAGGAACTGTAAAAACTTAAAAATTATTCGTTTTAATCCCTGTTTCAAAAAAGAATGCAACTGCAAGCACGCTCCGCAATCTGATGTCAGAATTCATTACCCATCTAAAATCTAAAATCTAAAATCTAAAATCTAAAATCTAAAATGGTATGAGATTGCTTAATAACTGGCTGTCGCTACCCCATTAAATGAGTGACAATACCCAAATCACAACTATTTGCAGTAATCTTGAAAAACAGGAGTTGCTATAATTTAAAGTTGAGAAACAACTGTACGGAGCGAAAATTATGGGACTATTTGACCAAATTTTGAGCGCGATCGACAATCCCAACCAACAAGCAAGCCCGAATCAGTTGGGCAACATTCTCGGTGCGGTAGAGCAGTTGAGTGGCAACCAGGGCGTCAATGCGGGTACGACTCAGTTGGCGATGTCGGTTTTGGGCGGATACGTGCGATCGGCATTGCAAGACGTGCGATCGCAGTCAGGAGACGCACAAGCTCAACAACTTGTCAACCAATTTAGCGGCACAAATCCCAATCCGCAAGCGGTACAGAGTTTGTTCGGCGCAGGCCAACTGACGCAGATAGTGAACGATATCGCCCACAGAACCGGTTTAAATAACGCCACAGTGCAGGCGATGATACCTGTTTTGGTGCCGCTCATACTGAATTTGCTACAAACCGGCGGTAACGCCCAAAATCCAGCCCAGGGCGGAAATCCCGTTTTAAATACGTTTTTAGATGCAGATGGAGACGGCGACGTAGATATTACTGACGCCATGTCGATGGCAGGCCGCTTTTTGAATCAGCGCCCTTAATTTGGGATTTTGTAACCGCAGATATCAGCGGATGGACACAGATGAACGCAGATAGGATTTTATCTGCGTTCCGAAGCGTTGATCTGCCTTCATCTGCGATTACAAAAACTCCTACTTTAACCCAAACCCAAATCAGTCACAGCACCAATACTGCTAGAAGAAACCAACTTAGCGTATTTAGCCAAAACGCCCCTAGTATAGCGAGGTTTAGGAGGCTGCCAAAGAGCGCGCCGCTGCTCCAATTCTGCATCAGAAACATTGAGCTGCAACAAGCGATTGTTAGCATCAATTGTAATCGAATCACCCTCTTTTACCAGAGCAATTGTCCCGCCAACTTGCGCTTCTGGTGCAACGTGACCGACCACCATGCCGTAAGTTCCGCCAGAGAAGCGGCCGTCAGTAATTAACCCTACAGAATCGCCCAAACCGGCGCCAATAATTGCCGAAGTTGGTGCTAACATTTCGCGCATTCCCGGTCCGCCTTTGGGCCCTTCGTAGCGGATGATAATCACATCTCCGGCTTGAATTTTGCCGGCTAAAATTGCATCCAAACAATTTTCTTCAGATTCAAATACCCGCGCCGGGCCGGTAATTTGCGGTTTCTTAACGCCAGTAATTTTAGCAACGGCTCCTTCTGTTGCCAGATTTCCCCTGAGAATTGCTAAATGTCCTTGGGCGTACATCGGGTTGTTCCAAGGGCGGATGACATCTTGGTCGGTGCGGGGTTTGGCTGGAATATCTGCTAACACTTCGGCAACAGTTTGACCGGTAATTGTCAGCGCGTCTCCGTGCAGTAAACCCTTTTCTAGCAGCATTTTCATTACTTGAGGAATGCCGCCGGCTTTGTGCAAATCGGTTGCTACATATTTGCCGCTGGGTTTGAGGTCGCACAGCACGGGCACTTTCGCTCTAATAGTTTCAAAATCGTCGAGGGACAACTCCACTCCGATCGCATTGGAAATGGCCAATAAATGCAGCACAGCATTGGTTGAACCGCCGACTGCCATGATTACCGCGATCGCATTTTCAAAAGCCTTGCGCGTCAAAATTTGGCTCGGTAACAACTGTTTGCGGACAGCTTCCACCAGAACTTTTGCAGATTCGGCAGCGCTGTCAGCTTTTTCGGCATCCTCAGCAGCCATTGTCGAAGAATAAGGCAAACTCATGCCCATCGCTTCAAAAGCGCTAGACATCGTATTTGCTGTGAACATTCCGCCACAGGAACCCGCACCCGGACAAGCTTGTTGTTCCACTGCATTGAGTTCTGTTTCGTCAATTTTGCCCGCGCTGAATTGACCGACTGCTTCAAAAGCGCTGACAACGGTTAAATCTTTTCCGTTGTGGTGTCCTGGTTTGATCGTACCGCCGTAAACAAAAATAGCAGGAATGTTCATGCGGGCGATCGCAATCATCGCCCCCGGCATATTTTTATCGCAGCCGCCGACAGCTAGCACACCGTCCATACTTTGGCCGTTGCAAACAGTTTCGATGGAATCAGCAATCACATCTCTCGACACCAGAGAATATTTCATCCCTTCAGTTCCCATCGAGATTCCGTCGCTGATAGTAATCGTACCGAACATCTGTGGCATCGCCCCAGCTTCTTTTGCAGCCGCAATAGCCCGCAAAGCGAGGTCGTTCAATCCCATATTGCAGGGCGTAATCGTGCTGTACCCGTTGGCAATCCCCACAATCGGCTTAGTGAAATCGCCGTCACCAAAACCGACTGCCCGCAGCATTGCTCGGTTGGGCGCGCGCTGCACGCCCCCAGTCACCGCTTGGCTTCTCAAATTTTCAGGCATTTTAAAATTTCCTTTCTCTGTTGTCTGTTGACAGTTGACAGTTGACAGTTGACAGTTGTCAGTTGTCAACTGCCAGCTCGCCCAAAAACGAATACAAGTTTCCGATAATCGTCGTGGTGAGCCCATAATTTTAGACCAAAGTTCCGGCTCCCAGATGAATCTGTGGAGCAAATCTAAAATCTAAAATCTAAAATCGACTGACTCAGTGGCGAGCGCCGAGAGTTTTACCCTATTGTTGATTTTCTCAGAAGCTTTGATCTTTGTCAGGCCCTTTAGGAGCGAATAGCACCGCAGTGCCCCGAAAGCAATGCAAAAATTCTACAGATACTACAGCGTGCAGGGTGAATACCGTGTTTATCTGGGATGATGTGGTAACACCCATCACTCTAACGTTTAAAAAAAATTGCGAGGCGAATGACATGGAGGCCGATCGAATTCTGAGGCAATATGCGGCCGGAGAAAGAAATTTTCGAGAAATTAACCTCGCTGGGGCCGACTTAAAAGGGGTAAACCTCAGCGAGGCTAACTTTACCAGAGCGAATTTCCAAGACGCAAACCTCAAAGGCGCTAACCTGACGGGAGCGAACTTGCGCGAGGTGAAATTGGCAGGGGTGGACTTTACGGAAGCCAACCTCAGCGAAGCAAATCTCATCGGTACCGATTTGAGCCGCGCCAATCTCAGCGGGGCTAACCTGATGGGAGCAAACCTGCGCGGCTCAATGGCGAGAGAAGTCAACATGACCAAGGCTAATTTGACCGAAGCTAATTTGACCGAAGCCAACTTTACCGAAGCGAATTTGTTTGCGGCCAACTTAACCGACGCTAGCATGATTCGCATTAATTTGATGAAGGCAAATTTGAGTTGGTCAACTCTCAAAGCGGTAAACCTGACAAATGCCATCCTCAGCGAGTCGCTTTTAGAAAGAGCTAATCTGACTCAGGCAATTCTCAGCGGGGCGATGGTGAGCGGGGCAAACCTGACTGGTGCAGACTTGCGCCAAGTAACTATGGTTGGAGCTAATCTCACCGAAGCTAATCTGAGCAATGCTAATTTGAGAGTTGCTAATGTGAGTTGGTCAACGCTGGCAAGAGCTAATTTGAGCGGTGCTAATTTGTACCGGGCAAAGCTGTGCTGGTCTAATTTTAGCGGGGCTATTTTGGTGGAAGCGGTTTTGATTGATGCTAATCTCAATCGAACTAACTTTCGCGATGCAGATTTGAGGCGGGCAATTATGCCCGACGGCACGACTAATGATTCTTAAAATTTGACTGTTAACTGTTGACTAATGACTACTGACTAATGACTAATGACTAATGACTATCAGTGAATTATTGATGTTGGGTGCGGCGGGAATTTTTGCCGGAATTCTAGCTGGATTTTTGGGTATCGGTGGCGGTACGGTGCTCGTGCCTTTGTTGGTGGCTCTCAATTACGCTCCGGTGGAAGCGGTTGCTACTAGCGGTTTGTCGATCGTCATTACAGCTATTTCTGGCAGCATCCAGAATTGGCGCATGGGCTACCTCAGCTTGAGCCAAGTCGCAGGTATCGGATTTCCAGCCGTCATCACAGCACAAATCGGTGCTTATTTGGCGGGGATATTTCCGCCTTACTTGCTGTTACTTACTTTTGGGTTGTTGCTGTGGCTGAATATTTATTTGATTGAAGTTCGCAAGCGCCTGACAGCTAAGAAGAAAGCGGAACTAGACCAAGGGGAACTGGGAGGACAAGCGGGACAAGGAGAAAATGCTCAATTACCAATTACCAATCACGAATTACCCAATAATTCAAATATTATATTCCATCCAACTTTTGCTAAAATTGCTACCGGCAGTGCGGCGGGTTTATTAGCGGGTTTGTTCGGCGTAGGCGGCGGCGTAATTATGGTTCCCCTGCAAATTTTGCTGTTAGGAGAAAGCATTAAAACTGCAATTCAAACCAGCTTGGGCGTCATCGTCATCACGGCAATTTCGGCGACGGCGGGACACGCGGCGCGCGGGAATGTTTTGTGGGTTGTGGGGTTAATTCTTGGCGGCGGCGGTTTGTTGGGCGCGCAGGTGAGCACGCGGTTTTTGCCGAGATTGCCCGATCGTATTGTTAGTTTAGCTTTTCGATCGCTCTTGGCAGTGTTATCGATTTATGTTTTCTGGCAAGCTTGGCAAAAATTTAGTAACGGGTAATTGGTAATTGGTAAGGTGCGCGGCCCGGCGCACCCTACGAAAGAATGCGGGAAGATGCCCGCGCTGCACCCTAGGAAAAACGAATAAGTAAGACTAATTTGCTGATAGTTTCTTCACGGCGCGAGTCAGACGCTGCAAATAAGGCTTGACAATTTCTTGATTTTGCCTCTGCAACTCGGACACTTGCTGCTGCAAATGCTGAATCTCGGTTTGCAGCATCCCTGTGTCTATTGTGGGTCGATCGAGCAAGTCCTGCAATTGCTGGAGAGAACCTTGGATTGTATCCAAGTCTACTTCGTTCGATCGCTCCTGTAACTGAGCCGTAATAGTTTTAACTTCAGTTAACTGTTCGCCCATCAATAAAAATCGGACGTTGACATTTTCCCAATCATGCTCTCTGAGGGCGCTATTTTCCAAAATGCGGAGTTTTTGCTGCAAATCGGACAGGGTGGTGTAGAGTTCCTGAGAGTCGGCCGGAAGCGCTTGGGCTTGGCGTTCGAGGGAGGCTACAGCAGCTTGTACCTCGGCGATGACGCCGGATTCCAAGCCCTGGAGTTTCTGCCGCAAGTCGGAGACGGCGGTGTAGAGTTCCGCAGGTTCTCCAGGTAGTATCTGAACTTGCTGCGAGCGACGTTCTACTGCGGCCTGTACGTCCGTAATCGCAGAATTTGCCTTTTGTTGCATTTGTTGCTCGAAACGCTGGCGATTGGCGAGATTTATCGAGAGTGCTGCGGTTAAAGGGGCGGCAGCGTAGACAATTTGGCCCGACAATCCTGCAGCAATCGTGCCAATAGCGGAACCAGCAACAGAGGCGTATTCTACCAATTCTAGCCAGTCCGGCTGGTTCGGGGCACTTCTGGAAGCTGGGAATGATGCTTTTTCAATCTTCTGCATAGCCTTTTAGTCGTAGTCGGATAGATGGCGATACCGACATGATAAAAGCGATCGGCAAATAAATCAGGCCTATTTGTCAAAATTTCCTGATTGTGGTATTTTCATTGACCGAAAGCATCCAGGATACAAGCCGCCGGATTCATCCGTCCAGAAATAAAAAACCTGTATCCGATGAAACTTGCCCCCAGAATTTATCCGTGGGGTCAATGCTTCAATCCTTTAATCTAAAATCTAAAATCTAAAATCGATTGACCTCCTGCCGAATACGTTCTGCGTTTAAAACGCTCAGTCTCAGGTAAAATTCAGGATTAAGTCGATCGCTCAAAACAGTTAACCAATAACCGTTAACCGCCATCTGTCAGGAGTATACAGAAAATGGGTCTTAAGATTATTGAAAGCTACGATAGCAGTTTTGTCCTCGAACCAGAGGCTAAAACTGCACTGTTCGGTTTATTAACCGGTGAAAGCTTTGTCAAACAAATAGCGCTACAATTGCAATGCTCGCGCATTGAGTTTGCCGAGTTACTTTTTCAGCCAGTCCCTTACAGCAGCGAGACGCCGAAGGGAATGCCTGCTGAATTTGAAAAGTATCATGAATCGAGCGATTTTGCGATCGTCAACGTCCCCCCTAATTTCATGTTCCAAGCCAAAATATTTAAACCCAGCCGCCTCTGTGCAATTTATCGAGTGTTCAAGAGTTAAGTAAAGGCTGGTTAATCTGTGGTTTAATCTTAGATCTAAAATCTAAAATCTAAAATCGGATGACAGAAGACATTCAATCTCTCGCCAGCTTAGAATTCATTCCATACATAGACTCTGAGGGGAAATTGCCCGATTTTGTCCAGGGAAAAATCGGCGTTTACGCGATTTTTGACAGCGAGAAAGTCCTGCAATTTGTCGGCTATTCTCGCGACATTTACCTCAGCCTCAAACAGCATTTGGTACGCCAGACCCAATATTGCTACTGGCTGAAAGTTCAAACTATTGACAAGCCCAGCCGCACAATTCTAGAAAGCATTAGAGAAAGTTGGATTGCCGAAAACGGTTCCCAACCCCAGGGTAACGGTGCCGATGCTGCCAAGTGGAACGATCCCATCGACACCAAAACTGTAATGACTGCCCAAGAAACGGCAAATTATGAAGGTATATTCGCCGATGAAATTGCCAAAGATAAATTGTTGAAAAATGTCGCGCGGCGGGTGGAAAATGAAATTTTCGCGCTGCTGAAAGATCGGGGCGTAACTGAAGAAATCCGGTTTAATCCTAAGCTGAAAACTAGCGGATTGCTGGATTTAAAGTAAATACACACTCAGGACTTTAGTCCTTATTACGCACCTGTTTGTAGTAAGGAGTTTAGTCCTCTCTTTCAGGGCTAAACTCCTTACTGCGAACTTACAGCAGATTCCATGTATATATGATACAGTTTATTTAGTATATAAGCT
This sequence comes from Microcoleus sp. T3_A4, assembly GCF_036700465.1. NCBI lineage: Bacteria > Bacillati > Cyanobacteriota > Cyanophyceae > Oscillatoriales > Microcoleaceae > Microcoleus > Microcoleus sp. T3_A4. The sequence continues at coordinate 27 of NZ_JAUBOY010000043.1, read as the reverse complement.
AAAAAAATGAAACCTTATTCGATTGAG